>JAFVDW010000066.1 GCA_017478245.1 Lachnospiraceae bacterium
ACCTCATTCGTCGTCAAATCCAGTTTAAAATATGCTTTATCCGCCGCCTCATCATACTCCAGAAAATGACATCCTCCCACATTACTTACCGCACCATAGCTCTGCAAATGATAACTGTCATATAAATCTACCGCCCCCTTAATGTAATTATAAGGGCTGTTCTCTGCATCCGAAAAGGATAGCACCAGCTCTGCTGATGTCCCTTCCACATGGACAGCTTCCACCTGCATAGTGATTCCCTGACTGGTACTGCTAAGCTGTGAGGGCAATATATAATTTTCCAGTCCCGGAGCATATTTTGCTACCACGTCATAAACCTTTGGAATGTTTTTCGCCAGGGCTGGCAGAGAAACAACCAAAGCCAGACACAGCATTGGTATTGTCACTGCCATGGTAGTTATCAAGGGCTTGAAAACCGTCATTCTGCCATTCCTCTGAAATCTTTCTTCTCCCTCCACCAACCTGCGTATGCACTCCTCGTCAGGAACAATTTCGTCATAGGCTTTTTGATATGCCACCTGAAATGCTTTCTCCTCAAACATTGTCAATCCTCCATGAACTCCTTCAATTTTGCTCTTGCTCTCGTCAACTGTGTTCTCACCGTAGATGGTTTCGCATGTAAAATTTCCGCAATTTCCAGAACAGATAATTCCTCATAGTAAAAAAGATGAATCACAATGCGATATTTCTGCGGAAGACGCTTCACCATTGCGGCAATGTCGTCCAGCGCCTCTCCCGCCCCTTCCTCAGACACTTCCAACCTATCCAAATCTGTCTCTCCCAAGCTGACTACCCGTTTCCTCCATGCTGTCTTTAAGACATTTTTACAGGCATTGATTGTCACTCGCAAAAACCACGCTTTTGCATGCTCATCGCTCTCGAAGCGCGGTCTTCTTTTCAAATAATTCATAAATACTTCCTGATGAATATCCTCTGCATCATATCTATCTTTCAATAAAGAATATGCCATGCGATACACCATATCAGAATACTGTTTTATTACCTCAATATCATCTGCGCACAATGATTTTGGCTTCAATCAATCGCCTCCTTTCGTATTTTTGCGTTCTTAAAAACAACCTTTCATTTTAAATACAATTTCACACAGGAAAAAGCTACATACAAAAAGCGAAACTCTATAAGGTGTGTACCACCCCAAATAGTTTCGCTTTCGTCATTTCTCGTTATTACTCAATAAAACTTCCGAATTTTAATCAGCATCCTGTTCCCAGTCAATGGCGCCAATCTTTTCCATCAATTCTTCCTCGGAGGACGCCGCAACGCTCACACGCTTTCCTTCCACTGTCTCAAAATCCGCTTTATGCTTTTCTTCTTCCCTCTTATTGATTTCCTTCTCTTCTGCCTCCTTGCGCTCCTCTGCTCGTTTTTCCCGTGATGCACGAATACGCTCGGTTTGCTTTTCCGTAGTTTTTTCCAACTCGGTGAAAATAGACATCTTTCCATCATTATCAAAAGAAATTTCCGTCCTAAGGACGTTCACACCATCTTTTCCGAACTGCTCACTGATTTTCTTTGACATGTTGACAGCACGCTCCATACTCTTAAGCTTTTCATCTGCGTAATTCTCATCCTCTGCCATGCGTTCCAGTTCCTCATTGCTAAAGACAATGGAAAATTCCTTGGTGCCACCCCTCATGAGTGCTCTGGGGTCATCGTTTTTACCTGCCACAAAGAAATCATAATCGCCATACTTTTGACGCAAGCTCTCCAGATATTTCTGCGCCTTCTCGGAAAGCCCGGATTCCCCAACAGAATTCGTGGAAGTAACCTCCTCCATATCCGACGAGATGCCTCCCCTTGCGCGCCATTTTCCTTCCTGCGGGGCTCTCTTTGCATTCGCTAACGCGTCCATACCCTCATGGGAAAACGACACGGTTGCAGACGAACTGCTGCCCGTCCCATCTGACGTCCGTTCCGCATCCCGCGTGCGTGCTCCGACAGCTTTTCCCTCTGCGGTTCTTTCCCTTTTACCTGCTCGATCCGGTCCCCGATAGGGCTGATTGTAATTACTGTAGATATTCGTTGCCATACTTGTGTTCTCCTTTCTTCCTTGAAAGCTTTGACAAAACCTCCGTGTTACTACTTGTCAGCCTCTGTACCCATAATATGGGCAAAGACATAACAATAAAAATATATAAAACTACATTTCTTATTTCGGCATGAGTCTTCTATTTCTTAACACTAATTGATGCACAATCATAATAACACGCAAAGGAGTTCCGTAATACCTACTTTTATATAATAGCTGATTTTCTATAAATTACAACTGCCTTTCTACGCTCTATAATCTCTCCGCCATCTGCTGATATCTGGCATAGATTCCGTTTCTTTTCATCAATTCTTCGTGTGTGCCACGCTCCTTGATTCCTTCCCCATCAATGACAATGATCTCATCTGCACTCTTGATGGTGGACAGACGGTGGGCGATGGTGATGGTGGTTCTGCCTGCCGCCAGCTTATTCAGACTCTCCTGAATGTATTGCTCACTCTCGTTATCCAAGGCGCTGGTCGCTTCATCCAAAATCAGAATCGGCGGATTCTTCAAAAATACTCTGGCGATGGCGATACGCTGCTTCTGCCCGCCGGACAATCTGGTGCCCCGCTCACCCACATAAGTATCATACCCCTCCGGAAGAGCTTGTATAAAATCATGAATTGCCGCATTCCTGGCAGCTTGAACGATTTCTTCCTCCGTTGCATCCAGTTTGCCGTACGCAATATTTTCGCGGATGCTCCCCGCAAACAGATACACATCCTGCTGTACCACACCGATGGCTTCTCTTAGGCTCTTCTGAGTCAGTATCCGCACATCCTTCCCATCCACACAGACCGCACCGCCCTGCACATCATAGAACCGTGGCAAGAGAGAACAGAGCGTCGTCTTACCACCGCCGGAGGGTCCCACCAGTGCAATATTTTGTCCCGCATCCACATGGATATCCACATGTGTCAGCACACATTCCTCATCCTCATAGGAAAAGGATACATCCTTGAAATCCAGCACTCCCTTCACATCTGTCAGTTCCTTCGCATCCGGTGCATCCACAATTTCCGGCATGGTATCAATGACCTCCGCAAAGCGCTTGAAGCCACTCATCCCCTTCTGCAACTGCTCTGTGAACTCCACAAGCACATTCACAGGATTGATAAAAATATTAATGTAGAGCGCATAGACTGCCAAATCTGCCGCCGTAAGCTGACCCCGCGCAATAAAGAAGCCCCCTGCAGCCAACACGACGATATACATCAAGCCCTCAAAGAAATTATTGCCGGTCTGAAAGATGCCCATCTGAATATAATTCTGTCGTTTCGATTCCAGAAATCTCCCGTTGCTCTCCGCAAATTTCTGCTGTTCCACGGACTCATTGGCAAAGCTTTTCACCACACGGATTCCCGCCAGAGAATCCTGTAAGCGGGCATTGACTGCGGCAATTTTCTTGCGATTATCATTGAAGGTGGCACGCATCAGCCGATTACGTTTAACGCTAAACAGAATCATACCAAGCACCACCAATCCGAGAATCATCGTCATGGGTACGTTAATGCGAAGCAGCAACACAAAGGATCCGATGATTTTCACCAGTGAAATAAAGATATTCTCCGGACCATGATGTGCCAACTCCGAGATGTCAAACAGGTCGGATACGAGCTTACTCATCATCTCCCCCGTATTGTTCCGGTCATAATAGGAAAAAGAAAACCGCTGATACTGGTCGAACAAATCCTGACGCATCTGACTCTCCATGTAGGCACCCATGATGTGCCCTTGGCAGGTAATATAGAAACGGCACGCTGCTCTCACAAGATACATCACCAGAAGAAGCGCAATCATCAGTCCCAGCCCATGCAGTATCACCTGTGCATCCCGCGTATAAAAGGTCGCCGTCAACCACCGTAACAGTTGCGGAAATGCAATATCGATCATACTGAGCACAAAGGCACAGAACAAATCAAAAAAGAAAACAAATTTATATGGTTTATAATAACTGACAAATTTACGAAACATTACATTTCTCTTCCTTTCCGGCTGTCCCTGGCTGCATTCATCAAGCTGTGATACAAGCCCCGCCAACCATTTATCTATTGTAATGTACCAAAAACCGACTGTCAATGTCATTACATATCTGTACCAGCTTCGGACTGGCAATGGGCACATTCTCCCACAGAATACATAAGAATCGATATTCACTCTCAAAAATTTTCTCCATGACATTGCCTCCGGTCTATCAATACCTATGGGCACCTTCCATCAGATTTTACATCAAAGTTCCGATTTACTTTTATACTTTCAATGAAAAATGTCCCGGCGACAGTTGGGACGCCACTTGCATCATACTTAAGCTTAACAGTATCGTATTGACTTGCATGGGGTCTATGCGCATCTGCCCCTGAAGTCTTTCTGTAATCTGCTCTACAGACTGTGGTTCATAATCCAACGCCTCATACACCCTCCGCATTTCTTGGGATACATCCAAGCGGGATATGAATGGACTCCTTTTCTCCATACTGCAAATACCATCGGGCTCCCCTTCCCCTTCTTGCTTCTGTATCCCTCCTTTTCCACAGCGCTGCGCCATGTCCTCTAAGAAATCATAGGGCGATAGCAGCACTGCCGCTCCCTGCTTCAACAGTCTATTACAGCCATCGCTGAGTCTGTCCGTGATACGCCCCGGCACCACATAGACTTCTCTACCCTGTTCAAGTGCCATGTCTACCGTGATTAATGTTCCGCTCTTAGCTCTTGCCTCCACCACCACAATCACATCTGCCAACCCACTGACAATGCGATTGCGAGGCGGAAAGTTCTGTGGTCTCGGCTGTGTTCCCGGCGGAAAAGGAGATAACACTCCTCCCACTTTCACAAGCTCCTCGTATAAGGCTCTGTTACTTGCCGGATAGCATATATCCACACCGCAGCCCAACACCCCATAGGAAACACCGCCTGCATCCAAGGCTGCCTGTTGACTGATACCGTCCACGCCCCTTGCCATGCCGCTGATTACCTGCACCCCCTGCTTCCCCAACGCGTCGCCCAGCCCCTTTGCCACATATTTCCCATACTCCGAGCATTCTCTTGCCCCGATGATTGCTACCGACAGAACATCCTCTCTGGGCAAATTCCCCAGACAGAACATTCCGCAGGGTGCATCCGGTATATTGCGCAGTTTTTCAGGATACTCCTCATCCTGCTGCAACAGAAAGCGTATTCCCTTTTTTTGCAAATCCCAATATGCCTTTTCCGGGTTCCATTCACGCCTGCTTTTTTTGATGCACTCCATCTGCTTCCGGTTCAGGAAGACTGCTAATTCCTCCTCACGCGCATGATAGATACCTTTCCCACTGCCAAAATGGTTTAACAGCTTTTGTATTGTTCTGTTTCCCACGCTCTCCACACTAGACAGCCAATAAACATACATCCTATTTTCTTCTCGTTCCTGTCTTCCCATATACTTCACACCTTCCTATCCTTCTATTTATCCCTGCAGCGTCCGAAAGCAAGCCGCCTCCATCAGATGCTCTACACCAATATGCTCTTGCTCTGCCAGATCCGCAATGGTTCTCGCCACCTTTAACAGTCGATGGTAAGCCCGCACACTTAGCTGCATTGTGTGATACAATTCTTCCGCACATGTTTGTTCCTTATCCCCCAATATACAGAATGCCTTCACATCCTCTGCATCCATCTCTGCATTAAAGCGCTTATTGCTTCCCGCAAATCGCTTTTCCTGTAGCTTTCGCGCCTGCAGCACACGCTCTCGTATGGTTCGACTGCTCTCTATCTGCGAACTCCTGCTCAAATCCTTCAGCTCCACAGACTGCAGCTCCACACACAAATCGATTCTGTCCAGAATCGGACCTGACACCTTGCCTGCATAGCGCTGTACCTGTGTCCGGGAGCATGTACACTTATTGGGATTGGGATAGTAACCACAGGGACAGGGATTCATGGCACATACCAACATAAAATCCGCCGGATAGCTCACAGTTTTGTAATTTCTGGCAACCTGCACCTTTCGCTCCTCCAAAGGCTGCCGCATACTGTCTATTATATTTCTTTGAAATTCAGGAAGTTCATCCAGAAACAGAACACCTCGATGTGCAAGAGAGATTACGCCGGGCTTGGGACTGTTGCCCCCGCCAATGAAAGCAGCTGGAGAAATGGTGTGATGCGGATTCTGAAATGGCCGCTTTGTAATCAAGGGTTTATTCCCCAAAAGACCTGCCACACTCATAATTGAGGTAACCTCCAGACTCTCCTTGGGGGTAAGCGGCGGCAAAATCCCCGGTATCCGCTTTGCAATCATGGATTTTCCCGCTCCCGGCGGTCCGATCATCAGCAAGTTATGGAAGCCTGCTGCCGCAATTTCTGCCGCCCGCTTCGCCACCGTCTGTCCATTTACCTGCGCAAAATCATAAGGATAGTCATACGACTCCTCCGACAACTGCTCCCTGTCCACCATGACTCTCGGAAGCAACTTGTCTAAAGCTTCCTCCTTCCTCCCATCCTCCGCAGAATCACAATATATCAGAAAATCCATCAACTGTCGAATATGCCGGACTCCCCTCACACTGATTCCCGGAATTACCGCCGCCTCCATAGCATTTGCCTCTGGCACAATACATTGCTCTATTCCCCGTTCTGCTGCCTCTCGCACAATGGGAAGCACACCTCTCACCCCTTTAATCTCTCCATCCAGTCCCAACTCCCCCAGAAACAAAATTTTGCGAGTTGCCTTTTTTGTAAAATACTCCATTGCCTGAAGCATTCCCACTGCAATGGGCAGATCAAAGGCAGTCCCCTCTTTCCTCTTGTCTGCCGGAGACAAATTCACCGTAATATGCGTAGGCGGCAGATTCAGCCCTACATTCTTCAGTGCCACCTGCACTCTCTCCTTGGATTCACGCACCTCTCCGCTAAGACTGCCTACCATACAAAAGCC
>JAFVDW010000009.1 GCA_017478245.1 Lachnospiraceae bacterium
ACATAGGTAGGTGCAGGAGAGTCGAGCTCTGAAGTCTTCTCCGAGCGCATATATCTCTTGACTCCCTCCTCCAGTACCGGCACACCATAAAACTCCACATACATCTTGCGATCATTGTATACCGCCCGGATGCCTACCGTGGCATCACTGGTGTTAGTAAATACGAAATCCGGCTCTGCATAACTCACAGTAGCATCCTGTCCCGGTGTCACATAGCTGGGCTCAAAGGTATGTCCGGTACGAACATCGGTGCGAAGTCCCGCTCCAATCACGGCATTGTAGAGGGTACTGGATACCTGACAGACACCGCCGCCATATTCCAATACCGTCTGCCCATCAGAGTAAGCTGCCGCCTGCTTATAACCCTTTTCCGCCGTCCTGGGACCTACCACAGTGTTGTAAGAAAACTGTTCCCCAGGCTGCAAAATCGTTCCGCAGACTGCTTCTGCCGCGAGCCGCACATTGGTATTGCGGTCCTGATTGGCAGTAGTAGTCGTCTCATAGGTAGACATGACCTTAAAAGCAGAGGCTTTAATCGCAGGCTCAACAAACTTGTCCGGCGCAGTGATGGTTCTCACAAAATCTCTCTCTTCTACAGCCGCTACAATCTCCTCTTTAAGCTTCTCTTCGTCAATCTCGGTGCCATTCTTGCCTTCTTCTACAAGAAACCTGCCACTTGCTGTATCGTATTCCGTGATTTTGGCATTTTCTGCGGGATCTCCCCACTCGGAGGTTAGCTGCCAAGCCAACGCCTCCGCCACGTCTGCACCATCCGGCATTGCAAGCTCATACTGTAATACCACCGGCTCAGCCTCCTTGCCAGAACCTGTAAGACGCTGCCAGAAGGTCAGCGATTTTTCCTCGGCACTGACGCTTTCAGCTTCTTGAAATGCCTGCTGTACCACCCATTGAATCTCAGGGGCAATCTGATTTTCCACCTCTTTGGTGTGCTCTCCATAGACCACGGTCATATTCCAGGGATACTTTTCCTCCAGCAGCTTGATTGCTTTCTCCTCGCTCAATCTGCTGACATCCTCTCCATCGATAATGATGGTGACATTTCTTGGAATCTGTACTGTCTGCACGGAACGACCTGTTGCATAAACAGCTCCTCCGATGACCAACACCAACAGAACGCTCACCATAAGAGCTGCTGCACGATTTCGGTTTTTCTTCTTGTTACTTTGCTTCCTTGCTTTCGCATTCTTACTCTGTGCCATATTTCCTCACATTCTCTATTACTTTCTAGGCGTTTACGCTTTCCACCGTAGCCTGTGTAATTCACCCGCAAGCTGCATCTCATGAAAGGATTGTTGTCTGAGTGCCTCATAAAGTACAATCGCCACTGCATTGGATAGATTCAAGGAACGAATGGCAGGCAGCATGGGAATTCGGATACATGTCTCTTCATAATCCACAAGTATCTCCTCCGGAATGCCTGCACTTTCCTTACCGAACATAATGAAATCGTCCGCTCCAAAATGGACATCCGTATATATATGCTTTGCTTTCGTGGTCGCCATCCAAATCTTAGCACCCGGATGACGCTCCTTGAATTCATCAAAGTTCATATATCTGGTCACATCCAGATGCTCCCAGTAATCCATACCGGCTCGCTTGATCTCCTTTTCATTCAGGCGAAAGCCCAAGGGCTCAATCAAATGCAGCGATGTCCCCGTCGCCACACAGGTTCTTCCTATATTGCCGGTATTTGCCGGAATCTCCGGCTGATGTAATACAATGTGCATAACTGACCTCATTCTTGACATGCCGTCACTTGACAACATCGCCATCTTATTTCTTCGGCACAAATCTCCTAATTCTTTAGCCCTATTTTGCGCCCTGCTCTGCCCTGAGCTTATTCACAAAGTGCTCCAGTCTTCCCATGGCAAGCTTGAGTTTATCCAACGAATAAGCATAGGAAATTCGTAAGAACCCTTCCCCGCTGTCGCCAAAAGCCGTTCCGGGCACGGCAGCCACCTTCTCCTCCTCCAGGAATCTGGTGGCAAACTCATCACTGGTCATGCCAAATTCCTTGATACAGGGAAATACATAAAAGGCTCCAAAAGGCTCAAAACACTCCAGCCCCATCTCCTTGAACGCATTTAACAGGAATCTTCTTCTCTGATTGTAGGAGGTTCTCATCTCTGCCACATCCGCATCCCCATTTTTCAATGCCTCTACTGCAGCATACTGGCTGGTGGTGGGTGCGCACATGATGGCAAACTGATGAATCTTGGTCATCTGCTCAATGATGATTCTGGGACCGCATGCGTAGCCCAGACGCCATCCGGTCATAGCGTATGCCTTGGAAAACCCATTAATGACAATAGTGCGCTCCTGCATGTCGGGCAGACTGGCAATGGATACATGCTCGCCCTTGTAGGTCAGCTCGGAATAGATTTCGTCTGACATTACAATAATGTCATGTTTTTTCACTACTTCTGCGATTGCTTCCAAGTCCTCACGTTCCATAATGGCTCCGGTGGGATTGTTCGGAAACGGCAGAATCAATACCTTTGTTTTGTCCGTGATGGCGTTCTCCAGCTCCTCTGCGGTCAGACGGAATTCATTTTCTGCCTTCAAGTCAATGATGACGGGAGTTGCTCCCGCCAGAATCGCACATGGCTCATAGGACACATAGCTGGGCTGTGGAATCAGCACCTCATCTCCGGGATTACACATGGCACGCAAACCAATATCGATTGCCTCTGAACCGCCTACGGTGATAATGACCTCTTTCGCCCAATCATACTGTATGCCTTGTTTTCTTTTCATATAATTACAAATCTCTGTGCGAAGCTCCTTAAGACCGGAATTGGAGGTATAAAAGGTTCTTCCTCTCTCCAGTGAATAGATACCCTCGTCACGAATATGCCAGGGGGTATCAAAATCCGGCTCGCCCACACCAAGTGAGATTGCATCCTGCATCTCACTGACAATATCAAAAAATTTACGAATACCGGATGGTTTTAATTCTACTACCTTGTCTGCTAATGGATTTCTCATGGTGTGATCATCTCTCTTTCGTCCTCAGATTTCTGGCTAAAAACAGTGCCGTGATCCTTATATTTCTTCAGGATAAAATGGGTCGCCGTACTGTTCACGGTCTCCAAAGTAGAAAGCTTATCTGTCACAAACATGGATACCTCGCGCAGCGTCTTGCCATCCAAAATCACCATCAGGTCATATCCGCCTGCCATCAAGTACACACTACGCACTTCAGGATATTTATAAATGCGCTCTGCAATCTTGTCAAAGCCCTGACCTCTCTGGGGTGTCACACGCACCTCAATCAATGCTGTCACCTTGTCAATGGAGGTCTTTTCCCAGTTGACCAATGTGTGATATCCACAGATCACACCCTCTGCCTCCAGAGCTGCCAGTTCATTTACCACATCAATCTCTTCCACACCTAAGATAACAGCCAGTTCTTTTAAGTCTATACGGCTGTTTTTCTCGATTACTGCCAACAATTCTTCTCTCATCGTTTAACCCTTCCTTTCGAGATTTACTGATTTCATATTTATGATTTCTTATGTATCAATATCCATAGATTGCATCCTGTTTCGGTCGATCCATATATCTTACTTCGTCCTCGTTCAGTATCAGTCTATCGTTACTGTCGGTCATTTTTCCCACCACGACTGCAGGAAGTCCCTCCGCCTGCAGTGCCGCCGCCAGACTCGCTCCGTCTTCGGTGGTCATAATCAGACATCCTCCCGATAATAGTTCATAGGGATTCGCATTTAAAACCTCACATACCTCCACGGTCTCCTGACGGATAGGCAGCTTTTTCAAATCTATAGTCAGTCCAACGCCTGCTCCCTCTGCCAACTCCCAGAGGGCTGCAAATATGCCTCCTTCCGAAGCATCATGCATCGCACACACGCCGGACTTCACCGCTGCTGCCGCCTCCGGCACAATGGACAGATACCGGTCAAAGTCTATGGCTTCCTCCACCAGATACGCCGGATACCGTGCCAATAATTTTTCTCTTCCCCTGCGGGCAAGCATAGCGGTTCCCTCCAAACCAATCCACTTGCTGAGCACAATATCCTGCCCCGGTCTGGCGGTCTTAAAAACGCCATAAGTCTTCTTACTTAGTTTACCATAGCCTGTGACGACTGCAAAGGGTAGATTTACGGATTTTGTCACTCTGGTCTGTCCCCCTGCAATCTGTATAGACAGTCTCTCGCAGACCTCATCCGCCTCTGCCATCAATGCCTTCAGTTCGGTCTCCTCCGTCTCTTGGGGCAAAAGGAGGGTAATCATCACTGCCAGGGGCTCTGCCCCGCTTATCACCATGTTATTAACGCATTTTTGAATAAGGTGTGCCATGGTTCTCACCGGTTCGCCGAAAGTGCCTGCGCTAGCGAAAGAGACATTTTTCTGCTCCGTACATATTTTATCCCGTACGCTGACAGCAGACTCCTGCATGCAGCTCACCATGTCAGGGATATGGGTATCTGTCAACGCAAAGATAGCGCAGTCTGCCCCTGCGCTATCCTTTATCTCATCTCGTCTGGTATGAATTTGCTTCCACACGGAACGTTTTAACACGTTGCCTGATACCTTGCCAAGTTTCATCACTGCCTCTACCTTTTGCTTTACTCTTCACCCACCTCAGGGGTCTCCGCCGGCTGGGAGATCAATGCGTTCATCACATTCCGCACATGATCCAGATTGCCGGTACCGATGGCTGCCATTATCTCCTCATATGCCTGAGGATTGTCAGTCGCAACTCCTACCGTCGCACTTCTGGGAACCATTTTATAGCTGCTGCTGTTGACCTCTGTACGGCTCACTTCCACGCCGTTCTCCGTCACAACCTTCCACAATTTGGCTTTGTACCCCACATGCGCACTGTCCGAAGCGATATATCCGATTGCATGGGAGCTGTCCGCATAAATCGCATCTGCCTGTGGCTTATTTACTTCCAAAACCTCACTGACATAGCTGACCTTGTGACCGGCATCCCGCGTCTCTTTTCCATATATATTAAACGTGATTTTTCTGTCTGCAGTGTATCCTTCTATGTAAATCGGATAATCCAAATTGTTCACAAACTTAAAATCCTTACCTGAGCTCTCCGCAATGGCAGCGTCTGCGGAAGGATCTACATAAGAGACAATCATGGAATGATTATGTCTCTCTGTTACCTCCAGCTCGGAGCGAAGCACTGCATTGTAAAGTGTGGTGGATACCTGACAGATACCGCCTCCCAAGCTATCCACAACCTTACCGTTCAAATAGGAACCTGCCATGTAATAACCGTTCGCCTGTGAAAAGGGTGATACAGTTGCATAAGTGGAAAATTCTTCTCCGGGATACACCGTGGTTCCGTTAATCAGTCTGCATCCATTCTCCACATTGGCTCTTCTGGAAGAACCGGAGGAGGAATAAGATGTGGTAAAGCTTCCCAAAAGATCCTTTACCTCCTCTAACTCTCCGGCACTCCCCTTTGGCTCATCCACAATAATATCCAGAGCAATACTGCCGTCCTGCCCATTCCACTCATTTGCCAGATAATCGTTGAGCTTATCTGCTGACGCTGCAACATCCAATACATATCCCGGCTGACCGCCCACAATCTGGAATGCCCCGTTCTCTCTCTTCAAAGATGCACTGACCGCTTTTTGGTCATATTTCGCACATTCATTGACAAGAATGTCATTGATTGCCTGTTGATCGAAGGAAAACTCCAAATCATAAATTTTGTTTTCATGCTCCAAATCCTTCTGCAATTTGTAGCGTTGAATGACATTGCCCTCTGTACCCAGCTTCGCCGCTTCTGCTACGATATCGCGGTTCTTCCAGGTGATTCCCAACTCACCGACTGTAACAGGAACCTCGTTGTCGTCCGCTGCAAGCAGTGTGATTGTCGTTCCCTTCAGCTCCTCCACATAGGACTCAATCGCCGCTGTCGCCTGTGCCGCTGTTTTGCCGGACAAATCCAGTGTCTCGGCGTAGACACCATTTTTAATCGTGTCTTCCTCCTTTGCCTGCACCGTGAATCCGCATATCAGCAGCATCACTGCAAGCAGCACTCCGAATTTCACATTTTTTTTCATAATATGCCTCCATGAAAACCATTGTAACAGTTCAGCCATGTACCCGCCGCACATTGAATTAAACAAAGAAATATGATAAAGTGGGTATAATCATGGCAAGTACCACAACAATTATAATGATAGCAGATAAGCGCTTTCTGTTCTTTTTATTATTGAAATTAAACATTGTACTCCTCCATGTCGTAAACTCTGAAAGGATATTATATATGAAATTACCGTTTTTGGCAAGTTTTATTATATTTATACTTGTTTTGGCGAGACGCATCAAACGCCAGGACCGCTTAAGTGAAAAGGAAAATCGCTCTTTTTGGGAGCGGGAAGCACGGGCAAACGCCACCCGGCGAAAACCCCTGGATGATCTGGAATACATCACAATCCCCTGGGATGCTCTGCCCACGGAAGTCATGCAGGACGATGCGACTGTAGCAGAATGCCAGCGACTGCTGCGAGAGCTTTCCGAACAAAGAATCGTGAACTTCACCGGCTTTACCAACACGGATCTGAAACTGGAATACGGAGCGCCCAATATCACCTTACTCACCGAATACGATCAGAATTATACGGTTTTGGTGCGCACACTCCAACAGTGGGCAGATGTTTTATGGGATGGCGGCTATGAAGCCGAGGCTTCCATCATCATGGAATTTGCCATCAGCACCCATACTGACGTGAGTCGAACCTACTACAAGCTGGCGCAATATTGGGCTTCCCATGGTGAAAGCATGCAGATAGAGCGCCTGCTTGCCACAGCAGAAACATTGCGCTCCGCCAATAAAGCTTCTATTATCCGCACACTGAAGGACAACTACCAATAAGTTAACCTTCGTGTTATCTCCCATATGTTGCCAAAAGCTTATCCGTCATCCGACTGGCTTCACTGCGGGTAAGCTTTTCCACATCTAAATCTAAGGTTATATTATGCTGTGACAACAGCCGATATAACCTTTCCTTTTGCGGTTTGGTCGCCGGAGTATCCCGTTTCGCGGCATAATGCAGAGGGGCGGGAAGAAATAATGCTGCCTCCTCATCTTTATAAAAAAGCTCTGCCAATTTCTGATACAATTTATGCGTTGCCTCCGCATCCTGAAACGCCCTATGCGCCTGATGCGGAATCTGATAATATGTGCAAAGATAGGGCAGGTTCTTATGTTCCAGTTCGGGAAGATATCTGCGGGCAATCCGTAAAGTGTCCACACCGCTTTTTTCAAAGCTGCGCTTATAATCCACTGCAGCTTTCTTCAAAAAAGAGTAATCAAAAAGAATCCTGTGTCCTAACAAGGGAAAATCCCCCAGAAAATCAAAAAGAGAATCTAATATTTCTTCTATATAAGGAGCATCACTCAACTGCGTATCCCGAATACCTGTCAGCTCCACGATGCGCTCCTCCAGCTTACGTCCCGGATTAACAAAGCTGCTGAAGGTATCTGTCTCGTGTCCATCTACCACCTTGAGCGCACCGATTTCTATAATTTTATCATGCTTTGGAGCAAGTCCCGTAGTCTCCAGATCCAGAGCAACATATGTATTTAGCATGGGGATTCTCCTTTTTGGGGTCTTATAATTTGGGTAGCAGCTTCATGGGTCAGGGGGCTGCGGTTTTGATAGTCGAATAAACAATAAGCAGCCTGCCGCAAATGCTCATGGAAACTCTCATTAAAGTCCTCATTTATCATCCTCTCCACATCCCACACCGGATAGTGAAAGGGCTCTAAATGTGTCATTTTGCTAAGCTGCTTCCAATCGTAGCCATCATACACGGGCAGATACTCCCGCGCCGACTCCTCCTTACGGTAAAAATCACGAATGGTCTCCTTCGTCACCGCGTCCGTCAAGGGAGGCGCGAAATCCGGTCGGCTTTTTACATTTTCCCGCAGATATAAATCAAAGGTAAGCAATTCCCGGTAAATGTCACTATGCTTCGGATCATTTCTTTCGGCAAACTCCAGAAGCACATGATAACGGTAAGCCCTCGCCGGACTGTTCTGAAAATACCCCTGCTCCTCATAAAAAGCAGACAATTCCTCAAACATTACAAAGGGACTTTCAAACATCCGCTCTAAATAGGGTAATGTATGCGTATACTGATTGCTGTTATAGTATAGCTCTACCATCTCCTCAACGGCTTTTAGACGAAGCACATCACCAAAGGCAAGCCACGGCGTGTGCAATACCTCGTAGGGAGGCTTGTCCCTGTAGACAATGGCAAATTCTTCTGCCCTTTCCTGCATCTTAGAACCCTTGAGCACCTTTAAGAATCCCAACTGTAGCTGCTCCGGGTGCATCCCATATACCCGGTTGAAGGAACGCGCAAAGCTTTGATAATCTTCAAAGGGCAATCCGGCAATCAAATCCAAATGCACATGAATGTTATTGCCCTTGTGGATTGCTCCCACTATACGTTCCAGCTTATCCACGTTCATCACTCTGTCGATGGCATGAATGGTCTGCTCATTGGTAGACTGTACGCCAATCTCCAACTGCGCCAGTCCGGGGCGGAACTGTTGCAGCAGCGCAATCTCATCCTCCCTTAAGATATCTGCGGAAATCTCAAAGTGAAAGTTGGTGACACCATTGTCATGTTCGTGTATATACTGCCAGATTGCCATGGCGTGCTCATGATTACAATTAAAGGTTCTATCAATAAACTTCACCTGCGTTACATTGTTGTCCAGAAAAAATTGCAATTCTTTTTTTACGACACGAATGTCACGCAATCGTACACTTTTATCACTGGAGGACAAGCAATAGCTGCACCTGTACGGACAGCCCCTGCTTGTCTCATAATAGATAATACGGTTGGTAAACAGCTCCAAGTCATCATACAAAAAGGGCAGCGTGCTCATATCTGTAAGCGGACGGATGGGCGTATACCCATCATGAAGGCACAAGCCGGCAATGCTATGCAATGCTTCCTTGTCATCCGCCGCCTCACATCCGCAATGTGAATCCTTCTCCTGCTGCACATAATAGCGCATAAGCTCCCGGAAGGTTTCCTCACCCTCTCCAACCATAATTCCTTTTAACAGGGGATATTTTTTCAAAACCTCTTCTGCGTCGTAAGTAACCTCCGGACCACCCAGCCAGATATCCACATCGGGCAAAATCTTGGGCAGCTCTACAATGATATCCTGTATCATATTCCAATTCCAGATATAACAGGAAAACCCAATCACCGTAGGCTTTCTGCGGTAAATATCCGCGAGAATATCCTGTAATTGCTGATTGATGGTATATTCTGCAAGATCCACAAACGGACGCAGCTCCAACCCTGCATAAGCCCGCAGACTGTAGATTGCGGGGTTGGAATGAATATATTTTGCATTCAGTGCCGTCAATAAAAATTTCATGCCAGAACCATTTCTCTCTTACTCTCTATTTTCTCCATATACATTTTCCATCAAATATTTATGGTTTGCCTCAAAATCTACCTCCAGTACCGCCATTCCACGGATATTCGCATCCTTGTATGTTCCTTCCATAGGAATACTGCTTGGTTCCAAATCATAGGTCAAAAGCTTGCTCGCCACCAAGCTCAGGCGATAACATTCGCTCTTGGTTAAATTGGTAGTCAGATTCGGCATCAGACCATCGATTAACCCCTTGGGATTCGTCACTATTGCCCCCGGCAGCTTCTTGATTACAGCAGTGAGTACCTTGCGTTGACGCTCTGTCCGTCCAAAATCCGTTCCAATATAACGATTGCGCGTGTAAGCAAGCGCCTGCGCACCATTTAGGTGAATCATGCCGCTGAGAGAGGTATCAAAGTAATCTGTTCCCTCAGGACGTCCCAACAAAATGTTGTACTCCCACAGATATCCATTTACCAACACCACCTCATCGTTAGTCAGCTCCAGATCTACACCCTTCACCGCATCTACCAGATTCGCAAATGCCTCAAAATTAACCAACACATAACGATTTACCTCAATTCCCAGGTTTTGCTCAATGGTCTGCATCAACAGCTCCGCTCCGCCATAAGAATATGCCGCATTGAGACGGTTGCCATCGTGTCCCGGAATCTCCACATACATATCCCGCAACAGTGATGTCATATAAATCTTCTTTGTTTTCTTACTGATGGACAACAGAATCATGGCATCAGAACGTCCATCTTCCCCATTTTCCCGGGAGTCATTACCAATCAACAAAATATTGACTACGCCATCCTCCTGCAGCGATTCCTTTGACACAGACGGAATCTCCTCATAATTCATCTTGTCATATGCAACTCCTACCAGATAATACAAGCCTGCCGCCAACAGTATCACTATAATCAAAAGTATGATCAGAATACGCTTAAAACCGGATTTTTTCTTTTTCTCTTTTCTATTTCTTTGATGGGTTTGATTATTTTTATCTCTTCTCTGCTTTTGTCTTCCCGGTCTGTCCTCCGAGGTCTCAAAGGTCTGGTCGGAGGATTCCCTGTAAGCCTCTCTTGTCCGAGAATTGCGCGTGCCGCTTTGTACCCTCCTGCGCGGTTTTCTGCTGTCCCAGTCCTCCAGATAGTCATCTGACGACACTCCCTGCTTTCGTCTGCCTGTGGTATTAGAACCAAAATTGATTACGTCAATTTCTTTTTCTTCTCTCATATATTTCTTCAGAACCTTTCTAATAGTTATTTACTGATTATAACGCCAAACAAGCCAAAACACAAATATATTAAGGAAATTTAAACTTCTGTAATTCACGGATAGTAAATTTATTTTGCTTTTTCTCCAAATATTTATTTGATTCCTAGAATACGCTTCCTTAATATCTGAAATACTATAAAATGAAATTTACAGAACATAAATTGTGACAACTACAAAGTAGAAAACTATTTGACATTCTTAAAATCAACAGAAAGGAGAGACGTTCCATGAGTATCGGACCGATTCTGATCGCACTGCGCACGGAAAAGCATATTTATCAGAAAGAACTGGCTGCCTACTTAAATGTGTCCATCGGAACGATCTCCAATTATGAAAAAGAATTACATTATCCGGATCTGGAGACACTGGGCAAGATTGCCGACTTC
Organism: Lachnospiraceae bacterium; assembly: GCA_017478245.1. GTDB lineage: Bacteria > Bacillota > Clostridia > Lachnospirales > Lachnospiraceae > Acetatifactor. The sequence continues at coordinate 11,092 of JAFVDW010000009.1, forward strand.
TATGATGTCAGCACCGATTATTTGTTGGGCAGAACAGAGTGCAGATATAGCCTTGATAAATTAGTTACTCCTTTAGTGGATACCTATAACTACAATGATCTGTTGGATACGGTATTACAGCTTCCCCAACCCAGCAGACAATCCCTCAAGGATTATCTTGAATATTTATTGTTTAAGGTTAAGCCTTTACCCAATTCCAATGGCAAGAAAAAATAGTGCGTCATCCCGGCGCACTATTTTTTATCCTTTATCAATCCCATGTACGGTTATCGTCAAAGTTTATCTTGGGGAATCCACCATCGAAATCACCCTCTGGCATCTCAGGTCGCTCTCCATTGAATCCGTCCTCCTTCATTCCTTTACCGAAGCCTCTGCCTCTTCTGCCAAACCCATCTTCGTTCTCATCGAATTCAAATTTCTCATCGAACTCCATGTCACCGCCAAAGCCGGGTCTGCCGCCGAAGCCACCACCAAAACCGCCAAAACCGGTGCCCTCTCCGTAAAGAATCTCTGACATGGTGATTTCATTGCTCTCTGTTCCGATGTCCAATGTATAAGTCTCGCCCACCACGATATCCGGCGTACTTACCACTACGGAATTGTAATTTTTCTCGGGATTATAGCTCACCAACACATTGCCTGCACTGTCCTTTAACTCTATAGATGAACCTGCCTCCTGTACAGAATCGGTATTCATCAGGATGGAGCCTTGTGTGGAGGTGCTGCCCATATTCTGCTCCATGCCGCTGTAGCCTGCTGCCACCAGAATACCCCCGGTAATCCGGGCTTCACCTGCATAATCCAATGCCCCATTACCGCCATTGGTAGGACCGGAGACATACGTCTCACCACCTGTCACATAGAAATCTCCGTTGCTGTCCAGACCATCGCCATTCGCATTCACAGCAAGCTCCCCGCCGGAAATCAGGATATAAACGCCCTCTTCAGCCTCATCCATCATACCTCTGTCCAAGAAGGTTTCTGTACTGCTGCCGCTTGCAGCATTCAGACCATCATCGCTTGCTACAACACTTGTTTTGCCTCCTGCAATCTCGATCACCTTACCCTCGATACCCTCATAGCTCTTGACAATATCAATGTTTCCACCGGTAATCACTACCTGCGTATCGGAATGAATCCCATCATCCCCTGCTGTAATGGCGATATTGCCGCCTGCAATGTAAGTGAAGCCCTTGGTCTCATCGTCATCATTGCCGGAATGAATTCCATCCTCCGCACAGGTGATCTGAATGTCTCCACTGGCGATGCGTACACTATCCTTACCTGCCAGACCATGATCTCCAGATGTAATCTCATAGGTACCGCTGGTGATTACCAAATCATCCTTAGAGACAATACCATGGCCATAATCCGCCTGCACGATCAATGTGCCCAGACCGTTTAAGGTCAAATCCTCTTTGGAAAAAATAGCTGCATCAATGTTGTTATCATCGATTGCCACGAATTCTCCGGTACTGGAAAGTGTATTCACTGTACCGGATGCGGTGGTGACAAATACCTTATCCGCCTGTTTGATATAAAGTGCTGCACTGGTGCTGTTGGTGATTGTCACACCATTTAACACAATCTGAAGCTTATCAGCGTCATCCGCATCCACAATCACCATACCATCCTCCAAGGTCCCGGATAGCACATAAGTACCTTCATCCGTAATTGTCACTGTGGTTCCATCAATCTGCACGGAAGCATCCTCACAGGTTGCAGAAGTTCCGTTTAACGTAATCTGCACTGCTTCATTCTCATCATAACCCACTTCCTTGTCGCGGTCGGTGAACATATCGCTGACATCCAAGCTCTGCACGGCGCTGCTTGCGCCCTCCACTGTACTGTCACTATCGACGTTGCTGCTGCCACTTTGGATGCTGACATTTTCTACAGCCACATCTATGGTGCTATCTGTAGAGTCAATGACTCTTCCTGTCTGACCGCAGGCACTCATTACCATGGCTGCGGCACACATTACTGCAAACACGGAATATTTTCTTCTGTTCCATCTATGATTTATATGCTTTCTACTCATATTCTTAACCCTTCCTTTCCGTAAAATAAACCTGCTTTTTCATACTCTATAGCTCTGCTGTGACGGTCTCCTGCTTGGACATGGCAATCTCCAGATTACCATTACGGCAACGAAGCTTATCAATGAAATCCTTTTCCTTGGACGCGTCCTTCAAGGTCACATGATAGGTAAGCTTGAACAGGCTGCCCATATTGGCAGTCTTGACACTGATTAACTCGTTACTGTCCGTGAACTCATCCAACAGATCCTGAAATACATCTGTGTAATCCAGATCCTCCGGGATGGTGATACGCAGTACCTTTTTGTTTTCCTCTTCTTTGTTTCTTCCGAAATCCATTACATTAAACAGTAACGTAATACCGCATACAATAATGGTGTAGAGAGCCGCATATCCCAGATAGCCCATTCCGGTAATCAGACCTGCTGCCATCGCCATGAAGATGGCTCCAATTTCCTTCGCTGTGCCGGGCAGAGAACGGAATCTCACCAGACCAAAGGCTCCTGCCACTGCCACGCCTGCTCCCACGTTGCCATTCACCATCATGATTACCACACAGATTACTGCCGGAAGCATCGCCAGAGTCACCACAAAGCTCTGGGTGTATCTCGTCTTGTAACGATAAGTCAGCGCCATCGCCAGACCGATGACCAACGATACCGCGATACATAATACAAAATTACCTACTGCTAAATTACTGCTATCAAATACACCATTAAATAACTGATTCCACATAACTTACCTCTTTTCTGCGCTGCTTTTGATTTTTTATAGTTTGTGTCTGCAACGCTGACACATATCTGCTTGCCGGTATAAACAATGTCTTTTTTGCTGACATCATCTGTGCATAGGCTGCTCCGTATTTGGAGAGAGAGGTCTGATAGATTTTCTCTGCCGACAGCACATCTACCAACCATTTCGGCATCGCTGCCGCCACCTTGATTTCCATCAGTGTGCATCCCGGCTCCAGTATGGGCTTGCCGTAAATCTCACTTTGAAGGCTTAAGTCCTCTTCGCGCCACAGGATGTTTTCATCGAAGGTAATCCGAAGCTCGTGATCCTCCTTGCCATAGAATGCTTCTCTCTCGTAGGAGAGGAAGACTGCCGGACGAAGTCCCTTGTAAAGCTGACGGAAATAATCAATCTCTTCCGTGATCTGATTCTTTAGCTTCAGAGACTTACCCTGATTCAGATATCCTTCTGCATCTGCTTCCGGAACACTGACTCTACGTTTGTATACAACGGAGTCATATTTTTTCTTCAGTTCTATGAACACGGTACTGTCTGCTGTAGCCTTAGTATAGCTGCGAACCCGAAGCTTTTCTTTGTAGATGGGCTTCTCCAGTGATCTTCGGATTAGCAGACTGTCCGGTGTATCGTAGTAGATATTGCGGATGGTGCTTCTACCGAATTCGTCCTGCTTCATGTAGGGCTCCATAGCCTCCATGATTTTGCGCTTCTGATCGGCGGTTAGCATATATTTTAATTCGTATCTTTGAAATACATTCTGAAATGCCATATCCTACCCTTTCCTTTCCATTACCTGCCAAGATGATTTTTCATTTTCTCCTCATGCTTGCGCCATTTCTTTGTTTGTAAGGTCAGTATACAATGCGAAACTAAAATCAACTTTAAATTTTAACTTCAATGTGTGAAAAAAGTGTGAATCACCAATAATTTTTCTAAGACAAAAAAACGCCCCTTCCGTCCCCTTCACATAAGGAAGTAAAGGGGACGGAGGCGGCTCCGACAAATTACGGTATAGTCATAATGGCTATGCCGTTTTTTGTTCCTTCGAGTGCTTTTCTTTGAGCATCTCTTGGAACTGTTCTTCATATTCTTCAGCGGGCGGTGCGTTGAATACGCCGATGCCATTGTAGTAGATGTCAATGGGGTATACCGTTTTGCCGTCGATGATCTGTTTATTCGACACAATGATATAGTCGATAAACTCATTTACAATTTCCGGCGTAAGTTCGTTGATCTCGGTATACCGCTTGACCTTTTCCACAAAAGCGAAGACATTCACGGTTTTGTCGTTCTGCTCGTCGATTTCGGCTTGAAGCTGAATAAGACTTTCTTTCAAAGCCTTTTGCTCGGCTTCGTAGTTTGCCGACATCGTGGCGTAGCGTTCATCGCTTAATTTTCCCGATACGTTATCCTCGTAAACCCGCTGAAACAGCACATCTAATTCGGCAATACGCTTTTCGGCTTTGGCAAGCTCCCGACGCTTTCTGGCAATCTCTTTTTTCTGATCTTCGCTTGATTTTGCAAGCTGCTCCTGTACGAATATTTGCTCGTATATTTTCACATAGGAAAGCACTCTTTGCAAGCTCTCCAACACAAGCTGATATACGACCTTTTCCCGTATATAGTGCGCCGAACAGTTTGCCGTACTCTTGCGATAGTTGGAGCAAAAGAAATACGCCTGCGATTTACTGTAGTTGTTGGTAACGCTGTAATACAGTTTCTCGCCGCAGTCTCCACAGTAAAGAAGTCCCGAAAAGATACTGACCTCACCCGTTCGGTTTGGTCTTCGCTTGTTTGAACGAAGCGTTTGCACAAGTTCCCAAGTGTTGCTGTCAATAATAGCTTCGTGCGTGTTCTCAAACACCTTCCATTCTTCTTTCGGTCTGTCGATTTTGGTCTTGTCCTTGTTTGCGATCTGCGTCGGTCCGTACCCGCCGACACATAAACGGAATATCCTGCGTACGACCTCTGCGGCTTCCTCGTCGATCAGCCAGCGTGCAGGATCGTCCTCGTTCTTGCGGTAGCCGTATGGGATGACCGTTGTCAGCGGTTTACCCGACATTCCCTTGTTCTGAAACACAGCCCGCACCTTTTTCGAGGTGTTCTTGGCGTGCATTTCATTGAACCAGTCCTGTACCGGAAGAAAATCGCTTAGTCCGTCCTTTGTGTCGATATTGTCCATAATGGCGATATACCGAACACCAAGCCGAACAAAATCCTCCTCCAAAAGCTGTCCTACAACGAGGCGATTTCTACCGAGCCTTGAATGGTCTTTGACGATGATCGTCTCGACCTTCCCCGACTCTGCAAGATCCATCATCTCCATAAAAGCCGGTCTTGTGAAACTGACGCCAGAATACCCATCGTCCACAAAGAACTTGGTGTTTTTGAATCCATTTTCCTTTGCGTATTTGCCTACGATTGATTTTTGATTGGTGATACTGTTGCTCTCTCCCTGCAATTCATCATCACGGGACAAACGGCAGTAGAGGGCGGCAATTTTATCTGACTGTCTGTTGTTCAAATATTAACTCCTTTCCGACAGCCGGATATGATATGAATTGTAGCGCATACATTATACCACATCCGAACTGACATTTCAACGCTTTAACGTGCTGAACCGAAAATTCTTTCGATCAGTTTTCGTTTAGTACAATGCGATGCACCTTTGTGAACGTATCCTCTGCGCCTTCTTTGTCAAAATGAGAACGTACAACATAGTAGGTGTCGCCGATCTTTTTTACAAAGTCCAGTTCCTTCGGTTTTCGCATTTCTGCAAACCATTTCAGACGTTCTTCTTTTGGCTTTGCCGCAAGAGCGTCCAGTATATCATCAAATTCCTTGTAAATAGGATTTTCAATATCCTCGACCATGACTCCGTTTTCTTCCTTGTAAACCTTCACCTTTCCTTATTCCATCCTTTCCTTGATTTTTTCTGTCGATAAATCTCCTTTGCCTGTTTCAGCAGACCGTCGATCTGCTCGTTTCCGAATATCCGCCGCAGAAAAGCGTGATCCTTGTTCTGCTGACGCAGTTCGGAATTTACCCGGCGCAAATCCTTGTTTTCGGCTTTGAGGTCGGCAATCTCCGCTTTCAAACTGTCACCCTCACGCCATAGCTTTCCGTTGTTGTCAAGCACACGGTTGTATTCGTCCCGTAGCTTGAAATACCGCACAAGCATGGTCTTAATGAGTTTCTTCAGCGCATTGATGACCGGATCGACGAATTTGTTCTTGTATGATTTCGCCGTCATAAGAGCAGAGGGATCGGGGAGGTTGTAGTTTTGTGAAGTGTCCAGTTCCTTTTGAAGTTCAGCCACGCTTTTGTCGCTGTTTTCAAAATCCGTTATCCGTTCGGCAAGCGATTTGACCGTATGCTCTGCGTCGGATATTTCCTTTTTCAGCCCGTCGGCTTTTTCGGTGAGTTCCGCAACCTCTTGCGTCCGCATTTTCTTTTCATAGTCATACACGGACAAATGTTTTTCGTGTGTGCCTTTCTGTTCCCATTCAAAGCCGTGCCGTTCCATCACCTCGGCAAGCGTTTCCTTTTCGGACAGTACCCATTGGCTCCATTCTGTTTCCCGCCGAGTGCCGCCCTTAAAGCCTTGCGCCGCCAGCGCCTGTTTCAGCGACACCCTTGTATCAAGCCCTCGCTTGCTCCCAGAGATGAACGGGACAAAATCAACGTGCAGATGAGGCGTTGCCTCGTCCATGTGCAGGTGTGCTGAGAATACACGCAGGTGCGGATTGCGTTCCTGAAACCCGTTGTAATACTCCGTCAATGCTTCCGCAGCCTGCTTGCCGATCTCCGTTGTTGCTCCGGTATCCTCACGGTTGCCGATTTGAATTATGATTTCGTGGAACAACTTTTCCTGTTTACCGGCACGGATGTGTTCATAGTAATCGGGGATAATACGGTCCTTGCGCGTCTGCTTTTCGTTGTTCCGTTTCAAAGCGTCGTCGAACAATTCATGATACACGGTTTTGATTTTGTCATTGCAGAATTCCGTGTTCAGCGGGGTGCGTTCCGGATCGGTATTCTTTGCGTTGAATTTCCGACTGTTGTGGTTGGTCGAGCCTTTCCCGACCTCTACGCTGATCGTTCTTTTCAGTATAGTTATCATCTCCTTTACAATATTTTTCCTTGCGCTGCGTCAGCAGCGGGTTTTGTTACTTTTTCCAAAAGTAACGCAAAAGCACTTTTGACAGCCTGCGGCCATCAAAAGCTCATTGCGCTCTCCGAGGGGGATTGCGGTATCTGCGAATACCGCTTGCCTGCCCGAGACTTTCGCTCCGGCGTCGCTTCGCTCGTTCATGTGGAGGTCATCGCAAAGTCATATCCCATTCGGACGGTCATTCAGTTGTATTCAGGCATAAAAAAGCCATTACATAGAAACACCAATAAGCGAGACAACTACCTCGCTTTGAAAAAAGTGTGTCTATGTAACGGCTTGTATTAGAAGTCGGGAACACTGTCTTGCATCCCGCCCGTGTTCCAAAGGCATTGGGATGTGTGCGGCAATTTCATTAGCCTGCCGCAGCATTGTCGGGCGTATAGCCCGCACTATGTTGACAACGTTATTCTATTTTTTGACTATCTCGCAGAAAGCGATAAGATCACAACTATCATTATACAGAACAAATATTCGCTTGTCAAGAGGAAATTTCAAATTTCCCGAATATTTTTTCGGAAAGTCGGGAATAATAATATGTTTGCTCATAGAAAACGGACGCCGCAGCAGCGACGTCCTTCAAAAATCCTCTGGTGAACAGGTGCATGGAGATAGGAATGTGTATTTAATAATGATTGTGTATGCGACACCTTATTTACTCAACTTTAATACTACCGTCTTTTATCAATCTCCACAATAGCGCTGTCTTGACCGCTCCGCCAAAAAAAGAGTACACTGCAGATACAACTACTGTAATATACACATCCGGCACAAACGATTTTGCCACCCAAAGCGGTGTTTTGAAAATAACAGGAACAATAAGCAAGATGAGAATCGGTGCTAAAAGGTGTGCGATACCAAGCCAGATGAAGGAGCGAACTGGTTTATTTCGCTGTATCCTTTTTCGGTATGATGGAATCAAGCACAGTAAAATCACGGCAATAACAAACACAGCAAACATAATCAGGTCGATCTGAAGATGGGAAAGCCAATAAGCATTTTCGGATATTTCGTTCGGCTGCTCACCTAAAAGCATGAGTACAACACCCCATCCGAGGCTGTCCATCATTTCGTTCGTCACAAAATAATCATTGACATTGGCGGTTATCGCTATACCAATACCGCTTTCGGGGATGATGAATATGCAGGAAGTGCCTGTTTCAACAAGACCACTGTGGCGCAGTACCGGTTCAGGCAACGGTTCTTTTATCTCAGCCCAACCGTATCCATACCAAAACGGCACGTCACCGTCAACAAAAACGGTATCACCATAAAATATTGTGTCAATGCTCTGTTGCGAAATTGTTCCCTCGCCGCCATTTAGATACATCTGTAGATACCGTCCGAGATCATTTGCGGAAGATGATATATATCCTGCCGGAACTGTGATCCATGCATCATCTGACTCAGGATACTTGTGATCACGTTTCAGGTGTAAGCCCCAATAATTCGTATAACCGTCAATAAGACCGTTTTTAATACTTTTATCAAGCGTTGCAGCAGTATTAGAAAGAGAAAGCGGTTCAAATATGTTCTTCGTTATATAATCTTCATATGGCATACCGCTGACTTCTTCTATTATTTTGCCGAGCAGTGAATAGTTCACATTAGCGTAGTTATGGACGCCTTGTTCGTTGATAATTTTATAATTGGCAAGTGTTTGATATTCTCCAAGTCCGCCTGTGTGGTTCAGCAGTTGGCTGACAGTAATCCTGTCGCCGTCAGTAGCATCCGGCAGGTATTTTGATATTGTATCATTCAGATCTATCATCCCCTGCTCAACAAGCTGCATGATGCAAACCGCAGTAAATGATTTGCTTACCGAGCCGAGAACAAATGGTGTGTCGCAGTTTTCTACTTGCCCGTAGTTTTTTGAAAACAACACCTGATCCTTATTCACTATGGTAACTGTCATCGCAGGAATATGGGCGTCTTGAGAGCAGGACAACAAATAATCATCTATTTTGTTATATTGTTCATTGCTTGACCCTGACTCTACTGCATATGTTTTACACTGCAATGCAAACATAATCATAACAAACAGCGTTATAACACACACTACTGCATTTATTTTGTTTTTTTTCGCCTTTTTAACGATACAGTTCACAGGTCAGCCCCCATTTTGTTTTTTCTTCGGAGCCGGAAGTTCCTCATACATAGTCTCCAGCAGTTCACGGAGAAAATCCTTATTCTCCACATCGTCTACAAGCAGCATTTCCTTTGCGCCGTCATACGGAAGTTCCATACTCGCATTCGGCATCATGGTTACGGCGGACTTTGTAGGCTTCACAAGAAAGCGGTCATCGTAAATGCCGCCGACCACTTTGCCACGATAGTAGATGATGTATTCGCCCATCATTGCCCGATAAGATACATCCTCCAGTTCGGAAAGCTGCTCCAATATAAAATCAAGGTAGCCTTTGCTTGATGCCATATGTTAAATCTCCCTTTTATGCATTAAGTGAATACCGATATGTCCGATTCCAAGAAGCAAGACGGCAGCTCCAAGCACGAGGTTTTTTCCGTAAACTGCCAACAGCAGAAAAGCAAGGACGGGGAGTGTTGCTCCTGCGACTGGGATGCCAAGTAAGCTACTATAGAAATCTTTCATGGTCTTTTCGCTTTTGAAGTATCTAATCCAATAAATCTCATAGAACACCATCAACATAAAAGATGCAATCAGCCACCATGTCCAGCTTGACCACGGTTTAATATTGAAGTCGGAGAAAATAAGTACCGCACACGAAACCAGCACTTCTCCGATTCTCTCAAGCCACAACAACACCTTGTTTTCGTTGGCGGCATATTTCGCATAGTCCTTTGGCTGATTCTTTGTCCATATGATGTTTGGCACCATCAACATGACAAGAAAAATCAGACCTCTGTATGAAAAACCAAAATTCATATTTACGCCTTTCTGATCGGATGCCTTATTACAGTCTTCAGTTTTTCGGGAGCTACTTTTCTGGCATCGCTCAGATAAATCTCGTGATGCAGCCGCTTATCCGTAATATCAAGAGTGTATCCCTGACCTTCCATATACTCATGCATGAGGGAAACAGTCGCAGGCTCATCGTCATAGGAACCGATGTGCATACATTGGACACACAAGCCTTCGTCATAGGTCAAGAATTCGACTTTGGAAAAGTCAGTTTTCTTTTTCTTTGTTGCTTCCTCGACAGCCCAATCGAAATGAGATTTGGTAACGAAATCCGGCAGACGAATCACGGATATCCACTTGAAATTTTCTTTATGGGCGTAATCGATACCGTCCACGCCATCCTGCCACCAAAAGCCCTCAAGCGGCGGTACTACATAATCGAAATAACCGTCGATCTGATGATCGCCCTTTTTGCTCATTTTGATGGTAAACGCAATGCCATAGAGTAGACCGATGGACTGTTTGTATTCCCCATCCTCGGTGTTTGGATCGCCCTGTCCACGAACCGCAATATAATTCATGCTCGGCACAGTAACGATTCCGGGCTTGTTTTTAGGCATATAAAATTCTTTGTATTCTTTCTTGAAGTCGAAAGCCATTATTTTATTCCTCCTCACGCTTCACATAGGTCAGCTCGATGTCGTATCCCAAGCATTCGAGCATCTGTATGAACGTCCTATTGACGATATTTTCGCTTTTCTTTATCAGCCGATTCACATAGGACGGGGTAGTACCCACATCCTCTGCCAGCTTTGCCTGCGTAGTTTCTACTTCTATGCACTTGACCTTTACATCGACCTCTATATTGTTCTTCAGCATTAATTTCCACCTCGTACGCATCGTTTGAAACAAATTGCCTTATTCGTACAATTTATTATAACACAAAAATGCCGTTATTTCAAGTCTCGGATGCAAAAAAGACACCCGACCGAAGCCGAATGCCATAATCTTCCTGTATTCCGTTATGTCTGTATATCCGTACCGTCTTAGTGATATCAATGGGACGGCGGGGATTGCTCCCCGCCGCTCTGTTGTGCTTTATGCGTAAATCAGTTCATGGTTTACGATTTCCCTTACCCTGTCTTGGATATTGTTCATGTGCCGTACCCACGTCATTTGGTCTTGCGCTTTCAGCCTTTCGGTTACGCCCTCACGCTCCGCCATCTGTTTTACAAGCTGAGAAAACATTTCCTCCGCTTGCTCATCGATATCAGCAAGGTAGTCGGGCAACTCACCGCTGATGAGTAGACCCGTGTAGATCGCTTTCTTGGTCTGCCTGAGATAGTGCCCGTGTCGCTGCCCCCATATTCCAATGTGACGCTGTTCCTCCGGTTCGTCATCCCCGGCGATGAAGTAGTAGTCGCCAACCAATTCGTATTTCAGCCCGGTTCTTTCGTCGATAATGTACTTTTCCATAAGTAGTGTCCTCCAAAAATATTTTGCATTTTGATTTCACTACAATTCAGTATCATCCCGGCTTGTCTGTAACAATGCCAAAGGGCACTTCCTTATGTGAAGTGCCCTTCCGGAGCGTTTTTTCACTGGTTTATATTGCAAAACAGATAGGTTTTTTACTTTCATCCTAAAGAAGAGCTGTGAATGCAAGGGACTTCCCATCCTCACTGTTTGCCGTAATCTTGCCCTTATGCAATTCCACGATAGATTTTACAATAGAAAGTCCTATGCCAGAACCGCCCGTTTGGGAATTGCGGGAGGCATCCCGACGGTAAAAGCGCTCAAACAGAATATCGTGATTGCCCTTCTCAATCTCGTCCACGGTATTCCAAACACTAAATTGGTATTTACGCCCTTTTCGCTTCAGAGTGACTTTGATGGTTCCTTTTTCCGAGGAATATTTCATGGCATTATCCACCAAAAGTGATACCATCTGTCGAATCAGGCGCTCATCGCCATGATAACGACACGGACTCTCCACCTGGAACTCCAACTTCTTTTCCTGAGACTGCGCAATGGGAGAAAAGAGTCCCGCCGTCTCTTCCACCGCGTCCGACAGAGAGAAATCCGCAAACTCCGCAGTCTGACTGCCCTCGTCCATTCGGGAAAGCGCCACCATCTGCTCCGTCAGGGACGTAAGCCGCTCTACCTGATGATGAATACTCTGGGTATAGTTATTCTCTCCATCCAGCTCCAGAATCTCTACGTTGGCAGAGATGATAGCAAGCGGTGTCTTCAGCTCATGGCTGGCATCTGTAATAAAACGCTTCTGCTTCTCATAGCTGTCCGCTATAGGTGCAAATACCCGCTTAGACAAGATTACTACCAAAATAAATACCGCCAGAACTCCCAACACAGACACGGATACGCTTGTGACTGCCGTAGTCTTAAAAGAACTTAGCTCTCGATTCCGATCCACAAAAATGATAGTGCGTCCATTCTCTTTCATCACTGCCAGATAACGGTAATGATTGTAGAAGCCCTTCGTCTTACCGCTCTCCCACACTTTTCTTGCATACTGTGCGGCTTCTTCCGTCTCCAATGCAGCAACACGCCCGGTATCTACAGTGAGCACCTCTCCGCTTTCATCCATCTGCACCGAAAAAAATCTAGTCTCATAAGGGGTTTCCGCAGACAGCCCATCCGCCCCACCAAACACATCCCGGAATTCTACAGACATAGGCGGCTTGGGACCTACCATCTCCGGACGTTCTTTCTTCTCCGGCTTCTCCGGTCTGCCACCGAATACATCTTCCGGAAAGGCAGCATCATTCTCCGCCAGCATGCTCAGGATGGCGTCCGCTTTCCGTACTACATTCCGATAACTGACAATATTTAAAATGCCAATAATAATCACCAACACTGCCAAAGTGGAGCACATGGTGACAATTATAAAATTTTTCCGCAGTTTTTTTATCATCACTTATATCTCCTGTAAAGTATATCCCTGATTGCGGATTGCTTTAATCTGCACATTTGCATCCAGACTGGTCAGCTTCTTGCGCAGATAGGACACATAGACCCACACAACGTTGACCTCGGTCTCACTGTCCAATCCCCACACCTTTTCCATAAAGCGCTCTGTGGAAATCACCTGCCCCGGATTGCTCATCAGCATCTCCAACATCTGGAATTCCTTGTTGGCAAGGCGCATATTGCCCTTGTCCGTAGACAACTCAAAGGTACCTCTTTCCAATGTGATATTGCCAAAGCGCAATGTATTATCCGGGGCAGAGGCGGTCTGCCTGCGGGTCATGGCACGAATTCTGGCAAACAGCTCTTTCATGGCAAAGGGCTTACCCAGATAATCATCTGCCCCACTATCCTAGCCAAGCACCCTGTCATCTACACCGGTCTTGGCTGTCAGGATCAACACCGGCACAGAATTGCCCTGTTCTCTAAGCCTTTTCAGCACCGATATACCGTCTAACCTGGGCATCATCACATCCAGAATCACACCATCATATTCCTGCAGCTCCAGATAGTCCAATGCCTCCTGTCCATCGTAGACTGCATCCACCGAGTAATTATTATGCTTTAAGAGCGTTACCAACGCATCTGATAATTCCTTTTCATCCTCTGCCAATAATAAACGCATACCGCTCTCCCTCTTAATCAAAATGACTGTTTTCTTTCATTATGAATCAAATTTCATGAATATGTCAATAGCACTTGCCAACTCAAACTGCTCAGATCAGCTATGTGGAATATTTTTTAATGCACAGAAACACAAAATATACTATAATAATTTTATAGTCAAATACCCCGCGGCAGGCTACAGGGCATACCAAAGCTTGTACTTAGTTTGTTCGCATTGCTTACGGGAATAAAAATATGCAAGGAGACCTATTTATGAAAATTTTAAAGTATGGTAAGGCTATCTGTTATTCGGGCTATCGGGAGGGACAGAGTCCCAAGACAGCAATCCCCTCCAAGGAGCAGATCGCAGAGGATCTGGAGATTTTGGTGAAGGATGGTTATCAATACATCCGTATGTACGATCCCAACGACCACGCCAGAAGAGTACTGGAGACCATTCGCGAGAAACAGCTTCCGATCAAATGTCTAATAGGTGTAGATTCTGATGCGGAGGTAAACAATCCGGGCTGTCCCTGGATTGATCACAATATCCCCGAAGAGGTACTTGCCCAGAATAAGGTGCGCAATGACGGTGAAGTGGAAAAACTGATTGAGATGGCAAAGGAGTTTGACGAGGAAATCATTGCGGTATCCATCGGCAATGAGAACACACCTTCCTGGGGTGCCCATATGGTTCCGGTAGAGCGCCTAATTCGTCACGTCAAGAGACTGCGGGAAGCCTTGGACAAGCCCATCACCTTCTGTGAAGGCGCTTTAGACTGGCCTGCCATCGTAGAATTGGGGAATCTGCTTGACTTTATCAGTGTTCACAGCTATCCTTATCACTATGGCAGCGAATTAGCCGACGCAGTTGCTGTCAACAAGAAAAATCTGGCAGATGTGCAAGCATTGTTCCCGGATAAACAGGTTATTTTTACGGAGCTGGGATGGAGCACCAATGATGATTTTTCAGAAGAGCCCAAACGCTCCTCGCGAGAAAATCAGAAAACATACTTTGACGAACTGCTTCCCTGGTTGGAGGAGGAGCAGATCATTGCTTTCTTATTTGAAGCCTTCGATGAACCCTGGAAAGGCGATTCCCCCGATAAATCCGAGTGTAACTGGGGACTGTATGATGTACATCGTCAAAAAAAATAGATACAAACTGGCTAATTCAGATACCAAATCTGAATTAGCCAGTTCCATTTTTCCTTCATTTATCTGCTACTGCTGCTGGAGGGTATCCTGTAAACATGTTCCCTTCCCATAAGATAAGCATCCTCCCCGTTGGACACGATGGAATACGCATCTCTAGGCACAGGGCGTCTCTCCACAAGCGCTCCATCCCGGAATCCATACAGACAGTCATCCACTGCCCAGATGATACCCTCTGCATCCCTCATGACGCCATACTGTCCCTTGTTGCCTACTTTCTGTCCATGAGCAAAATTGCCTCCCTCGGTCACCTCGTAACAATAAACACTCCTTAAGGCATCGTCTGTAATCAGAAATTCTTCCCCCTCTACCGCTGCATCTAAGCGCAGCGTCCGTGCCAAATCAATGGTTGCCTGCAGGGCAGTCTTTCCGTCCGGTGCCATATAGTACGCCTCGACCTTCTGCACTGCCTGCACCTGAAACACCCCCGGATAATCCATCTGTGCAGGGCGGAAAATCACTTCCGGTCTGCACGCCGATGCAGATATGGCAGATAACTCCACCATGGTATCGTAGGGATTCTCCAGCGATATCGCATACACCTTCTCGCTTCTCTTATAAAACCATGAGAAGAAAGGATGGAAATTGCGAAAATCATGGGACTGAAAGGGCTGTCCGGGAACCGTCTTCTTCAGCTCCGAATAATCTGCTGCCACCAACAGATTCCCCGCCGTATCCACCGCCAATGCGGAGGGCATAAAGTGACAGTCAAAGAATGGCAATACAATATCTTGCTCTTTCACATACTGATAAATCCGCTTCTGGGATTTGTCGCACCAGTAAAGGTTACCCTTACTGTCAAATGCTGCTCCCTGCGCAAAATCAAAACCGGATGCTAATACCTCATAGCCTTCTATATATTCCGGTTTTTTCGCAGAGACACAGCCACCTCCTATGGTCAGCTTAGCGTATTCCGGCGACTTGGCATAGAAGCCACTGGTAGCATCCTCTGCTGTCACCGTAAACAAATAGTGCATCTGCGCCTTATTCTGCACGTTCAGGAAGGTTATATCTCTGCTGTTCCACACACGAATACCTGTTTCATAGCTGCGATCCACCGCTATCACACGGAACAGAAAATAATTAGCAAACGTAATATGCTCGCAGGAAATCAATTCCATGGGCAGACAATTTAGTCCTTCCGCCTTCTCTTCTTCCGTCTGTATAGCATAAAACACCCAGTTTGCCACATTTACAAGCTTCATCTCACTGCGCACATGATGCTCCAGAGAGATGGCATACATACGTCCTTTTGTACGGGTATTGGTAATAGTGATTCCCGTCTCCGCGTAGGGGGAAGCACTCCACACATCCTTGAACACGCCACCGCCGCCATCGGTAATCCACAGACTGGCATACTGAAAATCCCAGATACGATCCGGGTCATAATCTGCGGTACGGCTGGGATTATACAGGTATCCATAAGCATTTCTGCCATCACGAAGCATATTGCCATGCCCCCCCAGGAACTTCACATCGTTCATGTAAGAGGTCTCCCCAGCCATCCATTTCACGCCTACCGCTCGCGGATTCTTACCGGCGGTCTCAATGCCGATACCATTGATGCAGACAAAACCACCTTTTGCCGTCTCCACCACTGCCTTGGGGGTGCCGAATCCAAAGAATGCCGGCGTGTCATCCGTAAGCGCGATCTGAGTAGTGATGGGACTAAAGCCATACAGGCTCACACCCTCCGGTAGCACAATCGTATCGGATACCCGATAGATACCCTGGGGAAAATACAACGCTTTCTGTTCTCCTGTGATGCGCATCTTCTCTGACACATCCAAGAATGCCTGCTTCAGTGCCATGGTATCGTCTGTCTCGCCGTCACCCACTGCACCGTATGCCTTCACAGACACCCACTGACTCATAGGCAATAGCGCCGGAATGTCACTTGCTGCCATCTCTCCCGGTCTGTCAAGCTCCCGCACAGACAAAATCTCCTGCATAGAAGCGTCCTGTTCCTCACTGTACACATACCCTCTGGTGTACTCCTCCACCTCATAATAAGCTTCCTCTCTGCGCACATACTCGTCCACATCCGCGCGATGTATGAGTGTAGGCACATTGGCACAGCGAAGCCTTTTGATATTGGTCTGCTGAATCACATTGTCCGATTGATAACTTGTGATTGCAGCGTCGGTGATATTCTCAAAAACACAATCCTCCAGATACAGCTTCTCCCAACTGCCTGTCAAATAGATATCAAAAGCATGCTTTGTATTGGCAATCCGCAGCCGAAAGGCTGTAAAGCCTGTGGTGGCACTTAAGACAGCCGCTTCCTTTTGTCCATCAAACACACAGTCCAACAGTGCAAAGGGCCAACCCGGAGAACACATCCTACAGACAATACCATATTGTCCACCTTCAAAGGTCAAATCCTCCATCTCATTGCCCACATCAAAGATGCCTGCCAATCCATCCCCCAACTCAAAATGACAATGACTGATAAAACCATGCTGCGCAAAATGCGCCCGAATACAAATAGCTCCCGGATTGTTATTTTCTATGCGAAAATCAATGTTACTGATGGCATCATAAAAAGTACCCGCATTGGCATCCATGGGCTCATCCGCATCCATATTCCGATCTCCAATGAACCAGAACAGATACTTTGCCCCAGGATAGCCATCCATGTACAGATTTCGAATCTCATCCCCCCTGATTGTATTACGGTCAATTCTCCGCTCAAAGCCTTTGGTACCCGCAGGCAGCACAAATACCGGTCTTGTTGCACCGTATCCAATCAGACGCACAGAAGGCGGAATCAGCACAGTATTCTTCAGACGATACTCTCCCTCCGGAATGTAGAGAATTCCATATTTCTGCTCCTCCACAAGGTGTTTCAAAGCATCCTGCAGCACCTTGCTCACATCCTCTGCTGCATTCTTTAATTCCGGGAACTCCTCCTCTGTGAAGAAAATTCCCATTTCATCCTGAAATCGATCCTGATAGACCGATGTTTTGCCATGCCACATAACCTCGCTCCACTCCTTTTACCAGTTCTATTATCAGTTTCATAAACACCTTATTAAAAGTCCACTGAGGGCTGTAGTACATTATGTATAATCTCCAACAGCGTTTGGGACAGATATGGCTTGATTAAATAATCCTTTGTGCCCAACTCTGCCGCTTTTTTCACAATATCAATTTCTTTCTCAGATGTGGCAAAAATAATCGGGGTATTCCCATAATCCTGGATGGCTTTTATCACACGATAGCCATCCATACCTGTAGCGTCCATATCCACCAGTACCAAATCAATGTCCTGCTCTAAAAGAATGTGCTTACAAGCCTCCACGGTCTTAGCCTTGTGCACCACATAATGGGACTGAGTGGCAATAATTTCTTCTGCTGTATTCAAATCCTCGTCATTGTCGTCGACCAGCAATATGTTCTTTTGCTCTGAACGGAATTGCCGCAACTGATACTCCTGGTCCTCATCAATCATCTGAATCATAATATCCGCAATCCTTGGATCGAACTGCTTACCCATACCCGCCAATATCTCACTGCGCACTGCATTTTGCGGCAATGCACTGCGGTAGCTTCGGTTGGAGGTCATGGCATCATAGCTGTCCGCAACGCAGACAATCCGGGCTGCAAGCGGAATATTCTCCCCTGTCAATCCATCCGGATAGCCCTTTCCATCATAGCGTTCATGATGCCATCTGGCTACACTTGCCACATCAAAGGTATTAGATACATTTTTCAAAATGTAATATCCCGACACTGTGTGCAGCTTAATATTTTCATACTCATCTGCCGTAAGCTTTCCATCTTTATTGATGATAAAATCGGGCACACGAATTTTCCCCACATCGTGTAGTAAGCCCGCATAGTAAATTTCCCGCTGCTCTTCCTCGCTCATTCCCATTCTTCTGGCAATCTCTCTGGCATAGTCTGCTACTCTCATGGAATGACCTTTTGTATATCGATCCTTTGCCTCCACCGCACTGCTCAAGGCATTGATCACCTGGAAATAGAACTGCTCCATCTCCTCCTGCATCCTGCGCACTTCGGTGGTCTTTTCATCCACTTCCTCCACCAAAGTCTGGGCATAATAGTACGAAACAGTCACGTCGTTCAACACAAAGACTTGTCCATGGGGAAGGGCGGAATGATGCACTTCCTGCCCACTGATCGTGTATACTTTATTCTTATAAAATTTATATTTTCCGGCTCCCGCATAATGAACTACATCTGCTACCGCCTCATACGCTTCATTTGTCATAAGCTGCGGATAAATGTCTTTCGCAATACGATTGGCATAGAGTAACTGATCGTTCTCTCCTAGTATAACCACGCCAGTACCAATCTCATCCAGCACCTGATCCTTTGCCACGCTCAAAGTATCCACTAAATTATAACGAATGGTTATTCGCATCAGGAAAATAACAGATACACAGTTGAAAAGTGCCGTGATATCATATCCCCTTGTAACACCTGTCAAAAACGCCGTAAAACCTACCATCTGCATCACTATGACTGCGAGGAAATAGGGGATTTGTTTACGCCGGATCGTATCTGCCGTTTTGCAATAGCCATAAGTACACATTCCCACACCGGCGAGCAGACAAAGAAATAAATAAGCGGAATACAAATAGTATACAGGACCATGCCCCAACAGAAGATGCGGAAATTGTCCCTCATAGGTAAACCCAATACTACTGTAATATAAAGTGTGATGCTCGCAGGTTCCTACCATAATCAATGTAGCTGTAGCAATAAAAAACATGACTGCTTTCAACCATTTGGGAAATTTTACCCTCGTCAAATGACCCATGACAAGCATCATGGTATATAACAAATACACCTTTCCCAAATATGCAATTTTCACACCTGTAAGGGCTACCTGTTGGGTTTTGGCATCCAATTCAATCAAATAACCATATGCACTGATACCTACAAAAACCGTGTACAGCAAGATGAGCGCCTGATGTTTCATAGAGATACGCCTATACAGAATCATAACCTGTATGAATACCAGTGCCAGACCTATGATCTGAATACTAAAATATACCGCATGCAATTTGAATCAACTCCATCTAAAAACGTTACTTTCATTATATCTTATAACCCCGATGGACACAATGTTTTCCATGCAAAAAGGCGGATACTTTTTCAAGCATCCACCTTTTTAGGGATTGTATAGTTAGACGAAAAACCCTTATTTAACTGCCTCCGTAACGATTGCGGTATCTCTTCTTCCGCTCTCATTAAGAGGTGTGTAACCGAACATATAGGATACAGTGCTGCCCTCTGCCTTTACAGTAAAGGTATAGTAACCTTCCTTATCGCCGGTTCTGTTCATTGCTGCACCTGCAAGCTGCCACAACTGAGGATTGGTCTTGTCAAAGCCCCAGAATACCAGAGGAGTTGCCTCATTCTCATTTGCGTAGATGTAGAAAGTCAATGTACCATCAGCATTGCGCTTTACGCCATATTCCCCTTCTACTTCCTCTACCACCTCTGCAACCGGTGCTGTCATAGCAGATACCTTGGTGCTGAAGATCTCGGAATCAATTCTTCCGCCTGCGTTTAACGGTGTGTAGCTGAACATATAATTCATTACATCGCTTGCTGCATAGCTCTCTGTAGTAGTGAAGCTAAAGTAGTTGTCTCCCAGGCTTGCATCCTTTGTCAAAGCAAGACCTGCAAGCTGCCATAACTGAGGATTGGTCTTATTTACACCCCAGTAGAGCATAGGTGCAAAGCTGGTATCCTCTGCCTTCACATAGAAGGTAATGGTTCCATCATTATTCTGGAATGCTCCAAGCTCATCGTTCACCTGTACTGTGCCAGTGTTACCTGTGCTGCCGGTATTATCACTTTCATTGCCACCCTGATTCTGATTCTCATTAGAATCATCCTGCTTCTGATCGTTACCGGTCTGTGTCTCGTTTCCGCCGGTCTGAGTACTTTCATTTGCCTTCGCATCAGACAGCTTCTGACTGGTAATTGCAGAATCAATTCTACCGCTTCCGCCCAGCGGTGTATAACTAAACAGATAAGAAATCACGTCACTTGCTGCATAAGCTGCACCAGTTGTATATGTAAAATAATTCTCCCCATAAGAAGCATCCTTTTTCAGGAATGCACCTGCCATCTTGTAAAGTGCAGGATCATCTAAATTAGCTCCGTAGTAAACCATAGGACCAAAAGCGGTATCCTCTGCCTTCACATAGAAGGTAATGGTTCCATCACTGTTCTGATGTACACCGCTCTCTGCAGTAGGAACAAAGGTATCCTCTACGGGTTCTACCGGGTCAACAGGATCATCTTTGCCGGGTTCTACCGGATCAACAGGATCCTCTGTACCAGGGTCTACCGGGTCAACAGTCACCTCTTCTGCCCCCTTGGTAACTGTGACTACGCAGGATGCGCTCAAGCTGCTGTTTGCAGTAGAACTAGCTGTGATGAGAGCAGTGCCTTCACCCACTGCGGTCACCTGACCTGCGCTTACTGTAGCGACTGCTTCGTTAGAAGAAGTCCACTCAACATTTCTCTGTGTTGTATTGCTCGGTGTATAAACCTTATTCAAGTTAGTGGTCTGACCTACATTCAGTCTTACGGATGCTTTATCCAGTCCTAAACCTGTAATTGCTATCGTCTCGGGTTCCCAAGTTCCCTCTTCCTTGTAAACTCGCACATAGTCAACTAACATCTCTGCTGATGTGAAGCTGCTGTCAGGTACTACGCCTCCATCGAACCATCCGCCTACTGCCAGGTTCATGATAATATAGAAATCCTGGTCGAACGGTGCGGTATCAGAGCTGGAACCTAAGGAGTACCACTGACTCTTAGGGATGTACTCGAAGAACTCACCATCTACATAGAAGGTAATGTTATCTTCCTCCCAAATACAGCTATATACATGATATCCATCATCAAAGGTTGAGCCATCCGGGAAGATATAATCCAGTCCGGTATATTTGTTGTTCGGCCAAGCTCCACCGTAGTGAAGTGTACCACTGGTGGAATTAGTCACACGACCTCTTGCCTCCATAACATCAATCTCGCCGGAAGCTGCCCAGGTACCATAGGTATCATCATTGGGAAGCAGCCAAAGTGCGGGCCACAGACCCTTACCTGCGGGAAGCTTTGCACGGAAATCAATACGTCCATAGGTAAAGGATACCTTATCCTTGGAAATAAGCTTTCCTGAGGAATAATCTGCTGTCACCTTAGTCTGTGCTGCATCAGTACAGGTAAAGGTATAAGGCTCATATTTTGCAACTAAGTGCAAATCACCATTTGCCACATAAGTATTACTTGCGCTATCAGTATAGTATTCTTTCTCATTGTTTCCCCAACCAAAAGTGTTAGGGTCGGAGGGGTCAAGGAAATAACCTGTGTTGTAGCTCCAGCTATCCATATCTACGGAATTGCCATCGAACTCATCGTTGTAGTAAAGAACCCAACCGTCCAGTGCATTTGCATCACTGCCTGCACCACCTACGGTGATATTTTCAATTACTACGTCCTCAGGACGATATGCGTTGGGAGCACCTACAAACTGATACTCAATATAGTTGTTATTTACTGCGCCGCCTGCCTGACCGTTCTCAGGATATCCAATACGAAGCTTGAAGTCCTCGGTTACAGGCTGGAACCAGAGACCATATACATAATCATCGAAATAGCCCCACTGATTCTTAGCGGAATAGTTGATGTAACCATTTCCCTGATAGTACCAACCGCTTGCTGCACTGTTGGTGAACTCTACCCAATCAGAACCATTGTAATACTGGATTACAAAGTTGTCTAATTCCTTGTTGGTAGGAAGGTAATCATCACCGGTTCCTCCCAGGAAAGGAAATACTACGCCGCAAGCTCCGGTGGAGGAATCTGCTGTGATGGTAGTGGAACCATTTGCATATACCTGATAGCTGCTTCTTGCAGTATCAGAATAGGTGATGGTATAAACGGTGTTGATATTCTCATAGCCCTTCAATGCTACCTTTACATTGATGGAACCGCTATCTTCTACCTTGAACCAATAGCCATACTGCTCAATACCAAAATTGGTGTCATAAATCCATCCGCTTTCGGGATTGTTGTCGATATTCACATATGCGCTATCTGCCTCATTTACACCTTTTACATATACTACAAGGCTATCAGCATCTGTAGGGTAGCTGCCACCATTTGCAATCGCATTGGGGAAAGCAATAAATCCGCTACCGGTACGATTGGCAGAAATTGTTGCACCTGCAACAGGTGACAATGCTGTTACACTAGCTGCATCTGTGGTATTTAAGATCAAAGTATAATCCAGTGTCACACTGGGATTGGACTTGGAATAGAGCTGTAAGTAAGTTGTCTCGCTTACCTTAAACCAGTAGCCGTTGAATCCGCTGTCAGACCAATGACCCCAGTTGCTGTTGTAGACAAAACTGTCCACAGAGTCAATGTCAACCCACTGTCCGTTTACCTTAACATTCACGGAGAGGTCGTTCACTACTTCGCTCCAGGTATTCGCACCGCCGTTGAAAGTCGGCATCTGGAATCCAAAGCTGGCTTCATTCATACCGGACGCTGTGAAAGTCGGACCGTCTTTGTAAGCCATAGAAGTGATTGTAGCACTCTGTGTTGTCTCAGCGTTCACAGTGAGAGCAGTAGTCGGCGCAACCCCCGTTACTGCCAATGCTGCTGCCATCAGTACACTCAGACAAAGTTTCTTCCATTGGAACCTTCTCTTCATTTTTTTCTCCTCCAATACATTATACAGCACATCTTGGTCACATTTCCTAACCCCTTAAAAAATATGACCTGTTTCAAAATGTAACTTGATTTTACGCTATTGCATTTGCGGGAGAAGTATTTTTTTTTGGTGTAAAGTTCCTTTTTTTTAGTTGCTTTTTTTCAACTTGTATATTTTTTCTAAAGAATGGCATCCTCGATTGTGCAAAATTATAAATAAATATAACGGATTTTTCTGTGGTATTCCTTTAATTCGTTAAAGTGTACATAATGCTTCAAGTAGAAAAATTTCATTTTGTATAAACAAACAACCCCGGTAAGTTAGCACGAATATCTAACCTACCGGAGCCGTTTTATGTTTTTCTAATCCACATGTTTAGTATTAGTTTGTATTTGCCTGAACTACCTTCATCATCATGGATGCACACTCAGCGCGTGTTGCATTGCCAATCGGATCCAATCTCATTTCAGACTTAGCAGCTCCTGCCTTGCCTTTTCCGCTCATGACACCCTGGGAAACTGCCCAGCTCAAAGCTTCTTTCGCATAATCGCTCACCTTTGCAGAATCGGAGAAGTCATCAATGATTCCATCCGTAATGGTGGTATCATAGTTGTTCAGCTTTGCATAGCTGTAAAGCATCACTGCAAGATCCTGACGCGTAATATTCTTGCCGACACCAAAGGTGCCTTTACCT
Organism: Lachnospiraceae bacterium; assembly: GCA_017478245.1. Classification (GTDB taxonomy): domain Bacteria; phylum Bacillota; class Clostridia; order Lachnospirales; family Lachnospiraceae; genus Acetatifactor. Next base: position 35,146 of record JAFVDW010000009.1, read on the forward strand.
GTACCGCTTGCAATCTTATTCTCATTTGCCCACTTAACAGCATTGACATACCACTGTCCTGCCTTCACATCCGGAAAGTCCTTTGCTGTTCCGTTTAAAGCAGGGCTGCCGGAAGAATTATACAAGGTCTGTACGAACTCTTCACGGGTAATATTCCCTTCAGGTCGGAAGTTGGTACCCTTACCTGCCATAATGCCGTTATCGTATACGAACTGTACCGCACTTACCCACCACTGACCTTCTTTTATATCATCAAATACGTTGACCACGGATTCCTTGGGTTCGGGTTCAGGTTCGGGTTCGGGCTCCGGCTTTTCTGTCAATCCCTTCCATGCACTATTCAGTGTTGCCAGTGCGCTATCTACTTCACTCTGGGTTGCTGCTTCTTTTGCAAGTACTTCCTTCGCTGCAGTCAGCGCTGCTTGTAAAGCTGCTACTGTCTCATCAGTATAGCTTGTTGTATCCAGTTGCTCACAGGTATTAACCGCTGCCTGCAATGCACTTTTATCTACAACCGGCTCCGGCTTCTCTGTCAAATCATCCTTTGCTTTGTTCAATGCTGCCAGTGCACTATCTACTTCACTTTGAGTTGCTGCTTCTTTTGCAAGCACTTCCTTCGCTGCAGTCAGTGCTGCTTGTAAGGCTGCTACTGTCTCATCAGTATAGCTTGTTGTATCCAGTTGCTCGCAGGTATTAACCGCTGCCTGCAATGCACTCTTATCTACCGTTACCGGTTCAGGGTCTTCCGGTGTGGAAGAAGCCTTCAAGGTCTCATTTACAATGGGGCTGTCTTGTCTGCCGGTGCCGGATACCGGAACATAACCGTACATATAAGAAATTACATCGCCTTCTTTATAGGTTGCCGTCGTGGTGAAGCTATAATAATTTTCTCCTAACGCAGCATCTGCTTTCAGGTTCTCTCCCATGAGCTTGGATAGCGTAGGATTTTCAATATTGCTGCCATAGTAAAGCATGGGACCGGGTGTGGAATCTTGTGCTTTCACATAGAAAGTAAGGGTCTTGTCCTCATTCCAGGTCATTCCGTATTCCGTGGAAGGCACTACCGGATCGTCCCCGCCGGAGCTATCCTTGGATACGGTTACCGTACAAGTTGCTTTCGCTTTACTGTTTGCAGTGGAAGTAACCGTAATCGTCGCAGTTCCTTCACCCACTGCGATAATTTTTCCATCACTTACCGTTGCCACCTTGTCATCGCTGGTTGTCCACGTTACATCCTTCTGTGTTGTATTCGTGGGAACGTATGCCAATGTTAAGGACTCACTCTCTCCTACCTTCAGCGCAACAGAGGATTTGCTCAATCCTAATGCACTAACTGCTACTTCATCATCTGGTGTACTATCCTTGGATACGGTTACCGCACAAGTTGCTTTCACTGTATCGTTCGCGGTAGATATAACCGTGATTGTTGCAATTCCTTCACCCACTGCGGTAATCTTTCCGCCGCTTACCGTTGCCACCTTATCATTACTGGTAGTCCAGGTTACATCCTTTTGTGTAGTATTGGAAGGTGTATAGGAGACTGTCAGTGTCTCATCGCCTCCCACCTTCAGTTCAACAGAAGACTTATTCAATTTCAGTGCGGTAACTGCTACCTCCTGCGGCTCCTCCGCCTTCGTTACGGTTACCGTACAGGTTGCTTTCGCTTTACTGTTTGCAGTGGAAGTAACCGTAATGGTTGCAGTTCCCTCACCTACTGCAGTAATCTTTCCACCGCTTACCGTTGCCACCTTGTCATTACTGGTAGTCCAGGTTACGGTTTTCTGAGTGGTATTGGAAGGGGTAAGCACTTTATTCAAAGTGTATGTTTCTCCCACCTGCAAATCAACAGAAGTCTTGTCCAGACCCAATGCCTCAATCGCTACTTCCTCTTCAGGCTCCCAGGTGCCTTCCTTTTTGTACACGCGCACATAATCTACCAACATCTCAGCCGATGTAAAATCTGACTCCGGCAGGATATCATCATCAAACCAACCGCCCACTGCCAGGTTCATAACAATGTAGAAATCCTGATCAAAGGGTGCAGTATCGGAACCGGAATTTGCGGACCACCACTTTGACTTAGGAACAAAGGAATAGAAGTTGCCATCCACATACCATGTGATATTGTCTTCCTCCCAGATTGCACTGTATACATGATATCCATCGTCAAAGCCGGAGCCCTCCGGGAACTCATAATCCAAGCCTGTGTGCTTATTGTCCGGCCAGGTTCCGCCATAGTGGATTGTACCAGTCACAACGCCGGGAGTTCTGCCTCTTGCCTCCATGACATCCAACTCTCCGGAGCATGCCCATGTACCGTAGACATTGTCATTGGGAAGCATCCAGAGTGCAGGCCACAAGCCCTGTCCGGCAGGAAGCTTTGCACGGAAATCAATTCGTCCATAGGTAAATTTCACTTTATCTTTGGAAATAACTTTGGCAGAGGAGTAACCTGCTGTCACCTGTGTCTGTGCCGCATCTGTACAGGTAAATGTACGAGGCTCATTTTTTGCAATCAAGTGAAGCGCACCGTCACCCACATAGGAGTTCTCTGCACTGTCGGTATAATACTCCATCTCATTGTTACCCCAGCCTTTCGTACCGGGATCAGAGGGATCAAGGAAATAACCCAGATCATGACTCCAGTAATTGGTATCTAACGCATTACCGTCAAACTCTTCATTGAAGTAAAGCGTCCATCCATCCAACGCGTTGGGATCGCTTTCCTCCCCGCCTACAATGATGTCACCAACCTCTACATCTACGGGACGGTAAGCATTGGGCGCTCCAACAAAGGAATATTCAACATAATTGGAGCCTACATCTCCGCCCTTCTCTCCATTGGAAGGATAACCGATGCGAAGCTTGAAATTCTCCGTTACTGGCTGGAACCATAGACCATATACATAGTCATCGAAATAGCCCCACTGATTCTTGGAGGAATAATCCACATATCCATCCCCCTGATAATACCAACCACTGGCTGAGCTGTCTGCTAAGTTCACCCAGTTCGTACCATCGTAGAACTGATATACAAAATTATCCAACTCTGCATTTGTAGGTAGATTATTGGTCTTATCAGTACCGCCAAGCAGCGGAAGCACTACACCGCATGCGCCGGTCTCAGAGTTCGCAGTAATCGTCGTTCCTTCAAATGCGTATACCTGATAGCTGGAACGCGGCTCTGATGAGTAAGTGATCGTGTATACTCTGCTGACGGTCTCCTTATCCTTCAATGCCAGTTTGACATTGATAGAACCGGAATCCTTTACCGTAAACCAATATCCATTTTCTTCAATTCCAAAGTTACTATCATAAATCCAACCGCTAGCTGCGTTATTATCAATATTGACATATGCGCTGTCGGGATCATCGACACCTTTTACATAAGCCACAAGGTTCGCAGCACCGGTAGGATATGCAACACCGTTTGCAATCGCATTGGGGAACGCAATAAAACCGGTTCCGGTACGGCTTGCATTAATCGTATCTCCCTCTTTCGGTGCCAACTCTGTCACACTGGCTGCATCGGTTTTATTGACAGTCAGTGTATAATCCAACGTCACACTGGGATCTGACTTGGAATACAACTGCAAATAAGTGGTCTCACTCACACGGAACCAATAACCATTAGCTCCACCGTCAGACCAGTGACCCCAATTTCGGTTATAAATAAAGCTATCTACGGAGTCAATATCAATCCATTCCCCATCCACTTTTACCTTTACAGACAAATCCTTGTTGACCTCACTCCAAGTATTCGCCTTGTTATTGAAGAACGGCATACGGAATCCAAAGCTTACTGCGTCCATTGCATTGGCTGCAAAATTAGGACCATCATCGTAAGCCATAGATGTAATCGTAACGCTCGTCTCCTCAGCATGCGCCGTAAGAGCAGCCGCAGGCAATACATCCGGCGCTATCAGTGCCAGCGACAATGCCAGTGACATGCCGATACAAAGCTTTTTCCATTTGGACTTTTTCTTCATTGACTTTCTTCTCCTTTACTACATTTTGGACAAAATGGAATCCTGTCTCTATTTTACCTTATTTTCACTTCCGTGTAAGTAATTTTTTTTGCACAAAGTGATATTTTTCTAGCTGCGGAAATCAAAGCTCTGTCCCACTATCCTCTCCGCATCTGTCCGCACTGAGGACACAGAAGTTTCATAAGCCGCATCACTAACCTTTCGTAATAGTGCATGCAGGGAAGAGGAACGGTATTCTGTATAATTTAGTCTCTCGTTCTTCTCGGCACGCTTCTTTTCTTCTGCTTTCTCCTTTGCTTTCTCATCAGCTTTTTTCTCTGCCTTTTTCTCTGCCCGTTTTTCAGCAGTCTTTTTGTCGGCAGCTTTTCGGGCTTCCTTCTTCTCGGCTGCTTTCCGCTCAATGCGCTCCTTCTGTGCCTTATTCGCCTCTTCCGTCACTGCGAAAAAGCTCTTGTTACCGCCTGCGTCCACTGACATTCCGAAATTCTTCACTCCAGCGCCGGTACTGGAAAGCTGATTTTTCATGGCGGCAAGTTGAGGCTGAGCAGATGCAATGATCCCCTCATATTTCTTGCGGAAGGATTCATCCGTAGCCATGCGCTCCAGCTTTTCCTCATCGATGAGTACCACCATGCGGTTGCTGTTGCCATACTGAGAGGCATTCTGATGCACCTGGGATTTCATGTCATTGCTCACCAACATGAAATCCAGGTTGTGGAACTTGGACTTAAGCTTGTCATAATATTCCGCTGCCTTGTCGCTGAGCTGCACATCCCCAATGGTCTTGCCGTATGTCTCATGTGTTGTGGGAATCATGGAACTTGTTACAGATTTTGCCGACCACGCAGAAGATTTGATCTCCGGCGAAGTGGCTTTGGATCTCGCGGTGTTCTCGCTCTGCTCTGTATTCACAGATGAAGTGCGTTCCATCCGCTTCGTGTCAGACTGCTGCCACAGGGCAGCACTTTGCTGATAGGCATTAGCGCCATAAACTGTACTACTCATACACATCTCCTCCTTGATTGTGATAAATAATAGCAAGAGAACAAAATCCGTCCCACGAAACAAAATCCGTTTTGTCCCATTGCAGATTCTTTTCGGCTAGTTCTCCTATTCTTTATATCGGCGTTTTCTCCTGAATCTTTACATAAGCGGCGCCACCAGCTTCATAACGCTTCCTGCCACCTTATAAAATACTTTTTCCTGCTTGATGGTCTCCGGCGTGACCTCCCTGCACTTTGAAAGGGTATCCTGGAAATCCGCCTCCATATCACTGATACAGTCTGTCCTATAAAGATAGGTAGCACATTCAAAATGATGATAGAGGCTTCTGTAATCTAAGTTGATAGTGCCCACCACGCCCTTGCAATCATCGCTCACAAACACTTTGGCATGTACGAATCCGGGAGTATATTCATACAGCTTGATTCCCGCCCTTATCAAGGTTTTATAATGGGATTTCGCCAGGGCATAAGCCATCTTTTTATCCGGAATACCCGGCAAAATAATCTTTACATCCACGCCCCGCTCTGCCGCGTAGGTCAAAGCGCGCTCCAGTTCTCCGTCCAGAATCAGGTAAGGAGTCATGATATGCACATAGTCTGTGGCACGATAGAGGATGTCCATGTATACATTTTCCCCCACCTTGTCCCCATCTAGTGGACAATCCGCATAAGGCATCACATAACCGCCGGGGTGCTCCACAGAGACAGGCGGCACATGAACGTAACGGTCGTAGTCAGGCTTGGGCTCACTGATATCCCACATCTGAAGGAACATCAGCGTAAAACTCTTTGCCGCATCACCCCGCACCATCACCGCAGTATCCTTCCAATGTCCAAAACGCTCCACGCGATTGATGTATTCATCTGCCATATTGACACCGCCGTTAAACGCCACCTTGCCATCAATCACCAGAATCTTGCGATGGTCACGATAGTTGTAGTTGGTAGAAAGAAAAGGAGTGATGGGCGTAAAGGTTTTACATTTTATACCTATCTGCTGCATCCGTCTGGGATAATCATGGGGGAGCAATGAGATTTCGCACATCCCGTCGTACATTACCCGAACCTCCACCCCTTGCTTTGCCTTGCGGGCAAGGATTTCCAACACCTTTCCCCACATATAGCCTTCTTCGACGATGAAGTATTCCATAAAAATATATGCTTCTGCCTTTTCCAGTTCCTCCAACAGAGCCTCAAATTTTTTCTCACCCAGGGGAAAATAGATGACTTCTGTGTTATCAAATATAGGATAGCAGCCGGAGCGGTTGATGTACCGGCAGAGGTCATCCGTTCCGCTACCATCCTTTTCCAGTTGTTTTAAGACCTCCTCCGACTGGGTAATCTCATTTCTACTCTCGTCGATGAGCTTCTCAATGCGTCTCGCCACCGCTCTGTGACCAATATCCGTCCGTGTAAAGACCAAAAAGATTGCACCGGGCACAGGAGCAATGGTCATGATAATCATCCAAGTGAGCTTTCCGGACGGGTCCATGTCACAATTATAAAGATAAATCACCATTGTGACTGTGAAAATCGTAATCACCACACGAAAGTAGGGGATGTATTCGTTGAACCAGTTGTACACTGATACCAGAATCACCACCTGCAGCGCCATCAATGCCAGAATTACCAGCAGTCTGCTGAAAATGATATGAAGGATTCCTTTGCGTTTGGGCTTAGCCAGCCTCATAATTTCGTTCGTATCACTCATGATTCTCTCCGTCCTTAACTCGTGTTAAAATATCGTTCTTCTGTACCACCGTCTTCCAGAAACGAAAAAGCATCCCCAATACCACCAGGGCAAACACCAGCGTAATCGCAATGTTCACATACATTTGACGATAGAAAATACCCATCAATGCAACAAAAGCAACGGCGAGCGACACAAGAATAGTCACATATTTCTTATTCAACCGCATCCGCTCCTTGGCATATCGCTCCGTCAGGAAGAGACACACATAATATAAGAGGAAAGAGCCTATCAGAAAAGCACTCTTTTTCACCAAATCCACCTCTTCCTCCCGCATGAACTCCAAAGCAGTGGTGATATTATTCAGTGCAAGAATCAAAAATACATGAATCAACATGTATCCGGTTGCGTTTGTAGATTGCTCTCTGTCGATCAGATGATCATAGATTACACCATAGCTTAAGAACAGCGCTGTCACAATCAAAAAAGCCATCAACGAAAAATAAATCGTATTAAAGCCGAATCCACCCTCAAAATAAGATGCAATACCTATAATCATTTCACCAAAGGTAAACACCACATAGAGCATGGCACGCTCAGTCAGGTGCATGAAATCAACCGGTACCAGTTGATTGACTTTTCCCGAAAGAGCGGTAGCTACAATACCAAACACCATTCCCAGGGGTGAAAAGGGAAGCTTTGTCAGGGCATAAAGCGGAAGTGACAAAAAGATTATGCCCGCCTCTGTGAGCAGAATCCACATACTATTCTTTATCTGTGCCATTTCCCAAGGTGCTTCCTTAGATTTTTGGCGCATCTTCAGATAATGCTGCACCGCCAGATTCACCAGAATCAGTCCCCACGCCACATTGTAACGATAATAATACTCCTGCCAATGTACCCTCGTCCCATCCGCCATGTAATACAGCAGATACATATTGATGAAGACACACACATGCTCCGCCAGTCCGTTGGAGCCATATCGATTGATATAGAGAGTCGTAAAATTCCATATCTGAATAATCACCAATGTACATAGAATATAGGTAATAAACAAATCCATACTGATAAACCCATTCTCCACATGATGAATCAGGGAGCTATTGCGACCGATCAGATAGACAAAAATCAAATCGTATATCAACTCCAGATATTCAACTTTCTTTTCTTCCACATTATTTGTAAACATTTTCTCACACCCTGTAAATTATATACTCAAGCAATTTTGTTTGCTTTTTATTTTACAATGATGTCACCCGGAAAACAAGATGTAAAAGATCTGTGATAATTTATTTTAAAAAAATACTTGACAAACAGAATTTGTAAGAGTATGATACGACTTATCCCAGTAAACAAGTAGGAATACAGTAGTTTGTCCAACGGTTTGCTTGGAAAATTAATTTTGTTTTAGGAGGAGAATATTATGAAGAAAGGATTTTGGAAGAAATGAACTGCAGTTACAGCCAGTCTGACATTGGCAGGAGCGCTTCTTGCAGGCTGCGGTTCCAATGCGGACAGCAATAATCAGACAGCAGAAGTATCCAACGAGGCAACAGGCAGCGCAGGTTTCCGTACCTTGGATGAAATCAAGGAAAGCGGAACCGTGAACATCGGTGTGTTCTCTGACAAGAGCCCCTTTGGCTATGTAGATGAAAATGGCGACTATCAGGGCTATGATGTATACTTCGGAAACCGCATCGGCAAGGATCTTGGGGTAGACATCAACTATGTATCTACGGAAGCAGCCAGCAGAGTAGAATATCTGGAGACCGGCAAGGTTGATATTATCCTTGCAAACTTCACAGTGACCGAGGAGCGTGCTGAAAAAGTAGATTTCGCACTTCCCTATATGAACGTAGCATTGGGTGTTGTCTCCCATGATGACAATGTAATCACTGATTTGGATACATTCCCTGAGGATGAGCAGATTATCGTCATCTCCGGAACCACCGCAGAGACTTACCTGGAGAAGAACTACTCCAACATCAAGCTGCAGAAGTATGACGCTTATGCAGAGGCAAAGACCGCTTTCGAGAACAAGAACGGTATTGCCTGGGCAAATGATAACACCGAAGTAATTGCTTTCTCTCTTGAGAATGAGGGCTACACGGTAGGTATTCCTTCCCTGGGAAGCGCAGATACCATCGCACCCGCTGTGACAAAGGGTAACACCACTTTGCTTGACTGGCTCAATGATGAGATTAAGGCACTGGGCGACGAAAACTTCTTCCATGCTGATTACGAAGCAACTCTGTTAGACACTTACGGCAAGGACTATGAAAATACTCTGGTTGTAGAGGGCGGTGTAGTTGCGGCTGCAACAGAGGCAACTGAAACGGATACAGAAGCTGATACCGAGGAGACCACAGCAGAAGTGGAGGCAAAGGGTACTATCACCAATGCAGCATCTCCCACTCCTCACGCAGAGATTTTAGCTAAAGCAGGCGAGCTTTTGCAGGCAGAGGGCTGGACTCTGGACGTGAAAGAATTTGAGGACTATGTACAGCCCAATCTGGTAGTGGAAAGCGGCGACATTGATGCCAACTATTTCCAGCATGTTCCTTATTTAGATAACTTCAATAAAGAAAACGGTACACATATTGTAAATGCAGGCGGTATCCACTATGAGCCCTTTGGTCTCTATCCCGGAACCAAGTCTGATTTGTCCGAGCTATCTGAGGGCGATGTGATTGCAGTTCCCAACGACACCACCAATGAGGCAAGAGCACTTTTGCTTCTGGAGGCTAATGGAGTCATTACCTTGAAAGAGGGTGTAGGTCTGACTGCAACTGTAAAGGATATTGAGGAGAATCCCTTAAACGTACAGATTCAGGAGCTTGAGGCAGCTCAGGTACCCAGAGTCATTGACGAGGTATCCTTTGTAGTCCTGAACGGCAACTACGCTCTGGAGGCAGGCTTCTCCGTAGCAAAGGATGCAGTAGCTTACGAGAAGAGCGATTCCGAGGCTGCTAAGACCTATGTAAACATCATCGGTGTTAAGGAAGGCCGTGAAAACGAGGACGGCATCCAGGCACTTGTAAAGATACTGAAATCCGATGAGATCAAAGCATTCATCAATGAAACCTATGATGGTGCAGTCGTTCCCTTCGAGGACTAAAAAAGACTTTGCAAAGCACAGAAATTGTGTTATCATTTCCTAGTGATTCTCTAGGAACAATGGTTTGGAGGCAATGTTCAGACAGAGCACTGCCTCCAAATTGTATTCGTTAAGAATACTCGTGACAAGGGACATAACCATGTATAGATAAAACACAACGTCGTTCAAATGAAAGGAAGAGAACCATGAGCAACGACAACAATCATAACAAAATCATTCGCGTAGAGAACCTGACCAAAACCTTTGAATCCAAAAAGGATTCCCTGCACGCCCTAAAAGATGTCTCTTTCTCTATTGAAAAAGGAGATATCTACGGCATCATCGGTCTGTCCGGTGCAGGCAAAAGCACCTTGGTTCGCTGTCTCAACCTATTGGAAAAACCCACCTCCGGCAAGGTCATTGTCAAAGACAAGGATTTGTTGGCACTCTCCAAGGAAGAGCTTCGGCTGGAACGCCAAAAGATCGGCATGATCTTCCAGCATTTTAACCTGTTGGCTCAGAGAACCGTGTTGGACAATATCTGCCTTCCGCTGGAGATTCGCGGAATTCCCAAAAAGGAACGACAGGCAAAAGCCATGGAGCTGCTGAAAAGTGTAGGACTGGAAAGTAAATCCGGTGCCTATCCGTCTCAGCTATCCGGCGGTCAACAGCAACGTGTAGCCATCGCCAGAGTCCTGGCAAATGAGCCGGATATTCTGTTATGCGATGAGGCTACCAGTGCACTGGACCCCCAGACCACCAAGACCATTCTGGATTTGTTGCTAGATATTAACAGGCAGTTAGGAATCACCATTGTTGTGATTACCCATGAGATGCGTGTGGTGAAAGAAATCTGCAAACATGTAGCTGTACTGGATGAAGGAATCCTGCAAGAAACGGGCACAGTTTCTGAAGTCTTTACCAATCCCCGCACCCATGCTGCCAAGCGTCTGATCTATATGGGATTAAGCGAGGAAACCGAGGAGGAGGTAGCAAAGCATGTGGGATAAAGCTATGATAGACATGTTGCTTGAGGGTATCAAGGACACCCTTTATATGACACTGCTTTCCACCTTTTTCGGATATGTGTTAGGTCTTCCTCTAGGGATAGCTCTGGCTGTCACCGATAAAGAGGGGATTCAACCCAACGCAGTAATATATCGGATTCTTGATTTTATCGTGAATATTGTGCGCAGCATTCCTTTTTTGATCCTGCTGATTCTCGTGATTCCTCTGACGCGCGCATTGGTGGGCAAAAGCTATGGTCCTACGGCTACCATTGTACCGTTGACACTGGCTGCAGCTCCCTTTATCGGACGCATGGTGGAATCCTCCTTGAAGGAGGTAGATCACGGTGTCATTGAAGCTGCCATCAGTATGGGTGCCAGAACCCGCACCATCATTACCAAGGTCTTGATCGGTGAGTCCAGAACTTCGCTGTTAGTAGGAGTAACCATCGTGTTGGGAACGGTGCTTGGGTATTCCGCAATGGCAGGTGTAGTCGGCGGCGGCGGACTGGGAGATATTGCAATCCGCTACGGATATTATCGTTATGAGACAGAGGTCATGATTGTAACATTGGTGATTATCGTAGTGTTGGTGCAGCTATTACAATGGTTGGGCATGCTGCTGTCCCGCAAGCTGGATCATCGCAAAAAATAGTAAATAAATGTTTGAAATATTAATTGAAGGTGAAATAATTTGGACTGGACTGCAATAAAAGAATACTTACCTTTATATAGGGAGGCTTTGCTTCTGACTATGAAAATCGGATGGATTGGCATATTACTTGCCTTTCTGTTGGGTTTGTTATGTGCTGCCATACTGCATTTCCACACACCAATTTTGCGGGGCATTGTAAAAATATATATAGAATTATTTCGCAATACACCCCTGTTGGTACAGCTTTTTTTCATTTATTTTGGTTTGCCGAAGATCGGTGTGCGAATCACAGCCCAAACCTGCGGCATCTTAGGGTTGGGACTGTTAGGCGGTGCCTACATGGCTGAAACCTTCCGAAGCGGCTTGGAATCGGTGGAAAAGATACAGACAGAAAGTGCCTTAAGCCTTGGCATGAGCCCTCTACAGACCTTTCGGTATGTAATTCAGCCACAAGCTGTTGCTCTAAGTGTACCCGGATTTATGGCGAATGTAATCTTTTTGTTGAAAGAGACCAGTGTTTTCTCAGCCATCAGTCTGATGGATCTGATGTTCACTGCCAAAGATTTGATCGGTCTCTATTATAAGACCACGGAATGTCTCTTTTTGTTAGTCATTTTCTACCTCATTATGCTTTTGCCGGTATCCCTCCTCGGCAGTGTAGTAGAAAGGAGGATGCGTCATGCAGGATTTGGGGATTGACCTGCTCTTTAAGGGCAGTAATTTTCTGCGGCTTTTGAACGGTTTGTGGGTGGCTCTCCGTATCAGTCTGATTTCTGTGGTAATCAGTATCGGGCTGGGACTTCTGGTAGGTGCTCTCATGACCCTGCAGAACAAGGTACTAAAGGTCATCATGCGCATATATTTGGAAATCGTGCGTATCATGCCTCAGATGGTACTTTTATTCATTGTATTTTTCGGTTCTACCAGAGTATTCGGCTGGAACATCTCTGCGGAGATTTCCTCCATCATCGTATTTACCTTCTGGGGTACTGCCGAGATGGGCGATCTGGTGCGCGGTGCACTGATCAGTATCCCCAGACACCAATATGAAAGCGCACAGGCTTTGGGATTATCCACCGTCCAGACCTATGTGCATATTATTATTCCACAGACCATACGACGCCTGATTCCACTATCCATCAATCTGATTACTCGTATGATTAAAACCACCTCACTGGTTATGATGATCGGCATTGTAGAGGTATTGAAGGTAGGTCAGCAGATTATTGAAGCAAACCGAAGAACCTCTCCCAATGCGGCTTTTGGTATTTTTGCCACCGTATTTTTCCTATATTTTATTGTGTGCTGGCCTATCAGTAAGCTGGCGGGCTTTCTGGAAAAAAAGTGGAGTTAGAACTAAATTCATTATTACAATTCATCACAAATCAAATGGTACATAGAAAGGCTTGGATGTTATCATGGACGAAAAAGAACTGTTACGTTTAGAGCATTTACATAAAGAATTTGGCGGCAATGTTGTGTTAAAAGACTTTGACCTGTCTGTAAAAAAGGGAGAAGTCATTGTCATCATAGGTCCCTCCGGCTGCGGAAAAAGTACCCTGCTGCGTTGCATAAACGGTCTGGAGGCGGTTCAGAGTGGCAAGATCACCTTCGAAGGAGCTCCTGTAGAAAAGAACAGTAAGAATATTTCCCAGATCCGTCAGAAGATTGGCATGGTATTCCAAAGCTATGATCTGTTCCCTCATAAGACGGTTCTCCAAAATATCATCCTTGCTCCCTGCAAGGTGCAGAAGCGCAAAAAGGAAGAAGTAGAACAGGAAGCATTGCAGCTACTGGAACGCGTAGGTTTAAACGATAAAAAGGATGCTTTTCCCCGCGAACTCTCCGGCGGTCAGAAGCAGCGTGTAGCCATTGTCCGTGCTCTTTGCATGCATCCTGATATCCTACTGTTTGACGAGGTGACTGCTGCTCTTGACCCGGAAATGGTGCGAGAGGTATTGGACACCATGCTGGAGCTGGCGAAACAGGGAAGCACCATGTTGATTGTTACACATGAAATGTCTTTTGCAAGGGCTGTAGCTGATCGTATTCTGTTTTTGGATGGGGGTGAATTGGTGGAAGAAAGTAATTCACCGAAAGACTTTTTCGACCATCCCAAAACAGAAAGAGCTCAAAAATTTTTACAGACCTTTGAATATGAGTAATCATCTTCACAGAAGGTCTTCTATCTCATTGGTGGGTGGCAGACAGGAATATCCCTTGCATACATAATAAGTGGTTCTATCATTGTGCAGAGGATATTCTTCTGTAGGCGCCTCCAGTATACGCACCACCGTGTCCAATGGAGCCTGACACGGAGAAATCCCTGCTGTGGAGCCTTCCTTACATACAACGACGATTTTATCCGGCATGTAAAGCTCCTCCAGACATGCCACTAAGGCAAACGCATATCCTGTTGGAAAATCTTCCGCCTCCCCACATAAATATGCCAACTGTCTCTTTGCCTGAGACTGATAACATTCCTTCCCTGTGAGATAATGAAGCTGCAGCAGATTATACGCCATCACCGAATTGCCACTGAAAACAGCCCCATCCGATGCCTGCTTCGGACGCAGAAGCAGTTGCTCATTTTCTTCCCCATTCAGAAAAAATCCACCCTGCTTCACATCACTGAATTCTTTTAAAACCATCTCACACAAGCCTTCTGCCCTCCGCAGATAACTCTGATTCCAAGTGCCTCCATAAAGTGCCAGCAAAGCATATATCTCATAACTGTAATCGTCCAGAAAGCCCCTCCCGCCTCGCCATCCGTCCCGATAACTCACATACAGAGCTTCCCCTTCACAGAGCTTTTCCTCCAGAAATTCCTGCGCTCTTATAGCTGCATCAAGATAAAACTCCTTTTGTGTCACACGATACAAATAAGCCATCGCTGCAATCATCAGCGCATTCCATGCTGTCAAAATTTTGTCATCTGTGTGAAGCTTATAACGAATCCTGCGATATTCATACACCTTTTTCAGACACTTCGTCCATACATCTTCTGTTCGTATTCCCGATGGTGTTTCATGTAATAAATCGTTTTCCAGATGCTTTACCCAAGTATTATCCGCCCGTAGCAGATTCGGAATATTCTTTCCCTCAAATTCCCCTGCTCCGTGATATCATAGACTGCATTAAATGCCTTTCCTTCCGCCTTGCCCAGGACGCTCGTAATCTCCGCAGGGGTAAAAAGATAGTACTTTCCCTCCTCCCCTTCACTGTCCGCATCCTGCGCGCTGTAGAAGCCTCCCTCCACAGAGCGCATCTCTCGCAGCACATAACCTGCCGTCCGTTCTGCAATCTCACGATAAATATCCTTTTTTGTCACCTGGTATGCTTTTGCATAAGCATGTATCAACAACGCATTGTCATAGAGCATCTTTTCAAAATGAGGCACCAGATAAAACCGGTCTGTGGAATACCTGCAAAATCCCCCGCCGATGTGATCAAATAATCCCCCGCGATACATTTGCTCCAACGTCTTATCCACAATGCTTAATACTTCTTCATCCCCACTTCTCTGGTAATATCGCATCAAAAAAAGCAGGTTATGAGCCATTGGAAATTTAGGCGGTCTTCCAAAACCACCCCATTGTTCATCAAATCTGCGCTTATAGCTTTTCACCGCTCTGTCGATTAACTGCTCCGCCTGCTGTGTCTGCGTCAATGTCCTATGCCCCTCGCAGCCCATCGATAGGTCTGATTTTTGCTTCTGCAAAAATGCAAGCATCTCTTCCGCAGAGTCCAACAATAACTGCCTGTTGGTCTCCCACTGCTTTGCAATGGCTGAAAGCAACTCCATCAGTCCCATTTGTCCCATGCGGGCTTGCCTGGGAAAATAAGTGCCTGCAAAAAAAGGCTTCTGATCCGGTGTCATCAACACGGTGGTAGGCCAGCCGCCGCTTCCGGTGAACGCCTGACACACCTCCATATAGATACTGTCGATATCCGGTCGCTCCTCCTTATCCACCTTGATGGAAATATAATACTCATTCAGTATCTTTGCCACCTGCTCGTCCTCAAAGCTCTCATGCGCCATCACATGGCACCAATGACAGGTACTGTATCCGATACTTAAGAAAATAGGTTTATCTTCCCGCTTTGCCCGCGCAAATGCCTCCTCGCACCAGGGATACCAATCTACCGGATTCTCCACATGCTGCAAAAGATAAGGACTTGTCTGACCCTGCAGATGATTCAGCCGCATATTTTGCCTTTACCTCCATTTTCTTTTCTCAAACTGAAACTTTACCATATGCAATATACTTATTGTACACAAGATAGACATGAAATAAAACCTCTATTTTTATATGGATTTATTTGACAAAGCCATCAGATAATGAAATAATAAATCTATCAGTAGACAAAGGAGATGCCCTATGCCATACCAGAAACCGGACAAGAAAAATGTCTTTAAACATATTTTTCAAAATATCAGTGATTCCAATCACGGACTTGCCATCATGTTCCGGGAGTCAACCACTGTAAAACGGCTAATACCCATCGAGCTGATTGGCGGGATTGTGTTGGGACTGCTCTTTGGCTTCATCCCTTTAGAATACATTATTCTGGCTTTTATTCTGGTGATTTTATTCACTGTAGAGACACTCAACACCGCTATCGAAGAGGTCAATGACCTGGTTACTTTAGAGGAAAATGAGCGCGTGCGTCGCTCCAAGGATATCGCCTCCGGCAGCGTGGCAGTGTGGCATCTGATATATGTGGTATGTGTGTTCACTTTTATCTTCTGCCATCTGGCAGGATTCCCTTGGTGGTTACATATTATGTAACAAGACAATAGACGAACCATACAATAAAAAGAAAAGCAAGAAGGAGACTCAGCAAATGGCTAAGAAAAAAGTAGGAGAGTTGATTAAGGAAGCCCGCACCAATGCCGGTATGACCCAGGAGCAGTTGGCAAAACATATTAAGAGCCTGACGGCATCGGATATCAGCAAGGCGGAGAGAAATGAAAAGGAACTGACCCAGGCTCAATTAAAGGAAATCGCCAAAGCAACCGGCATCACCCAGAAGTCCCTTTTAGAGGCTGCCTCCGGTACCTCCTCTACCAAGAAGACCGGGTCTTCCTCCGGCACTTCCATCAAAGTGACCACCACCGAAAAGAAGCTGCTGGAGCTCTATCGCGCGGCGGACTCCGATACCAAAAAGGCTGCTATTGCGCTCTTAAAGGGTGAAAAGACACAGACCAGCTCAATCCTTTCTTCCATACTGAATAATTCCTCCATTATGGATACAGTGCAAAGCTTCCTCACGAAGGAGCAATGATGATATTCCCTATGGCTTTTGATGAATGGCGTAGTACATATCGCTACAGGGAAGCATAGATCCCCTTCAATGCCGGATACAGCCTTCGAAACACCTCATATCGATCCTTATATTTCTCCACCAGTGCCGGTTCTGGCTTGGTGGAGTCTTTTATTCGCACAATGCTCCGCACCGCATCCTCCACAGTCCCATATTGTCCATCTGCAACCGCAGCAAGTATAGCGGCGCCATAGGCGGGTCCCTCCTCCACTTGAACCGTCTGCACCTCCAGATTCATCACATTTGCCACGATTTCCCGCCAAAGGAGACTCTTGGCACCGCCACCGCAGATGGTGGTCTTCTCCAGTTTGATTCCCAGACTTCTCGCCATTTCCAGCGAGTCCCACAATCCAAACGCCACCCCTTCAAATACCGCCTGTAGCATATCTGCTCTGGACGTATCCATGCGCATCCCGATAAACGCTCCCCGTGCCAGAGGATCATTGTGGGGCGAACGCTCCCCCATTAAATACGGCAGAAAGTACACCTGATTCTCCCCAAGCATTTTCTGATTCGTCTTCGCTTCCCCGGCTCCTGTAGTGCCCTGCCCATCCGCCTTTCCGATGAGCATTCTGGCTTCCAAGGGTTTCTGCTCTGCGGCAAAATCGTCTGTCCCTAAAATATCCTTCATCCACCAGTTGTTACAACTGGCGGCGGAAAGCATACAACCCATCAGATGGTAATTCCCATCCGCATGGGCAAAGGAATGCAGCGCATGAAAGGAATCTACCCCAAATTGCTCATGTGTGATAAAGATGGTGCCACTGGTTCCCAGAGAAAGGTTACATCTTCCCGGACCTACAGTCCCACAGCCAACGGCTGCTGCAGCATTATCTCCTGCACCTGCTGCCACGATGCAATCTCCGGGCAAGCCCAATTCCTTCGAAATCTCCGGCAACAACACGCCAATCTTCTCATAGCTTTCATAAAGGGTGGGAAGCTTGCTTTCCTGCAAGTCACAGATTTGCAACATCTCCTTGGACCAGCATTTATGCTCCACATCCAGTAAAAGCATGCCCGACGCATCCGAATAATCCGTTGCATGCACTCCTGTCAGCCTGTATACCAAATAATCCTTGGGCAGCATAATCTTACAGATGCGCTTAAAATGCTCCGGCTCATGACGCTTCACCCATAGAAGCTTCGGTGCTGTGAAGCCTGCAAAGGCAATATTTCCTGTGAGCGCAGAGAGCCTTTCTTTCCCGATCTCAAGATTCAGATAATTCGTCTCCTCCGTGGTACGACCATCATTCCAAAGAATGGCGGGACGAATCACCTGATCCTCCCCATCCAGGAGCACCAGACCATGCATCTGACCGCCAAAGCTGATGCCGCGAATCTGACGCTTATCACAATCCGCCACAAGCTCCCGCAAGCCCTCCACGCTCTTCTCCCACCAGTCGGAAGGATTCTGCTCGGACCATCCCGGATGAGGGAAAAAGAGGGGATATTCCTTGGACACAATTTTTAATACCTTCCCCTTTTCGTCCATCAATAACAGCTTCACCGCCGATGTTCCCAAGTCGATTCCAATATAATACATACGTCTCACACCTCATGTCTTTCAGCCACATATCGCTATACGATTAATTCAAACTCCTGCATCTGTAGCTCTCCGGTTCCCTCAAAGGTAAAATACAACGGATATACACCCGGCTCCACTGTCGCCTCTGCACTAACATCCTGCCACTGCTCTGATTCTATGTCGGAAATGGACAATGGAAGCTCCGCAATCACAGGATTGCCTCTATCCGTAGTAACCTTCACCACTCCCCGGGCTGTTCCCCGCGCACGAATCCGTATAGCACGGATACTTTGTATATCAAAATATTTGAATCCAAGCACACTGCCGTCCTGAATCTGTGTCACATAGGTTCCGGCATGCACCTGCGTATTTGTATCTGAATCCTCCTTGGAAACCTCCATGGAATCCTCCATGGAATCCTCCATGGGCTGTTCCGGTGCCGGCTCCACATCTTCTCCCTCCTGAGTCAGATAGGGCATTCTTCTCTCCCGCTCCCCGCTCTCTCGCATATCCTCCAGATTCACACCCTTGCTGTCTTTGGAGAACAGATTGCACACGATTCCCGCAGGATAAACTCCCTCCCCTCGCAAGGGTCCGCCATTCAGACCACAGGAGGTCATCTCCACCTGCCGGATACTGCCGTCCGGAGCAATGGTAATAGGCTCCGCACTTCCCTGTCTGGAAAACATGGTCTGATTGGTGGGACGATGATAGAAAATATACCACTGATCCCCTATCTGCACCATACCACCATGATTGTTGCCCCCATGATTCCGGGGCTCCGTATTCCCATCCACACCTACGTCAATGTTGGAGACAATGGTTCCCCGGAAGGTGAAATCCCGATCCGGATATCGACTGGTGGCATAACACAGCTCCACACATTGTTGGGAGGAATAGACAAAATAATAAGTGTCTCCTATTTTACGGATGGAGGAAGCCTCAAAGAAATTGTGAGTCCCCAACGATTCGTCCTGTCTGGGCATGATAATCTTGGGCTCTCCCACCATTGTCACCATATCTGACTTCAGCTCCATCACATAAGCCCCCACAAAGGTACGCTGGGGCTTAAACGGGAAAAAGGGATTAAATCCGGAATACAGATACACTTTTCCATCATCATCCACCAAAACACCCGGATCAAATTGAATCCAATCCCCCTCCGAGGAACCCGGCTCGTACCCCTCCTCATCATGGACATGTCCCAGAAATTCATAGCTTCCCGCCGGTGTATCGCACACCGCCACGGAGATGACCTCAGTGTTTTCCATACTGTAATATAGATAATATCTGCCGTCTTTCCCCTGTACCACATCCGGCGCATAGAGGTTACAGATATCCTTTCCGTTATACAGGGGCTCCTGGGTTTTTCGGAAGATCACGCCCTCATAGCGCCAGTTACCCAGCTCCTCCACCGGCGCAGACCAACAGACATAATCATTTTGACAATAATCCGTGCCATGCGCCCTGTCATGGGAACCATATACATACAGACGCTCCCCGAACACTCTGGGCTCCCCATCCGGCACATACTCATAGGTTGGTAAATATGGATTAAAGGCTTGTCTCTTCATCGTAACCCTCCTCGTTTATACATTATAAGTGATACCTTCTATTAATAAAATTACCATAAAAAAACAGGTATTACAATACAAGGCGTTTGGCAAAAAAGCCGTGCTATCTGGTAATAAATCTTCTCATGTTATTTGACATAAAATTTTTGTGAATTATCCTTTACACTTTCTTTATACTTTCTTGAGTACTTATTTACACTTAAAAAATATAATCATGTTCAGAACCATTCACTTGGTTTGGAACAGTTACTAAAAAGGAGTATGTCGGAAAATGAAATTGTGGAAGAAAAAACCCTTGGATCCCATAAAGGAAGCACGCAGAAAAAGACGTAAGAAGATGAGGAGAATCATCGATGCCATCACCATATTTGCAGTGATTTGCTATATTTTTATTCCGGTTGGTCTGGCGCAGTTCAAGGTGAAGAATTTCGAGCAGTATGCACAGGATGTGACGATGCTTCATGTACCTGACGTGAAAATTGTCGCTTTGGGGGAAGCCACCCACGGAAATGCAGAATTCCAGGAGCTGAAATTAACCGTCCTCAAACAGCTCGTCACACAAGGCTACCATGCCTTTGCGTTGGAGGCTGACTACGGGGATTGTGCGGTGATCAATGATTGGCTGCAAGGAGGTGAAGGAACTGCAGAGGAAATGACACAAACCCTTTCCTTTCGCCTGTACAGGACAGATAAAATGAAGGAACTGCTTTCATGGATATATGACTATAACCAAACTGTCGATGATGATGACAAAATCCGTTTTTATGGCTTTGATCTGCAAGGAATGACTCGGAGCGCAAATCACATTCTGGCTTATTGCAGGGCACATGATCTGTCTGAGGTTGAGACCTATGCAAATGAATTGGAGAGTATGGAAATGCCAAAGGAATACTACTCGGAGGAGGATGCGGCACCTATTCTCACCCTGATCCAGTCTGTCAGAGAGCTGTTGGAGGCGCATCCGGATGAGACAGATATAGCATATCGTCGCGCTTTGCATGAGACAGATTGTCTCTACAATGCTGTCCTGATGAATGAGGATTCCCGCCAGTATGCCGCCTTACGAGACATGTATATGGCAGAAAATGTGGAATGGATTGTTGCAGAGGAAGAAAAGCTTGGCAATGCACATATAATTTTAAGTGGTCACAATGGTCATGTGGCGAAAATGGACAAATATCGTAAGGTTATGGGGGCATATTTGACAGAAATTTATGAGAATGATTACTTTGTCATCGGAACAGACTTTTATGATACCAACTGCAATATGCCAGGTATGACAGGGGAACGTGTGGTCAAGCATTTTGTATCAGCCGATCCTCTGGCAGCGCAACTAAAACGCATGGATACCAATACAGCTTATCTGGACTTTGCGTCGGTTCCGGAATCGGAAACCGGACTGTATCGGAAAATTCATTCTAAAATGACCCTGGGAAGTCTGGGTGAAGCTTATAGCCCGATTATGAAATTGTATACTTACACCTATCGTACGCATTATGTCCCAAGCGACTTATACAATGCCATGATCTTTGTCTATAAAGCAACACCTACGGACTGCCAATAGTTCTATTACTTTCCTGACTGATTGGTAGGATAACCATTCCCTTGCAGATCGGTGGTGGCTGACAGCTCACTGTTTTTATCCCTTTTATCACTATCGGGTCTGTCGGCTTCCCACACACCGTCGGGAACTGTGTTGATGGGTTTCTTTTTATCTGTGATTTTCATAAAACACCTATCTCCTTTCTAAATACAAGTAGATTCTGCACAATACTCCATGATACATGATAAAGATTGTACTTTATTAGTATGTTTTATGAGCCCGACATTTATACCTCGTTACTATATTCATCCCAGTAGGAGCCTATTTTGTCCTGATGCAAATGCTCGCCGATCACAATAAAAAGCTCCTGCCCTACAGAGATTTCCCGTATGGTCACATGCTGCTTTGTCGCATTGACCTCCAGCCAATGACCGGTCTGATCCTTGATAAACCCCTTGATGCGATAGATGTTGCCCACCTCTTTATCTGCAAAAATAGACTCTATGGTAGTCCGCAGCTTCTCTATCGGTGTCTTTACATGAAAATAAAAGGCGGACGTATATTGATTGTTCTCCGAAACCGGGAGCTTTATCATATCCCCCCGGCGATAACTACAGGACGAAAGCCTGCAAAAATCCGCCTCACTGATATCTCCCCGTTTCCAGATATACAAATCTTCTATCTTCCGGTTGCATTTAAAAAGCTTAAGCGATTGATTCAGATAGGCGAGCATATCCTGCTTTGCTGTATCTGTAATGTCATCTGCTTTGCTGAGCACCACCTCTCCTGCCTTGGAAATCTGAGATGCCAGCAGATACCGGGACTCATTGGACAGGTCTTTTCCAAGAGCTCCATCTACAATGGTAATCACATTTCCAAGCTCATACCAACGCTCCAATGGCTCCTCATACAACAAATCAAAAAATTCATCTACATCAAAAATACCCGACGGCTCAATCAGAACATGATCGTACTTCTCCATGCCCATGGTGATTAATTTTGTCTTCAGACGTCTCCTGTGACAATCCGGATCGCCACCGATGACCATCTCCAAGTGACAGGCATCCCCAAGCGCCGCCTCCAACAGCAGACGGTCTACGTTAATTGCGCCGTAATCATTTACAATGATAGCAATACGCTCTCCCTTGCCTACAAGCCATTTGCCGTATTCCTCTATAAAAGTTGTTTTTCCCGACCCTAAAAAACCCGTGATAAGATCTACTTTAATCATTTTGCTGCCTTTCTTCTGCATTTTTTGATGAATGCTTCCTAAATCTTTGGAGGCTTATCGTCCTTAAGAGCGAATCACGCTCCATGCCTCAATCAACCGCTCCAGACTCCACGCCGCATTGGCAGGACTGGTGGAGGGGAGACAGATAGCTGGTCTGTGTATGAGGTTTTCCGTATATTTGCGATACATTTTCTCCGCAGTCTTTCCATTTACATAGATGTGCCGGATGGGGGCTGCGTCCAGTATCACACGCAGGTCATTGGCTGTGACATTCCGTATGCTGGAATCGGAGGAGCCTTCAATATCACAGGATTTGATGACATCCCATGCTGCTATTTTGTGCCGTATCAGGAAATCCCTTCTTTCCGGCACTGTCTCAGGAAAAGTATCCTCATACACTGCTGCCACCACTCTCCAGAATCTATTTTGAGGATGTCCATAGAAAAACATAGCTTCTCTTGATTTGATGGAGGGGAAGCTCCCCAGGATTAATATTCTGGATTGTTCGTTAAATAAAGGCGGAATGGGATGTTCTATCATACTGTCACCGCTTCCTTCTTTTTATCTGATACATTACACAGACAGATCGCGCCCAGAACCAACAGGATTCCCAACACCGTGCCAAGGGAGGGCTTCTCATGAAACCACAGAATGCCGTTCAGCGTCGCTATCACCGGCTCAATGGAGGCAATAATCGCAGCTTTTCCATTCTCCACATGCTGCAATCCAATGGTATATACAATATAAGGAATCACTGTGGATACCAGGACAAATGCCAGTGCCAGCAAAATATTCCCCATATCTGCCGTCACGGTCTTTGCGATGACCAGTGGTCTGGCAAACAAGGAAGTCCCTATACCGGCAAAGAGAAAGGTATAAAAGCTGATGGTAAAAGAATGATAGCCCCGTTCCAAGGCGTAACGCCCGAAGATGGAATATAAAGCATATCCCAATCCGGCACCCAGTCCAATCAAAATCGCGCGGGTAGTCAATCGTCCCGCATCCCCAATCACACCAGTCACAAAAATCAGTCCTAAAAAACAAAGTGCCAGTGCGATTAGCTTTGGCATCGTCAGTTTTTCATGAAAACAAACTGCCGAAATCACCATCACAAAAGCAGGACTCGTGTAAAGCAATATTGCAGCCACCGAGAGAGAAGTCATGGTAATCTCTTTAAAATAACAAAGGTTAAAAAATACAATACTGAATAATCCTGTTCCCAAAAAACACCAAATGTCTTTCAGACGAATCCGAAAGAGCTTACGATTATAAATCAAAAGAACCACCGCCATACTCACTGTGGTCAGAAAAGCCCTCAAAAATACTATATCCCAGGAAGTCAGTCCTTTCGCATCATAGGGACGCACAAACAATCCCATGCACCCCCAAAGAATACCTGCCAACAAAATATATCCCGCATGCTTTATATTCATAATATGCCTCCTGCCTCTGTAATTTACCACAATCTACCCCTCTGTTTTTGCCCTATCTGCTTTCAACCACCATAGGCAGATATCTTTTATTCTCTTCCACTATAAATGATTGAATCCATTCCCCATCCATAAGATTTTCCGTCGCCTCCGCCATAACAGATTCCTCCGCATAGGCATCAAATTCCTGCTGCTTACTCTCCAACAAACGAACCATAGCCTCATCAACGGTATTCTCGCAGAGCAAATGGTACACCAACACATTTCTCACCTGACCCATGCGATATACTCTGGATAGAGCCTGGTTAGTCAACGACGGTTTGATCTGTGGTTCACAGAAAATAACGACACTGGCGGTCTGCATATTCAGTCCCGTTCCTCCCGCCTGCACCTGACATACCAACACACTGCCATCCGGCGCGTCCGTAAAACGGTCTATCAATGCCTGACGCTTTGCAACCTCTGTATTACCGGTAATGACTCCAATACAGCTATTCTTCATCAGCTCACTGACCTTCATCACGGTTTCCCGGAAAAAGGAATAAATCAAAATCTTCCTGCCTTCCGCCCCTGCCTCTTGGCATAGCTCCCTCAAACGAATTGCTTTTGAGGACGTGGATAAATCATCCTGCAAAAAAGACACTCTCCGCATACCGGCAAAACTATGCTGTGACAGACAATCAATATAGGAAACACAGTCTGCATCGGTCATACCGCACCACTCCTGTTTTTCTTCCATCGCCGGTAGCTCCTCCAAAACCTGCTCCCTCAGCCTTCTCAAATAGATCGGTGCCAACATCCTCCGGAATTCCGGTACATGACTCATGTAGGCAGATTTTCGCACCTCCGGAGATAAATCCGGCCGGACAAAATCAATCAAAGAACACATCTCATCCACACGATTCTCCAAGGGAGTCCCCGTCATCATCAGAATCCGCTCCGATTCATTATCCAGCATACGAATATATTTGGTCCGCTTTGCGTCCGGATTCTTTATATAATGTGCCTCATCAATCACCAACAGAGCAAGCTGCATATGATTGTCTATTCGCTCCACAATCTTGCCCATGGTTTCATAATTGGTTACAGCAGCCCCACCCTCTTCCTGCCATTTTGTAAAAGCATCCTCCAGATAAGGACCGTGCACAAGATGAGTAGCAATCGCGCTGAACTTTTTGATTTCTCTACACCAATTTATCAACACACTGGCAGGACAGATAACCAGAAAATGAGATTTTACATCTTTTGCCCCTAAATCTGCCATGACCGCTATTGCCTGAATCGTTTTACCAAGCCCCATCTCATCGCCCAAAAGCACCCTCTTTTGAAAAAGAATGTATTTCGCTCCAAATGCCTGATAAGAACGTAGATTTCCTTTGAATAATTGCTGATTTAATTCCAAGCTATCGATTTCCGCTGCCAACTGTGCCGGAATACTGCTATAAATAACCGGCTTGGAAAGCCTGGTGCCGCCAAGCTTTTCCAGCAACGCATAATATTCTGCACTGTTTCGCTTAAAATCCTCTTTTGCAGCGAATATATCTATGTTTTCCACATCGCGATATAAGGCAATCAGATGGTTCACACGCGTATAGCCGGGACTTTTAAAAAAGGCGAGCATCTCAGCCAAAGCCTGAACTGTCGCCTCTTTAGCTGTTTTACTTGCAAAAAGCCACCGTACTCTGTTGCGAATAAGCACCTGGGGTAAAATCTCTTCCACAAAGCTATGTAATTGGTTCTGAAGCTCACCGGCATCCTCCCTCACAAGCTGCCCCTGTCGATATTTGGCAATGGCAACAATCAACTCATGATTTTGTAAGGAGTCCTCTTCTGCGGACAAACGAATTGTCTTGTATTTTACAAGCTGACGGATAAATTCCTGGAGGATATTCCGAATAGCTTCCATCTGTTTTTCTCCGATTCCATCTATAGAGCCAAGCTCCCAATCCTGCGCCTTTGCAAGCTCTCCCAAATTGTTATATCCTGCATCCTGCAAAGCAGATACACGAATGCCTGCCTTGGCGTTCGCAAGCTCTGATATAGGAATTTCCGCAAGAGATGCCTGCGCAGACTCTGCCAAAAGCTTGTCACAGATATCCCGCACCACTTCCCCTTGACGCTCCTCATCCTGCAATATCCTCAAAAAAGTGTTATCCAACTCTATCAGGATTGTTATTAACTTATTTAATTCTTTGAAATTTAATTTCTCCATTTCAAATACAATCCTTTATTGTTTTGTTTTTCTAATTTCCTGTATCATATCAGCCATTTGCAGAAAGCTGTCCGATTTTAATAATGCAAGCCCCTGCGTCTCATCCCCCAATACAACTAACTCATCCTGTGGCTTTATGGAGAATAATTTTCTCGCCTTTGCCGGAATGACAATCTGTCCTTTATCACCCACTGTGACCACGCCAAAGATGTGCTTGCCCTTGGGCGGAACACCTAACTCAAAATTGGAACTGGGTTCATAGTTCGCCAAATCATCCAGAGAAACTTCAAAAATCTCTGCCAACATTCTGCATCTTTCCAAATCGGGTACGGTCTCACCTGCTTCCCACTTTGCGATTGCCTGTCTTGTCACACCCACCTTTTCCGCCAATTCCTCCTGAGTGAGTTGTTTGTATTTTCTCAGTTGATTCAAATTATCCTTAAACATGGTTTTCCTCTATTTCTTCATACCAAGCACACACCATCGTAAAATAGGGATTCTTGATATAATCTCATACAGCAGCCATCCTCCCAAAAATGCCGCAAGTCCTGTCAAAAAATAGCTCGGAATTGCTGAAAGCGACGTATATGTGTGCAGTACATACGCTGCTGCCGACAATGGAAGATAATGGAATACATACAGCCCAAAGCTTCTCTGAGACATGAAGCTTGCAAGCTTTGATGTGACATTCGCCCATCTTTTCATGGAGCTAAGGATTGTAAGACACGCAATCCATGCGTATGCTACCGCCGGAATACAGTTCACCGTAGGCATCACTGCGTAATTGTCACCAAAGTGCAGTGCCACATACACTATCCCAAGAATGACTGCTACTCCCATCAGCAAATAAGCATATGAACCCATTCTTTCCACTACCTCATCATGGGCAAACACAAAATATCCCAGGAAAAATGTAACGCCATAGATGCCAAATCGATAGACCGCTATCACCGGTGTATTCAAAATAAGTCCCGACAGATAGACCGGAATCATCAACAGAAGCATCCCTATCATATTGCTCTTTGCAGTGCATTCATACAGCTTTCCCTTTTCAAACCTGCGAATCACCGCGAGTATCATAGAAAAAAACCATAGTAGCTGAATGAACCACAATACACCTGTACCGGATACTGCCATAATCAGATACATTAAAAATGGCGGCATCGTATCCGGCATATGTCTGAAGGCATCGGATATCGCCATATTAAAATACCCCTGTATCCACCCGAATACCAACAGTCCGATGGTAGATGGCACCAGAAGCTTTCTGGTTCTGGTGCGTACAAATTCTATTACCGTATGCGTCTCAAGATAGTAGCGGGAACACATACCGGCTACAATAAAGAGCAGTATCATGAACCATGGATATAGGATATACTGCATGACATCCTGATACTGCCGCTCATAAAAGGGACCAATCACACCATCTGTGATAATGCAATTGAACATATATATCACATGATATACCACCACCAGAATCACTGTCATCCATCTGATATTGTCTAAGTAGTATTTTCTCATAATTAACCCACCTTTGCAACTTTTTTTAACATCAGTTTATAATCTGCTCCACGCTTTGTCTATCAAGCAAAAATAACATTTTATGAAAATTTTGTTTGTTTTTGTTGCAAAAGAAATACCTCCACCAATTTCCACGAAAATGATGGAGGCAAAAATTTATTGTTTTTCTACAGAGCTTTTAGACAAGATTTTCTTGCACCAACTCTTTTTCCCACAATGGGGGCATTTTAGATATCTTGTAGTCAGCATGTGCGCTCCCGCCATATATTCTAAAAAACCGGGAACAAATGTCTCATCACAATGCTTACACTGATAATAGCCTACCGTTCGTTCTCCCTGCATGGCAAAATATATACCTGTGGCAAAAATAATGCAAGCGATTGAAATTAACACAATTTTGATTGGCAGCGCTATGACCTCCGTATAGACACAGACAACTAAAAGCAGTGTTACAAATGATATCGTGGATATTCCACCCACCGCCACCACCAGAACCATTTTTTGCTTGTTTTCTTCTCTTTCTCTCATCAGATTCATCATATTCTCCTCCGCTTTCTTTTTATAGTCGGCGTCGGCCACTTTTTCTCCGGTAAGCAGCTCATTCACACTGATACCCAAAGCCTCGCACAACGGAAGCATCAATGATACTTCCGGCAATCCATTTCCGGTTTCCCACTTGCTGATTGTCTTGTCACTGATTTTAAGAAGATCTGCAAGCTGAC
This sequence comes from Lachnospiraceae bacterium, assembly GCA_017478245.1. Classification (GTDB taxonomy): domain Bacteria; phylum Bacillota; class Clostridia; order Lachnospirales; family Lachnospiraceae; genus Acetatifactor. The sequence continues at coordinate 63,674 of JAFVDW010000009.1, forward strand.
GCTGCGTATAAGATTTTTCTTTTCGCATCTTTGCTATGAACTTTCCAATGGAAATCTGATCCATGACCAACACCTCTTTTCTATGGATTCAGTATATGATAAATGAATCTGAAATCACACCCACGGAACGTGGAATGCACGAAAACAAGGGAATTCCACGCTACGTTAATATGTGAGGAGCCTCTTCTCCCACCAGATGCACTGTTCTTGGCTCATGTCCTACTGCCGGAAGAAATTTCCCAAACACATCTTCTGTCCTGATCTTGAGACTGGAGGTACATACGCAAGGGTGACAACCAAGGTATTCACCTTGTAACACATCCTCATCTACCAGAAGCTGAACCATATGATTCTTGTCATTCATCAGCCCCATGATGCTTACTGCTCCGGGCTCTATGTCCAGGTAGCTTAACATATCTTCCGAACTGGCAAAAGAAAGTCTTGCCGAATGAATCTGACTGGACAGCTCTTTTGTCTTAAACTTCTTATCTCCCGGCATCATCAGCAGGTAGTAATTGGTTTTTTGTCTGTTACACAGAAAAAGATTCTTACAAATCAGAACATCCAATACCGCATCAATCTCGTTACAGGCTTCCATAGTGTTTGCAGGTTCGTGGTCTGTTCTCTTGTATGCTATCCCTAACTGATCCAGAAAATCATAAGTCCTTATCTCACGAGGAAGGCGTCCCTCTGTGTTTTCCGGTCTACCATCATACAATTCCATAATATCCTCCATCATTTTATCTATTATTTCCGCTGTGCCAACAGCCATGCCATGATGTGAACTGCCTGTTGGAAGGTTCCTTCAGCAATCATCTCATTAATCTCCGCACCGGAATATTTCCTGACATGAAAAAACTCTGTCTCATCCAGATGCTGCTCCGAAGAATGGCGGCAATTTTTTGCCACAAAAATATGGGCATAATTATCAGCGATGGTAGCGTTCGAGGGTACCGACAAAAGGTGCTCCCATTCGTCAGACTCATAGCCTGTCTCCTCCAGTAGCTCTCTCTTGGCAGCCTCCAGTGCATCCTCCGCTGCACCTTCATCCTTTCGGTCACCATACTGCCTGCCATCCCCTCGCTCAATACCCCCTGCGGGAAACTCTGTGGTTACTTCTTTTATCCCATAACGATACTGTCTGACACAAAGAAAATTGCCCTCTATGTCCGATGCCACAATCACTACATAGTCCCTGCGGCTGTAAGTATAATATGGTCCGAACTGACTGCCGTTGGGAAAACGAAAGATAGACCGTCTGAAATCAATCCACTCATCCTGCACAATATGCTCCATACTAATCTCTTCCCATGCAAGATTTTCGGTATCGTCAGTGGTATTTGACGAATTGATGATCTTATTTTGTTTAATAAATTCCTCCATAGGATAATTACCTTTCTAAATGTCCTTTATTCTTTTCTATTATGCGTCCTAATCGTAGTAATCATTGAAGCCTTGTACCTCAATCGGCTGATTGGCAGGTCTGATCGGCGCTCCGCAATGAGGACAGATCAAATGTAAGCCATGAACATAAACCCCATCACAATATTCACATTTATCCTCTATGTATTGTTCGTGTGCACTAATCTCCACAGATTCTTTTGCCCTTTTTTCATCCATCAATGGACTTAAAATGCAGGCATAGAAGAATATGCCCCCATGAAGCAATATAAATATTAAGACGAAAATAGAACCATCTAAATGAACAGAAAACTTCATGACTCTTTTATTCAATTCATCAAAACTGCTGTATATGGCACTTCCTACCGTATAGTGTGTTCTGTCTGTCAGCCTTTTTTGAAGCTGCGTTGTGAACTTGCAATACGATTCGTTATCACCAGGTCTGTGTCATCTCCCTGCATACCTTCCCAATACCCGTCTTGAAATTCGTCCCCACCATCTGTTGCGTGTACCATCAACCAGTGTTTTTCGTCCCAAAAATGATTTACATAGTAATCGTAAGCATAATTCTCCAGGGTATTATATTGGTCTTTCTACAATGAATTGGGAACGACTAACAGCGCCGGAACCTGTAATATACATATTGATGTGCTCCTTTCCTTCCATATTATCTCATTTATTCTGATGTCATAAGAAACACAATGCTATGATGGTTTTATTCGTTTTTTCCGGCTTCCGTCACAACCAGCTTCATTTGACCTTTTCCCCATTCATGAATCTGCCTTAATATCGGAATCAGCGTCTTTCCTTGTTCCGAAAGCGAATATTCTACCCGCGGAGGGATAGAATCATAGTTCTTTCTTTCAATAAGATAACTTCTCTCCAACTCCCTGAGTGACTGTGTCAACATTATATTGGTAATCAGCGGTATTCCTCGCTTAAGTTCGTTATAACGCAGCGTTCCCTCATCCGCCAGATGCCATAATATAGGCAATTTCCATCGCTGTCCCAGTATAGACATTGCATAAAGCACCGGACATATCTCGTCCGGTGTCATTTGTCCCGATTCCAAGAGCTCTGTTAAATCTTCTGCTTTCATTTTCACCTCCACAATAAGGTAGAAAAAATGCGTATAATTATTTTTCTTTTCAGTCATGATACTACCAATCCGGAAAAAAATCAAGATAGACCAAATCCGTGTAAGAGGGAATGCTTATGAAAATAAATGCCTCAATCGTCAGCCGGTGATTTCCGCCCCGGTTACGGTAATTGCCGATCCGCATGTCATTCCTTACTCCGTTACCGTTTCCTTTGATTCTTCCAACACTTTCAAAATTGTTGCTTTCATACCCTCCACACTCTGTGCTCCGGATATACCATATCTGCCTATCACAAAGAATGGCACTGCATGAATTCCATATCTTGCAGCCTCGCGCTCATCCATGATTACTTCGTCACGATATTTGTCTGATTCCAAAACCTCTCTGACTTCCGCGGCATCTAACCCATTTTCCTCCCCGATTTGCTGAAGCAAATCCTTATCTGCAAGTTCCTTATTATCTGTAAAATACGCCTTAAACAAGGCTTCAATCACTCTGTACGCCAAATCCGGATACTCCTTACTCTGTGCCAGTTTCGTCAGTCTATGAGCATCCATCGTATTGGTAAAAAGCGTTGTGGCATATTTGAAATCAAGCCCCTCGGCAATTCCCATTTGTGAAATTGACGCAATCTGTCTCCCAGCATCCGCAAAGGAAATACCATATTTATGTGCAAACCTCGTCTGGGTATCGCTCTTTGCGTGTTTTCCAGCAGAGGAATCCAACTGGAATGCCTTCATCTCAATTTCCACATCTTTAAGCTCTGGTATGGAAGCAATCGCCTTTTTCAGTCTTGCTTCTCCAATATAGCAGTAAGGACATGCGTAGTCTGCCCAATATGTTATCTTCATAATTATCTACTCCTTTTTCTTTAATAGAACAAGTTCTATTTATTCTTCTTGCAATTATATCGAACTTGTTCTATAATGTCAAGAGTAAATGAAACAGATTCTATACATTACCAAGGAGCATTATTATGGCAAAAAGATCCGGACGTCCTGCGAAAGGCGATGAAAATAACAGTCGAGAGAAAATCATAGATACAACCGTCGCACTCATCCGCAAAAATGGTGCCGCTTCTGTGACAGTCAGGAATATTTGCGCCAAAGCCGGTCTTTCTATCGGAACCTTCTATCATTACTTCCGCAATAAGGACGATCTGATGATGTACTTTCTGCGCGAAACATCATTTGCGGCATTTACCTTAGTTGAACCGGTATCCGATATATCCGCCAGGATTGCGGAACTCTATATGCACCTCATCCGACGCTATATGGACCTCGGTCTGGATTTTATGAAGAGCTTCTATTCCACCGAGAACAAGTCCCTGTCCGCATATATGGGTGAATCGAATGGTGTTTTCGCTCCGGACACAGTTATGGCAAGAAGTGAAAAGGAAATACAAGCTGCAAAAGAACAGGGTATCATTGATAAAAATGCAGACACCCATGAAATTTGCATGGATATCTGCACGATTGTAAAAGGCTGTGTATTTGAATGGTGTCTGACAGATGGTGCTATGGATATCGAAGCTGCTCTTTGCCGTATGATTCGCAGCTTCATGGTAAATTATCTACAGCAAGAAAAATAATATCATGTCTATCATTTTTCGAGAGTATGAAAGTTTTTCTGTAAATAGCTATTAGCAATAGGTCTTCTATGATAAAATCTAAATCATAGGAGGCCTATTATTATGGCAAGAGAAAAGAAACCAGTACACAAAGTAGTTATGACAGAGGGTAAGAGGAAC
>JAFVDW010000067.1 GCA_017478245.1 Lachnospiraceae bacterium
AAAATGAAGAAAAAATATTGGCGAGATGTCTGGACAGTGTGGCGGATTTGATGGATGAAATCATTATTGTGGATACCGGTTCCAGCGATGCCACCAAAGAGATTGCGGCACGTTATACAGATAAGATATATGATTTCGCATGGATAGAGGATTTCAGCGCGGCACGGAATTTTTCTTTTTCCAAGGCGGGCATGGAATATATTTATACTGCAGATGCCGATGAGGTGCTCTCGGAGGAAAATAGAGTGCGTTTTCGCGCATTGAAAGAAACGTTGCTGCCGGAAATAGAGATTGTGCAGATGAAATATGGCAATCAGTTGCAGCACGGAACTGTCTATAATTTTGATGAAGAATATAGACCGAAGCTCTTTAAGCGTCAGAGGGAATTTGTTTGGATAGAGCCGATTCACGAGATGGTGCGATTGGAACCGGTGGTCTATGATAGTGATATTGTGATTACGCATATGCCGGAGGAAAGTCATGCAAAAAGGGATTTGCAGGTATTTGCAAAGCAGATATCGAAGGGCTTGCGGTTATCCAGAAGACTGTTGGGCATGTATGCGAGAGAGCTGCTTCTCGGAGGAGATGTGGCAGATTTGTCACAGGCGGAAGGCTATTTTCAGGATGTGACCGCGGATGCTGCGCGAAGTGCGGAGGAAATCAGAGAGGGCTGCTGTGTAGCGGCAAAGGCAGCAAGGCTGCAGAAGAATACGGTGGATTTCTTCAAATATGCGTCAAAGGTCATTGCAGAGGAAGCGTGTTCAGAGATATGCTGTGAAATGGGGCATTTTTACGAGGGCTTGGAGGATTTGGAAGAGGCTGCAATCTGGTATTACAATGCTGCTTTTGAAACGGAGCCAATCCTATGCCTTCAGAGTGGGAAAACAGAGCCCTTAGAGGGATTGATTCGCTGCTATGAGCAGATGGGCATTCCTGAGCAGGCAGCAATTTACAGAGAAGAACTTGAGCGTGCAAGATAATAGAATGAAGCAGAGAACAGAAAGGACAAGCTAAGATGAAATGGGAAGAGAATGTGCGTAAGGTAGTGCCTTATGTGGCAGGTGAACAACCCAAGAAACAGAATGTGATAAAGCTAAATACCAATGAGTGTCCCTATCCGCCTGCGCCGGGCGTGCAAAGAAGTGCGGATAAGTTGAATGTGGAGGCACTGCGTTTGTATCCTGATCCGGATGTCACTCCCTTGGTGGAGGAGTTGGCAGCCTATTATCATGTAAGTCCCCGGCAGGTATTTGTGGGAGTGGGCTCCGACGATGTACTTTCTATGTCATTCCTTACATTTTTTAACAGTGATAAACCGATTTTGTTTCCGGATGTGACATACTCATTTTATGACGTATGGGCGGATTTGTATCGGATACCCTATGAGACCCGTGCGCTGAGAGAGGACTGGAGTATTGAGCCGGCAGATTACGCGCAGCCTAACGGTGGTGTGATTTTCCCCAACCCCAATGCACCCACTGGCCTGTATGAAAGCTTAGAGACAGTGGAGAAGATTTTACAGGCAAATCGGGATGTGGTAGTGATTGTCGACGAGGCTTATATAGACTTTGGCGGAGAGAGTGCATTATCTCTGCTTCCTAAGTATGACAATCTTTTGGTGGTACAGACCTTTTCAAAATCCCGCTCTATGGCAGGACTGCGCATAGGTTTCTGTATTGGAAGTGAGAAAATGATTGGTTATCTCAATGACGCGAAATTTTCAGTGAATTCCTATACCATGAATCGTCCGTCTATAGAGCTTGGTGTGGAGGCAGTCAGAGATGATGTGTATTTCAAGGAGATTACGGGCAAAATTATTGCGACAAGAGAGCGCGTGAAAAAAGAGCTTGCAGAGCTCGGATTTACATTTCCTGATTCCCAGGCGAATTTCATTTTTGCCTCCCATAAAAGTGTACCTGCCAAAGAAATTTTTCAGGCACTTCGTCAGGCGGATATCTATGTGCGTTATTGGGATAAGCCGCGTATCAATAATTCTCTGCGTATTACAGTGGGTACGGATCGGGAGATGGATCGACTGGTGGAATTTTTAAAGACATATCTCGCATAAAAATGGATACAGAGTATTTTGAAAGGAATTAAGAAAATGATTAAAAATATTTTAAAGGGAGTTGTGATCGGAATCGCCAATATCATTCCGGGGGTCAGCGGAGGAACCATGATGGTTTCTATGGGGATTTATGATAAGCTGATTCATTGCGTGACCCATCTATTCAAGGAATTCAAAAAGAGCGTACTGTTTCTGCTCCCTATTGTGCTCGGTATGGGGATTGCGTTAATCGGAGGCTCCTTTGGAGTGGAATACCTTTTTGAGCATTTTCCGGTGCAGACTACCTTGTTATTTATCGGTCTGATTATCGGAGGCTTGCCTGCTATCTGGAAGAATGTAAAGGGACATCAGATTAAACCCGGACACATTGTTGCCGGTATCCTTTTCTTTGCGTTGGTGCTGGGTTTAGCGCTATTGGGCGATGCCGAGGGCAATGCGGCAGTGTTATCGTTTAGCGTTGGCAATGTGGTGAAGCTCTTTGTGGTGGGAGTGATTGCTGCTGCGACCATGGTGATTCCGGGGGTCAGCGGCTCCATGGTATTACTTTTGTTGGGCTATTACAATTCTATCATTGCTGCTATCAATGACTTTATTGCTGCGTTAGTGCATCTGGATATGGATGGTATTTGGAAGGGATGCGGCATATTGATTCCCTTCGGCATCGGTGTGGTGGTAGGTATTTTTGCCATTGCGAAGCTGGTGGAAATTATTTTTGAAAAATTTCCGCTGTATGCGTATTGGGCGATTATAGGATTGATTGTGGCTTCCCCCTTTGCGATTGTTGCCATGGGCACATTTCCTGCACTTACGGTTGTAAATGTATTGACAGGTGTTGTTGCGTTGGTGGTTGGATTTATAGTAGCCATGAAGCTTGGCGAGTAAGGAGTAAGGATGGAGGCATATCAGGATTTTGCCTATGTATATGATGAGCTGATGGATGACACACCCTACAAGGAGTGGTGTGAGCGTCTGGTGAAGCTGATAGAGCGGTATGGCGTGTCGAAACCCGGCGGAAGCGGCAAGGATGCCTTGGAGTCGGAGCGTGATTTGGTGGTGGACTTGGGATGCGGCACGGGAACCCTGACGGAGCTGTTGTACAAAAAGGGATACGATATGATCGGCGTGGACAATTCCGAGAGCATGTTAGGCGTGGCTATGGAAAAACGGGAAGAGAGCGGCGCACAGATTCTTTATTTGTTGCAGGATATGAGGGAATTGGAGCTGTATTGTACCGTGGGCACTGTGATTAGTGTGTGCGATTCTCTGAATTATATTTTGAAGGAAGAGGAGCTTTTAAAGGTTTTTTCACTTGTCAATAATTATCTCTATCCCGGAGGAATCTTTATCTTTGATTTTAATACGGAATACAAGTATCGGGAAGTAATCGGGGATACTGTTATCGCTGAGAACAGGGAGGATTGCAGCTTCATTTGGGAGAATACTTATTACTATGAGACGGAGTTGAATGAATATAATGTGACGGTGTTCGTGCAGGAGCAAGAGGACTTGTTCAGACGTTTTACAGAGACCCATTGGCAGAGAGGGTATCGCGTGGAGCAGATGAAGCGGCTTGTGCAGCAGGCGGGCATGGAGCTTGTAGCGATACTGGATGCGGATACCGGTGAGGATGTCCGGCCGGAGAGCGAGAGAGTATATTTTGTAGTACGAGAGAGAGGGAAAAGGGACGTCTGATTATATAGTGAGAGCTACCGTGGCAAATGCACAGATACGAGCATTTGCCTGTACAACCAGAGAATTGGTGGAGGAAGCAAGACAAGCTCATAATACCAGCCCTGTGATTACAGCGGCATTGGGAAGACTGCTCAGTGCAGGTGCGATGATGGGAAGTATGCTGAAGGATGAAAAGGATCTTTTGACGTTGCAGATAAAAGGTGACGGTCCGGTGGGAGGATTAACTGTTACTGCGGATTCCAAGGGTAACGTGAAGGGTTATGCCAATGTACCGGACGTCATTCTGCCTGCCAACAGTGTGGGAAAATTGGATGTTGGCGGTGCGGTAGGACATGGTATTCTGAGCGTGATTAAGGATATGGGACTGAAAGAGCCCTATGTGGGACAGACTGCCTTGCAGACCGGTGAGATAGGCGATGACCTGACCTATTATTTTGCTACCTCTGAGCAGGTTCCTTCTTCTGTGGGATTAGGGGTGTTGATGGAACGTGATAATACAGTAAGACAGGCAGGGGGATTTATTGTGCAGTTGATGCCCTTTGCCGAGGATGAGGTGATAGACCGGCTGGAAGAGAATTTGTCGAAGCTGCGTTCTGTTACAGCTTTACTGGACGAGGGGAAAACACCGGAACAGATGTTGGAACTGCTTTTGGACGGCTTGGATATGGAGATTCTGGATACTTTTCCAACTGCTTTTTCCTGTAATTGCGACAAGGCGCGTGTGGAGAAGGTACTCATCAGCATTGGCAGACAGGAATTGCAGAGCATGATAGAGGATGGAGAGGAAATTGAGGTCAACTGTCATTTCTGTAATAAACATTATAGGTTCAGTGTGGAGGATTTGCAGGAATTGTATCGCAGGGCGCGATGAGGACACAGGAGGGAAACGATGAAGCATGGATTTGTGAAGGTGGCAGCCATCACTCCGAAAATCAAGGTGGCAGACCCAAAGTATAATGCGCAGGAAATCTGTGAGCAGTTGGAGGAAGCGTACACCGCAGGGGCGAAAATAATTGTATTCCCGGAGCTGTGTATTACCGGATATACCTGTGGGGATTTGTTTTTGCAGCAGATTTTACTGGATGAGGCATTGGAGGCGCTGCGCCGTGTGGCAAAGGCTACAGAGGGGAAGGATGCCCTGGTGATGGTGGGGCTGCCTGTGGCAAAGGACGGCAGACTTTATAATGTGGCTGCAGTGTTGCAGGGGGGCAGTATTCTTGGTATGGTTCCCAAGACGAATATTCCTACTTATGCGGAGTTCTACGAGGGACGGCATTTTACGGAAGGAAATGGTGCGTTGGACGCGTTTTATCTGGATGGAGAAGCCATAGATTTCAGCTCCAATCTATTGTTCAAATGTGCGGAGATGCCTGAATTGGTGGTAGGTTGTGAAATCTGTGAGGATTTATGGGTGGCAAACCCGCCGGCTACTGCCCATGCGTTGATGGGAGCTACTTTGATTGCAAATCTTTCTGCGTCCAATGAGACAGTGGGAAAAGAGGAGTATCGCAGGATGCTGGTGCAGTCTTCCAGTGCCAGATTGCTCTGCGTGTATATGTATGCTTCCGCGGGAGAGGGAGAGTCAACGCAGGATGTAGTGTTTGGCGGACATAATCTAATTGCGGAGAATGGTACTATATTGGCGGAGTCCAAGCATTTTCAGGGTGAGACCATTTATGCGGATGTGGATTTGCAGCGTATGCTGATGGAACGCCGAAGAATGGGCACCTTTGGGAAAGAGCCGGATGATACATATCTGGTTATCCCTTTTTCCTTACAAATAGAGGAGACGAAACTAGAGCGACAGTTCTGGCATATGCCTTTTGTGCCTGCCAATGAGGCAACAAAGAGAAAACGATGTGAGGAGATTCTTTCTATCCAGGCTTATGGATTAAAGAAGCGTTACGAGCACACAGGTTTGCAGACGGCTGTGATCGGCGTCTCCGGCGGATTGGATTCCACACTGGCGCTGTTGGTGACGGTGCGTACCTTTGATATGTTGGGGTTGGATCACAAAGGCATTATTGCAGTGACAATGCCCTGCTTTGGAACCACGGACAGAACTTATGACAATGCCTGCCTTCTGGCAGACACGTTGGGAGCTACTTTGCGGGAGATTGATATCAAAGAAGCTGTGACAGTGCATTTCAGAGATATCGGACAGGATGCGGACGATCATGATGTGACTTATGAAAACGGACAGGCAAGAGAGCGCACACAGATATTGATGGATATAGCCAATCAACTGAATGGTCTTGTCATCGGTACCGGCGACATGTCGGAGTTGGCATTGGGGTGGGCTACCTACAATGGAGATCATATGTCTATGTACGGTGTCAACGCCGGAGTGCCCAAAACGTTGGTGCGGCATTTGGTGCGTTATTACGCAGATACCTGTGAGGACGGACAATTACAGAAGGTTCTGTTGGATGTACTGGATACGCCCGTCAGTCCGGAGCTTCTGCCGCCGGTGAATGGAGTGATTTCCCAGAAGACAGAGGATTTGGTAGGACCATACGAATTGCATGACTTCTTTTTGTACTATATGCTGCGCTGCGGATTTCCGCCTGCAAAGGTATATCGGGTGGCAAGACGGGCTTTTGATGGAATGTATTCTGGGGAAGAGATTCTGAAATGGCTGAAGAAATTCTATTGGAGATTCTTCGCACAGCAGTTCAAACGTTCTTGTCTGCCGGATGGACCTAAGGTGGGAAGTGTGGCGTTGTCTCCCCGCGGAGATTTGCGTATGCCTTCGGATGCCTGCGCAAGAATTTGGTTGGATGAATTGGAGCAGCTTTAAGGCTGCTCCTTTTTGGATTTTGAATCGGTTCCATCGCATCCTTTATTAACAGAGTTGCGAATGGCTTCCAGAAGAACCAGAGAGGTATATTTGTTTTCTGTGGAGTAGGTAATGTTTTCCACAGACTGTGTGTCAAGTATCTGACTGTAAATATCATCGAAGGTAGGTTGTAGCAGAGGATACATGGTGGTCACTGCATCGTTCAAATCTACCAGTCGGATGGAGGTGATTGCGTTTTCAGACAGAATGACCTCCACATCCACTGTCTGTCCGCCGAGAATCAATTCCATAGTATAGATACCGGGTATGTAGATGGAATCCGAGGAGGTGGGTGCAGCTTCCGCTTCCATGGGTTCTTCGGAGGTGGTGGAGTCGCTGACGGTGCGTTCTTTGCCGCCTGATCCGAATGCTGTAATGAGCAGCACGAGCAGTACAATGCCAACGACAGTCAGAATACCTGTATAAATTAATTCTTTCATATGAAGTACCACAATTTTTGTTTTTGAACTCATCCGTATTCTCCTTAAGCGTTTTATTGGGACTCTTTATAAAGAATATGCCTATGGTAAAGAAATTATGTTACATTTTGCATTGACAAGAAGCGGTCAAGGTTGGTATGATGGGAGAGAACGAAGGTGTTCTTATCATGGGGATAAGAATGCCTTCTTGTGCGATATAAGCTCTTTGCTCATTGGCTACAATGCCGAGAATGCGCGAAACGGAGGATGGTGCAGATGATGAGAAATTACACAAAGGCAGATATTTTCAGAGTAGTGGAGGAAGAAGATGTAGAATTTATCAGGCTACAGTTTACGGATATGTTTGGAAATCTGAAAAATATAGCAGTGACAGCCAGTCAGTTGGAGCGGGCGTTGGATAATAAATGTATGTTTGACGGTTCTGCCATCGATGGCTTTGTGCGTATTGAAGAATCGGACATGTATCTGCATCCGGACTATGCTACGATGGAGATATTTCCATGGAGACCGCAGCAGGGAAAGGTTGCCAGGATGATTTGTGACGTGTACAGACCAAACGGTGAACCCTTTGAGGGGGATCCCAGATATGTGCTCAAACGTGCCATTAAGGAAGCGGAGAAGTTAGGGTATATATTTGGAGTGGGACCGGAGTGTGAATTCTTTCTCTTTGATACGGATGAGAATACCATGCCCACCACGATTACCAATGAACAGGCAGGCTACTTTGACATCGGACCGTTGGATTGCGGTGAGAATGCCCGGCGTGATATGGTTATGACCTTGGAGGATATGGGATTTGTCATAGAGGCATCCCATCACGAGATCGCGCCTGCCCAGCATGAGATTGATTTTCGTTATGATGAAGCATTGGCGACAGCAGACAATATTATGACCTTTAAGCTGGCGGTGCGAACCATCGCAAAGCGGCATGGTCTGCATGCAACCTTTATGCCAAAGCCTAAGGGGGAGGTCAATGGCTCCGGTATGCACATCAATATGTCCCTGCACAATAAGGAAGGAAAAAATGTCTTTGAAGATAAAGAGGACGAACTGGGATTGAGCAGGGAGGCGTACTATTTTATTGGTGGCTTGATGAAGCACATCAAAGGTATGGCAGCAATCACCAATCCGTTGGTGAATTCCTATAAGAGGCTGGTTCCCGGATTTGAGGCACCGGTTTATATAGCTTGGAGCAGCACCAACAGAAGCCCTTTGATCAGGATTCCTTCTTATCGCGGAGAGGGAGCGAGAGTGGAGCTGAGAAGTCCCGATTCTGCTGCCAATCCTTATCTGACGTTGGCAGTGTGTCTGCGGGCAGGATTGGATGGAATCGTGAATCACATTGAGCCGCCCAAGAGCGTAAAAGGCAATATTTTTGCTATGTCTGAGGAAGAGAGAAAACGGGACGGTATCGACAGACTGCCGGGGAATCTGATGGAGGCTATTGAGGAACTGGAAAAGGATTCCTTTATTTGCGATGTACTGGGGGAGCATGTGGCAAAGCATTACATTACAGCCAAAAAGGAGGAGTGGAACAGATATCGTGCTCAGGTATCCGACTGGGAGATTAAAGAGTATCTGAATAAATATTAAAACTCATCTCAAAACAGGTAGTCAGGAGGTGGGCATGTGTGACGAATATTATTATTGCATTACCTAAGCTGGACGATGCAAAGAATATAAAAAATGTATTAGTGCGCAGCGGATTCCGCGTGACGGGCATATGCACCACAGGTGCACAGGCAATCAGCCAGGCGGACAGTGTGCAGGATGGAATCCTTATCTGCAGCTATAAGCTGCCTGATATGATTTATACAGAATTGCAGGAATGCATGCCGGTTGGATTTGAATTGCTTTTGTTGGCATCTCCTAAGCTGGTGCAAGAGTGCTATGGCAATGATATTGTATGTCTGTCTTTGCCCTTGAAGGTGAATGATTTAATCAGTACTTTGCAGATGATGATGGAGGGTATCCGGCGACGCAGACGCAGGCTGCGCAATCAACCGAAGGTGCGCAGCGAGGAGGAGCAAAATACCATCCGGGAGGCGAAGGAGCTTTTGATGGTGCGTAACCATATGACGGAAGAAGAGGCGCATAAATATTTGCAAAAATGCAGTATGGACAGCGGAACCAATATTGTAGAGACCGCGGAGATGGTGCTGTGTATGCAGAAATAGTAAAGCAGAAATGAGGAAAAGATATGAAGTTTACAAAAATGCAGGGATGTGGCAACGACTATGTTTATGTCAATGGATTTGAAGAAAAAATTCCCGCAGAAAAAAAGCCGGAGCTGGTTCGAAGCTTAAGCGACAGGCATTTTGGGATTGGCGGGGATGGAGTGATTTTTATCAACCCTTCTAATGAAGCGGATTTTGAGATGGAGATGTACAATGCAGACGGTAGCCGCTCGGAGATGTGCGGTAACGGAATCCGCTGTGTGGCAAAATTTGTATATGACAAGGGATTGACAGATGAGAAGCAAATACGCATTGTCAGTGCCGGGGCAGTGAAGATTTTGGATTTAACGGTGGAGGGAACCGAAAATGGCGGCAGAGGTGCTGTGAAAAAAGTGCGCGTGAACATGGGAAGTCCGATTTTAACGCCGGAGCAGATTCCGGTACGGGCAGTGGGAGAGCAAGTGATTAATGAGCCGATTGCCGTGGCAGGCAGTGAGTATCGCATGACCTGTGTGTCCATGGGCAATCCTCATGCAGTGGTATTTATGGAGCAGGTGAAGCAGCTTGCCATAGAGAGTCTGGGACCGTACTTTGAGAATCATGAGCGTTTTCCCAAACGCACGAACACGGAGTTTGTGGAAATCCTCGACAGAGAGCATGTGTTTATGCGCGTATGGGAGCGGGGAACCGGTGAGACACTGGCTTGTGGAACAGGATGCTGTGCGACGGCTGTGGCATGTGCCTTGAATGGACTGACAGAGGATAAAATCACGGTGAAGCTGCTGGGCGGCGAGTTGGAAATTGAGTGGGACAGACAAAACAATGTGGTATACATGACCGGCCCCGCAGAAATTGTATTTGAAGGGGAAGTTGACGTATGATCATAGGAGTTTCGCAAATGTCTAATGCGATGATAAGAGAGGAGAAGAGAGATGTTTAAGGTAAATGAACATTATTTAAAACTACCCGGAAGCTACTTGTTTTCAACCATTGGCAAAAAGGTGAATGCTTATTCTGCGGCACATCCGGAGGCAAAAATTATCCGCTTGGGAATCGGTGATGTGACACAGCCATTGGCTCCGTCTATTATTGATGCGCTGCATGGGGCAGTGGATGAGATGGGAAAAGCGGAAACGTTTCATGGATATGCCCCTGATTTGGGATATGAGTTTTTGAGGAATGTCATTGCTGACAATGACTACAAGGCACGAGGCTGTAATATTAGCGCAGATGAAATTTTTGTGTCGGACGGTGCAAAATGTGATTCCAGTAATATTCAGGAGATTTTCAGTCTGGATAATAAGATTGCGGTATGCGATCCGGTTTATCCGGTGTATGTGGACTCCAATGTGATGGCGGGCAGAACCGGTGAGTATGATGCAAAGAGGGAGACCTGGAGCGATGTGATTTATATGCCCTGTACGGCTGATAATGGGTTTGCGCCGCTTCTTCCGTCCCAAACACCGGATATTATTTATCTGTGTTTCCCCAACAACCCTACCGGTGCCACCATCAATAAAACACAACTTCAGGAATGGGTGGATTATGCCAACAGGGTAGGGGCGGTGATCATATATGATGCCGCTTATGAGGCATATATCTCTGAGGAGGATGTACCTCACAGTATCTATGAGTGTGAGGGAGCAAGAACCTGTGCCATTGAACTGCGCTCTTTCTCTAAGAATGCAGGTTTTACGGGAGTGCGTCTAGGCTTTACAGTGATTCCGAAGGAATTAAAAGCAGGGGATGTGAGCCTGCATGCGCTTTGGGCAAGACGTCATGGAACCAAATATAACGGTGCCCCCTATATTGTACAGCGCGCCGGAGAGGCAGTGTATTCTGAAGCGGGTAAAGCACAGTTGAAAAAACAGGTGGCTTACTATATGAACAATGCGCACTACATTTATGAAGGATTAAAAAGTGCGGGCTATACTGTGTCCGGTGGTGTCAATGCTCCATACATTTGGTTAAAAGCACCCAATGGTATGACGAGCTGGGAATTCTTCGATTATCTTTTAGAGCATGTGAACGTAGTGGGTACACCAGGCTCGGGATTTGGACCCAGCGGTGAGACGTATTTTAGATTGACGGCCTTTGGAAGTTATGAAAACACAGTGGAGGCTGTGGAGCGCATCAAGAAAATGAGCATCTGATTTATCGGGTGGATGACGCGAAGGAGCAGAACAAGTAAAAAGTAAAACGAGCAGGGGGCAACCGTGTCGATGCTGGTACAACCTAGTAGATAACCCGGTTGCGCCCTCCTTCTTTGCCTTGATAAAGTTTATGGTCGGCAGCCGCGATAGTGGACGCACTGCTTCCCTGGGCATTAAGCTCTTCCAGACCAAAGGTCATAGTGACAGAGAAGGTCTGACCTTCAAAAGAAAAATGGAAAGAACGAATCTCATTTTGTAAATTTTCCAAAAGTTGAAGTGCATGGTCGCCGTCTGCCTTTTCAAATACAAACAGAAACTCTTCGCCTCCCCATCTTGCTACAAAGCCATAATCTCCCATGAACTGCTTGAACATGCCTGCCAGAGTGGAAAGCACATAATCACCGCAGTCATGTCCGTAGGTATCGTTGACGCGCTTAAAGAAATCAATGTCGCCGATGGCGATGGCAATCGAGTGCTTACGACGGTTGGCGCGACGCTCCAACAAATGCAGCTCATTTTCGGTAAAGCGGCGGTTGGGAAGCTGCGTCAACGGATCGGTCTCAGACATTGCTTTCAGCTTACGGTTGTACAGGTAAAGCTTGTGCTCCGATTCCACATACTGCATACAGAAGAAGTAGGCTACCAGACCAAGACAAATCGCAAATAATAAGGTGTTAAAGAAGAACACCAAGGTAAAAGCAAGACTTTCCCTGTCCAAAATCGCGTTGCCCGAAGGTGTGATGGCAGAGATGATGAGTACGGCGCAGGTAATCCAAATACTGGAGTAGAACTTCAGGCGGTGATCAGATGCCGGATCATACCAAATCATCAGGAAAGTAATATAAATCAGATTCTGGAAAGAGCAGCGCCATCCAAATCCGTAGGTGAGTACGCAAGTGGAGAGTACTGTGACGACGATAATCATGCGCATACAAGCTCTCGGACGCACATGATAGGACAGGCTCCATACCAACATATAGGATAAGGCACTGGCAAAAAAAGCAAGCGCATAAAAATCGAACCTTTCATACATACAGAAAAAGGTCATAATTAAAAAATATGGAATAATCAGCAGTAGAAAATACCGCATCAAAAATAACAGACCGTTGGCTTCATCCTCAAAAGGAGAATCCTTACAAATCAACCCTTTTATTTTATACATTGTCTTCATACAACCCCTCTTTTGCTCCCCAAAATAAATAGTTTACCCTTCTGACTTATATTATAGTGAAAAAAAGTCATAATGTAAATATGTTTTTTGAAAATTTTGGATTTTAATTCACTATTGTCTAACTATTAAAGAGGAATACATACTGAATTTATGAAATTATTTGCCGTTGACAAGTATCATTTCCAGGTAAGCACTGCGGATGATTCTTTTTATTAGAATTTTCTGCCAACCAAAAGTGTATGAAATCAAAGAAAACAGTTGACACTGAACGCGGATTATAATATAATTTATCACTGTGACGAGTTTTATATGTCGAGTCAAAGCCCCGACGAGACATCTAAAATACATTACTAAGCCGTCCCCGGAAGGTTTCAAATTGTGGCCCGGACATCTGCAATGTGGGATTAACTTGGGACAACAATCAGTAGACAAAGTAAATACGGAGGAAACATCATGAAAACATTTATGGCTAGTCCAGCTACAATCGATAGAAAATGGTATGTAGTAGACGCTACAGACAAGACTTTGGGCCGTCTGGCTTCCGAAGTTGCAAAGGTGTTAAGAGGTAAGAACAAGGCTATCTTTACTCATCACAACGACACAGGTGATTATGTGATGGTGATCAACGCTAAGAAGATTCAGGTACCCGGTAAGAAAATGGATC
>JAFVDW010000068.1 GCA_017478245.1 Lachnospiraceae bacterium
ATGGACTTTTCCGTCCTGCAGATAACACCAGCATAGCTCCAGTCCCGCTTCCCAATCATCCTCCCGATAGAAGCGATGCTTCAGATTTACCTCCAGCTCATCATTGACTTTTGCAAGCAACTCCATGAAAGCATCATCCGCACCGGAAGGAAGAACCTTCTCCGCACATTTTTTGGCGGTGTTGAATTCTCCTTTATTATAATACCATTCTGTCAATCTGACGTTTGCCATATAATGGTTATCCATTTCGGCTTTCAGATGTTCAAATATCTGTGCTGCTTTTTCTTTTTTGTCATGGTTCCACAATGCCTCCGCCGCATTGTAATTCACCATGGAATCACCTGGATAACGCTCCTGAATATCCTGTAACAGTGCAAGCATTTCATCGCTTTTGCCCTGCATCTCCAACAGCCTGGCTCTGCAAATTTCCATCGCCGGATGTGTGATGGACAATCCATCCGCCAAGTCCAGTAATTCCTGCACCTGTTTCAGATCATCCGTCTCAAGCGCTCTCCATGTGCGATCGTAATACTGCAAAAACAGATCATAATCCGCGTATTCATCACCAGAAAAGCTTTCAAACTCAATATCTTCTCCCCGCTCACATTTGTTCGCGATATAGCTGACAAACTCTACCTGAAAATGCTCGGAAAGCTCTCCTGCCCCCTCCACAATATGCAGTTTTTGATCCAACAGTTTCCAAATTCCGGTAGGCAATCGGAAATGATCCATAAGGAAAATCAACAGCTTTGTCCTGCAATTTTCCTCTTCCTCCAAGGAAAAAAAGATATCCTCTGCGAAAAGCGCTTCCCACTGGGCGGAATCGCATCTCTTTTTTATACTGCTATAGATTTCAGCCGCCTTTTCTACCCATAATCCGGAGGGAGAAGTATCTCGCTCCTTCTCTTCCTGTAACTCCTCATCCTCCGACACCGCATAGCGATTAGCCGCTTCAAAAGCAGCCCGCAGACGTTTAAAGCCTTCCGGATCATCCTCCGGATTGGTCACTGCAAGCCTTTCCCGATACGCATTCTTAATGTCTCGCTGTTCTTTCGTCGGCTCTATTCCCAATACTCTAAAAGTTTCAGTTATATTTGTTAGTTCCATGAACAATCTCCCTCGCATAAGAAAGGAGCAGAACCTCCATTCTGCTCCCTATATGCATTTCCTGGTAAACCTATATGTTTTGCTTATCAAAAGGTAAACTTATCTGCAAAATATGTATCTAACTGATCGATAGCCACTCTCTCCTGCTCCATAGAATCACGGAAACGTACCGTCACACACCCATCTGTCTCAGACTCAAAATCATATGTAACACAGAAAGGTGTACCAATCTCATCCTGACGACGATATCTCTTACCGATATTGCCTCTGTCATCGAACTCACAGTTATATTTTCTGGACAACTGCGTATAAATCTTCTCAGCTCCCTCGTTCAACTTCTTGGACAGGGGCAGCACGCCAATCTTTACAGGCGCCAATGCCGGATGGAAATGCAACACGGTACGCATATCTCCACCTTCCAGTTCCTCCTCGTCATAGGCTGCACACAGGAAAGCAAGAACCACACGGTCTGCACCCAATGAGGGTTCGATAACGTAAGGAATATATTTTTCCTTCTTTTCATCATCAAAATAGCTCATATCCTCACCGGAGGTATTAGCATGCTGCGTCAGATCGTAATCTGTTCTATCTGCAATCCCCCACAGCTCTCCCCATCCAAAGGGGAACAGGAATTCAAAATCAGTCGTTGCTTTACTATAGAAAGCAAGCTCTGCGGGATCATGGTCGCGCAGTCTCAGTTCCTCCTCCTTCATGCCAAGGCTAAGCAGCCAATCACGGCAGAAGCCTCTCCAATACTGGAACCACTCCAAATCTGTACCCGGCTCACAGAAGAATTCCAACTCCATCTGCTCGAACTCTCTGGTACGGAAAGTAAAATTACCCGGTGTAATCTCATTTCGGAAAGATTTACCAATCTGTGCAATACCGAAAGGAATCTTTTTACGGGAGGTTCTCTGTACATTTTTGAAGTTCACAAATATACCCTGCGCAGTCTCAGGACGCAGATAAACAGTATTCTTAGCATCTTCCGTAACACCCTGGAAGGTCTTGAACATCAGATTGAACTGACGGATATCAGTGAAATTGTGCTTGCCGCAGGTAGGACAGGGAACATTGTTCTCCTCGATGAAATTCTTCATCTTCTCCTGACTCCAACCGTCCACGCTCTCTTCCAACGCAATTCCATGCTCCTCACAATAATCCTCAATCAATTTGTCGGCACGAAAACGCTCGTGGCATTCCTTACAGTCCATCAAAGGGTCGGAAAAACCGCCCAAATGTCCACTTGCCACCCAGGTCTGGGGATTCATCAGAATTGCACAATCCACACCCACATTGTAGGGATTCTCCTGCACAAACTTCTGCCACCATGCTTTTTTCACATTGTTCTTCAGCTCCACGCCTAAATTACCGTAATCCCATGTATTGGCAAGACCACCGTAAATCTCAGAGCCGGGATATACGAAGCCTCTCGCTTTTGCCAATGCTACGATTTTTTCCATTGTCTTTTCCATCTTAGTCAACCAAACCTTTCCTAATTGTCATCACTATTTTAAGAGAATGATTACATTTCCTTGCGCCTTAGCAGTATCCACTGTGCCATTCTCATTATAAACTCCATCACTGATAGCGGCAACTCTGCCCGGCGCATACAATACCGCCTTCACATCTGTAATAAGCACCTTGCGTCCGCCATCCTGCATCATCTGCTCCTCATTTATAACAGAGCCATCCTTCACATTTTTCACACCGCCGGACAAATCGTATCCGGCAAGGATTGCATCTCCCACAGTTCCATAGAACAATACCTGGTCATTGTACCGGGCGTATGTCTCCGTGGAATCAAACTTATGACTTAAAACCACCTTGCCCTCGCTATCTGAGAGCATCTCTACCTTATTCACTGTCACCGGATAAGTATCAGATGAATCGGAATGACTCTCATTGTATTCAGTCGCTTCCTCCATCGCCATACTGGTAAGATCCGTAATACTATAATAATCCTTGTCAAATTCATCTACCAGATAGGAAAGCACCTCACCATCGTCCGTCACAGCCAAAGAAGTGACGTCCACTGTCTCAGGCAGCTTAGCTTGTCCACAGGCTGCAAACAACAGGGCTAAGCACGCGAAAACTCCTATTCTCCCAACTTTTTTCATAAAATGCTCCTCTTCCTCATAATCATTCTCTCACATTCTACCCATGACATTCTAACACAGAGTTTTTAGTATTTCAAGACTTTTGAATGTTCGGTCCATAAAGCGTCTGCGATATTCTTCCGCCACCTCCTTCAACTCTTGCAACACAGCGTCTGTGACATTGAAGGTGTATAATTTTTCAATAGGAGCTCTTTCTATGTATTGTATCGCGTATATAGTAGATGTTTCCAGTTTTCTATCTCCGGGCACTCCCGGGAACTCTCCATTCACAACGATCGCCTTCAATTCGTAGATACATTTAACCAGTGGATCGGGCAATGACGGTGCACAGAGCGCCCGCAGAGATTGATACAGCAGCTTCATCATCTCCCGCTCATCATTGTTCTCCCTGGTATAATAGTCCGCCACCTCCGCAAAATACATCCCATAATAGGCTCCCACATAATCTGTCATCAGCTCCGCAAAATAATTGTGTATCTCTGCCTCCGACAGCGTATAGGAATCCCTTCCTGCATACAGCTTAAATGTACCAAAGGAAAAGGGATTCGTTGCTGCCGCCAGACGATTGCCCGGTTTTCTGGCTCCCCTGGCAAAAGCCGAAATCTTCCCTTTTTCTTTGGTAAGTAATAAGACTCTTCTATCGTATTCCCCGATAGGGGTCTGTTTCAATATGATTCCTGTCACCCATAGGAATTCCTGCATAAGGATTCCCTCCTGACTTTCCTGCCATCTCCCATGAAGCTACCGCGTCTGCGTCTGACGCTTCCTCCGATTTCCGGGTTTGGGAGCGGTAAGACAAATAATCTTCCACTTTTCCAGTGTGCTCGAATTGTTTCCAGTAATTTTGTATAGGCATCTTATGCTTCCCCCTAGCTGCAAAGCTTAAGTTTTGATAAATCCTTTTTCATACAACTAGGGTCTGCATTTTTATTTTTTCTATTCGCCCATATGCGTATCTTTTGGATTGTATCCAAAATTTTTCAATAAAAAGTCACTGTCTCTCCAATCCTTCTTCACCTTCACCCAAAGCTGCAGATTCACCTTCATCTCCAATAAATCTTCAATATCCGGTCTGGCGGCGGAACCAATCCTCTTGAGCATCTGACCTCCCTTTCCGATAATGATGCCTTTGTGTGAATCTCTCTCACAGACAATCGTAGCATCAATGTCGCAGATACGCTTACGCTCCTTCATGCTCTCGATACTCACTGCAATACCATGGGGAATTTCATCCTCCAACAGGCGAAGCGCCTTCTCTCGAATCAGTTCTGCCACAATCTGACGCATGGGCTGGTCTGTAATGGTGTCCTCATCATAAAAAGGCTCCCCATAGGGCAGATACTTGAAAATACATTCCACCAACACATCCGTATTGTCTCCCTTCAAAGCCGATACCGGAACAATCTCCTGAAAATCCAGTTCTTTGCGATAGGTATCGATGAAAGTAAGTACCTCCTCTTTTTTGACTGTATCGGTCTTATTAATCACCAGAATCACAGGTGTCTTCGTTTTTTTCAGTTGTTCGATAATGTGTCTCTCTCCCGCCCCGATATAGTTGGTGGGCTCCACCAGCCACAGAATCACATCCACCTCATTCAACGTGTTCACAGCCACATTCACCATATAATTGCCCAGCTTATTCTTTGCTTTGTGGATACCCGGCGTATCCAGAAAAACAATCTGCCCTTGCTCCATGGTTAAAACTGTCTGTATACGATTGCGGGTAGTCTGTGGCTTCTTAGATGTAATCGCTATCTTTTGTCCAATTAATTGGTTCATCAGCGTGGACTTCCCTACATTGGGCCGCCCGATAAGAGTCACAAAGCCGGATTTAAAATTATTTTCCATTGTTTTTCTTCTCCTGCTGTGGCGCAGTCATGTTCTGTTGCTGCGGCGCAGTCATGTTCTGTTGCTGCGTATATACTGCCAGTTCTTTCTTTTTGCTCTTTTTCGTTATCTTCAGTATGAACTGTATAATGATCAGTGTAATAACACCCAACAGGACGAATGTGGGAATATGAATCAGGAACCAGATTCCAATTTCCTTCAGTCCGTTCAAAATACCATTTAAATTGTTCATAAATCCCTTGCTGATTCGCTGCCATGTAGTCAGCTCCGGTTCCTCCTCAACAGGTGTCAGCTCCTCCACCTCATTCACCTGTAAATAGAGAGTACTATAATCCACCTTGTTATCATAGGTGCGAAGCTGTGATTCCATACTTTCCAACTGATACTGAATATCAGAAAGACGGCTCTCTATTGTCAGCATATCTTCAATCGTCTCCGCCTGCTCCAAAAATTCCATCAGTCTTGCATGCTCTGCCTGAAGCACTGCCTTGTGACTTTCCAGATCAGAGTAGGTAAGGGTCACATCCTCCACATTCTCACCACGGCTGATCACATTACTGATTTCCGAGATCGTATTCAGGAATCCATCCAGCTTGTTCTTGGGAATACGAATGGTCAGGCTGGCACTACGGGTATTCCGATAG
>JAFVDW010000069.1 GCA_017478245.1 Lachnospiraceae bacterium
ATGCCCATATGACCTGTCCCAATCGGGATGGCACCCTGGACACTCGGGGCTGTATCTTCTGTAGTGCGGGCGGAAGCGGCGACTTTGCGGTATCCAATCGCGGTAAAAGCATCTCTGCACAGCTTAAAGAGGGTGTCTCGCTTTTTCGCGGGAAACGTACAGGGAATGATTTTATTGCCTATTTTCAGGCATACACCAACACCTACGCGCCCCTCTCCTATCTGGAGCAGATTTATACGGAAGCCTTGAGCTGTCCCGATGTGTGCGGCATCTCCATTGCCACCAGACCGGATTGTCTGCCCAAGGAGGTTCTGGAGCTGCTTGGAACACTCCGGGAACGTTTCCCCCCAAAATTTGTCTGGGTAGAATTAGGGCTGCAAACCATATGGGAGAACACCGCCGCCTTCATTCGCAGAGGTTATACGCTCTCCTGCTTTGAGGAGGCTTTCGGAGAATTAACACAATTAGAAATTCCGGTGATCGTCCATACCATTCTGGGGCTTCCCGGCGAAGAGGAGGAGCAGATGCTTGCTACGATCGCGTATCTGAATGAGCGGCATCCCTTTGGCATTAAGCTGCAGTTACTTCATGTGTTGCGTGACACGGATCTGGCAGAGTACTATCTGTCCGGCAGCTTTGACGTTCTCTCAAAAGAAGCTTATTTGCAGCTCTTAGTAAAGTGTCTGACCCGGTTATCCCCTGATATTGTGGTTCATCGGGTCACGGGTGATGGACCTAAGAACCTGTTGATAGCCCCCAAGTGGAGTGCCGACAAACGGGATGTTTTGAACACGCTGCATCAGTACATGCGCAAACAGAATCTGCTACAGGGTTCAAGCTATCAAGCGTCGGAATATAATTAAAACAGAAAGAAGAAATGTCTATGCTGCAAGATCCTTTGACTTTATATAAATTGATTGTCCTTTATATGTTAAATCGTGTAACGTTTGCTCTGACTGCCGCACAGATCAGTGATTTTGTGCTAACCAAGGAATATACTACCTTCCTCACCTTACAGCAGGTCATCAGTGAACTGACGGATGCCGGTATGATCTCGACCAATACCATACGCAATCGCACCCATCTGTCCATCACAGAAGAGGGAAAGGAAACCCTGCATTTTTTTGAAAATCGTGTCAGTGATGCAATCAAAGCAGATATCGATGACTATCTCCGTGAAAATGAATTTACCATGCGCAATGAAGTCTCTGTTCTGGGCGATTACTATAAATCCACATCCGGGGACTTCGAGGCGCATCTGGTGGCAAAAGAACGCGGCATCAAACTAATCGACCTTACTTTATCTGTGCCAACAGAAGAACTTGCCGCCTCTATCTGCGACAACTGGCAAAAGAAGAATCAGGATGTTTATCAATATCTTGTCTCACAACTATTCTGAGGGTGCTTTTGCCTCCCGGCGAATGCGTTTCATATGTTCTTTGATCTTTACTTCATACCCATTTCCTGTGGGGCTGTAGAATTCTCTGCCATTTAACTCATAGGGCAGATACTGCTGCTCCACATAGTGATTGGGGTAATCATGTGCGTATTTATATCCTGTACCGTGTCCCAATTTTGCTGCTCCTTTATAATGTGCATCTTGTAGATGTGTGGGAATTGGCAGATTTCCTGAGTGTTCTACCTCCCGCATAGCTGCAAAAACTGCTTCGCAGCTCGCATTGCTCTTGGGCGCGCATGCCACATAGGTTGCCGCCTGTGCCAAAATAATCTGTGCCTCCGGCATACCTACCCGCTCCACCGCCAGAGACGCGTTCACCGCCACCACCAGGGCATTGGGGTCAGCATTCCCCACATCCTCAGAGGCACAGATCATGATACGCCTTGCAATAAAAGCAACATTTTCTCCCGCATACAGCATCCTTGCCAGATAATATACTGCCGCATCGGGATCAGACCCCCTCATGCTCTTGATAAATGCTGATATGGTATCATAGTGATTATCCCCATTTTTATCATATCGAACTGCCCGCTTCTGAATGCACTCCTGCGCCACGTCCAACGTAATATGAATACGCCCATCCGCCCCTCTGCCTGTCGTCATAATTCCCAATTCAATGGCATTCAGCGCATGTCTGGCATCACCACCGGAGATGTCCGCCAGAAAATCCAACGCATCCTCCTCAATGTCAGCACCATAAGCCCCCATTCCTCGATCCCCATCATACACAGCCACCTTTAGCAATTCTTTGATCGCCTCTCTGGGAATAGGCTGTAATTCAAAAATAATGGAACGGGAGATCAAAGCCCCATTCACCTCAAAATAGGGATTTTCTGTCGTTGCCCCGATGAGAATGATTGTGCCGTCCTCCACAAAGGGAAGCAGATAGTCCTGCTGCCCTTTATTAAATCGATGTATCTCATCAATAAACAGAATGGTGCGTTTCCCATACATTCCCTGTAAATCCTTTGCTTTGGACACAACCTCTTCCATATCCTTTTTGCCTGCCACCGTAGCATTAATCTGGGTAAATTCCGCACTGGTGGTATTGGCAATGACCTTGGCAAGCGTGGTCTTGCCTGTACCGGGCGGTCCGTAAAAAATAATAGAACTGATCTTATCCGCCTTAATGGCGCGATAGAGAAGCTTATCCTTGCCGATAATGTGCTCCTGCCCCACCACTTCCTCCAACGAGCGCGGGCGCATTCTGGCAGCCAGGGGCGCCTCTTTTTCCATATTGGTACTGCGCATATATTCAAACAAATCCATGTTGTAACCTCATCTTTCATTTTCTTCAGTATATCGAATCAGGACAGCAAATTCAACCCCATCGTGTTCATTTTTCAGTCAAATAATATGTCATCCACCGTCACAAAGGTATAGCCCTCCGCCAACAATTCGTCAACTATACTAAGTGCCGCTGTCACAGAGGAATCATAATAATCATGCATAAGTATGATATCATTCTCCCGCGCCTTACCAACCACATTGGATGCCACACATGCCGCATTGTCAGAGCACCAATCCAAGGGATCCACCGTCCATAAGACCGGAAACATATTCACCTCCGCCTCCAGGCTCTTATCCCAGGTTCCATAGGGAGGACGCACAAAAAGCACGTCCTCTCCCGTTATTTCACGGAGCACCTCGTTGGTTCTGATCAATTCTTCCTTAAAGCTCTCACGATTGTCTGATGTCAGTTGGATATGGCTGTAGGTGTGATTCCCTATCAAGTGTCCCTCCTCCTTCATGCGCCTGATCACGTCCGGATGCAGCTTAGCATGTTCGCCGGTTACAAAAAATGTCGCTTGTACATTCCGCTCTTTCAGACCGTCTAAAAGCTGCTCCGTATAATACGGATGCGGACCGTCATCAAAGGTCAACGCAATCTTTTTGCAATCCATAATAATCTCCCCTGCGGATACCTCCACCTGCCTTGTCCCGCAGTTTTGATATAATTTCCACCCCAAAAGCATACACATACCCGCCAGTAAAATAACTATCGTTATTAATTTATTCCACCGCTTCATTTTGTACTCTTATGATATCTTTTCTTTAAATAAATATATGCCTTTCAAATTAGAACATTCTTTTTTGTTTGTGCATAAAACCGTACTCCCTCCCCCTTTACGAGCAACGTGCGCCGCCAGGCGCACGTTCAAAAACAACCCTGACGTTTTCACGCCAGGGTTGTTATATTCATCACATGATTCCTTTAAATCTGGAAGACGGAAACCTCCGACTTCAAACCATCCATATTCTCATCCAAAACGCGTGCTGTCTTGTTCAGATTCTCCACGTTGTGTAACAATTCCGCCGCAACCTCACTCACTGTCTCTGTATTGGCTGCTGTGTGCTCGATAATTTCAGAAATGCTCTTCACTGCCATCACAGTAGCACCTCTTTCATTATCTGCCTTTTCGATACCATCCACAATCTCTCCAAGACCATCCACAAGCTGCTGCATACATTCACTCATTTGATGGAATACATCTACCACCTGCTCTACAGCCTCGGATTGCAGCGCAACCATCATTCTTGCCTGATTTGCACTCTCTACGCTATCACTGGTCTTCTCATCAATCTGCTCTACATTGGTGCGAATCTGTCCTGCAGCGCTTGCAGAATCATCTGCCAGCTTACGAATCTCCTCTGCCACCACTGCAAAGCCTTTACCCGCCTCGCCCGCTCTGGCTGCCTCAATGGAGGCGTTCAGCGAAAGCAGATTCGTCTGCTCCGAAATATCGGTAATCGTTTCAACAAAGCTGTTGATAATGCCAAACTCCTGTCGCAGTGTTTCAATACTTGCCCCTACTTTGGCGGTAATATCCGTGGTTTCTTCTGCCCTGCTTCCCAACAGACGAATGATCTCGATTCCTTCACTGATCATACCATTGGTTCTGTCAACCAACTTTTCTACATCCTCAACTACACGGCTGACATTCTGAATATCATTGGACAGGATGTCTGTCTTCTCCACACACTCCTGTGCATGTCTGGACTGTCTGGACATGCCGTCATTGATATCGGCGATTGCATCGGTAATCTCTCTGGAATGCTCGTCGATGATAACCGATACCTGCCCAACCTCCTCAGCCGAAACACCCAACTCCTCTGTAGCGTTGGACACCTTATTCACCAGCTTCTTGGTGTGCATAATCATATTGTTGGCAGAACCTGCCAGATAATGAAATTCATCATGCCCCTTTGCCTTGACCTCAACAGTCAAATCACCCTTAGAAACCTCCTCCAGCTTTCTGGAAATACGCTTCATATTATTCTGGATGCCTGTTACAATCAACAGACCGACAATTATTACGATAACCGCTGCCAAAATAACCAAAGCAACCGTTAGTCCCTTAATATCCTGTGCCTGCCCTGTGACGATCTCATCCGGTACAAGTGCACAGACAGTAGCACCTGTCATCTTACTCTTACTATATATGAAGAAGTAATCCTCTCCATTGTATGTAACATGTTCCGCACCCTGTACTTCGCCGGAAGAGAGTGCCTTGTTAAAGAAGTCCTGACCGTAGAACACGCCTGCCTCTCCGGTACCGTCTGCCGGTGCAGGCAATGTGCTTTCCTGTCCGTCAGGCACATCCTCACTGATAATCTCGCGTCCTCCGCTTGTGATAAAGCCCACAATACTGCCATCGCCAAACTCAAGGTCGGAAATAAATTTGGTAATCGTCTTCTTATCAATATCCATCACCAGACAGAAAACATTTGAATTGGACATAAGCTGACAGGACAGAATATAGCTGTCCTGATTGATTCCAATATGCTCATCCAGTGCCTGATGCAAATCGTTCCACTTGGGAACATTTTTCTTGTCGACTCCCAAATCCTCCAGATACTCTTCCAACATACCATCTGCTGTAGCCTTGGTTGCTGTGGAGATCATATTGGTTCCCTTTTTGGGGATCAGATGGATATTGCTGACAAAATCATTGGAAATCTGTGTAGCAACCATCTCATTCTTGTTATTCGTCGTAACATTCAATTCTGTGGCGGGCTCACTCTTATAAAGTCCCATCACCAACTGCACCAGTTCCGGATTCGTCGCATACTTTAAGGCATCCACAGCGATGAAATCACAGCTCATATCAATATACTCCGTTGCCATATTCATCGTCTGAACCGTTGAATCCTCAAACTTCTCACTCATGCCCTCGGCTGCTTTGTTGTAGGAAACCGCACCGATAACAATCATAAACACGATCGGAATCAAAAAACAAAGTATAATTTTATTGCGGATTCCGAACAGCATGAACTTAGGATGCGATGCTTTGTCCATTCGTTCCGCCTTGGTCTTTTTTACTTTGGGCTGTTTTTCCTTCTTGGGTTTGTTCTCCTTAGGTTGTTTTTCTTCAGGCTTTTTTTCCTTGGATTTGATCATACTCATAGCAATGTCCTCCAATCCTCTCCCCTTTAGTAAAAAATGCTTCTCTATTTTAAAATTATACTATATTTTTTATAAAAATTAAACAAAAATTTCAATAAAATATTTTTATTTGCCAAGAAATGCAAAAATAGTCCAAGAATTGTATAAAAAACATATTTTATTCGCACAACTCTCGTACATCCATGGATGACAAATACCATTCGTCAAACTTCGGAACCTCTGCAAGATTTAAAATTTCTATCTGCAAATCCGGCTTCTCCCAGAATGGTTTCTTATGCGCTTCTGATGGAAACTGCTCTGTCCCAAAATAAAAGGCACCGGTTAGCGCAGTGTTGCCTCCAGTGACCGTTTTGTCAGCCAGACTTAAAGGTATCAGCCCGATTGCCGCCGCGTCTCTGGGATTGAGATAATACCCAAAGCCTCCTGCCAATATCACCTGCTGTATCTCCTCAAAGGAAATTCCATACTGATCAGCCAGAATCCGGACTCCCGCCATGACTGCTCCCTTTGCCATCTGCAACGCCCTGATTGCCTGCTGTGTCACATGCACTCCCTCAATGCGGACTCCTCTGTCAAAATAACTGTCCTGAAGCAGCCCCGTTTCATCCACCACATCCGCGCTTCGCAGCTTTGCCAAAATGCTGACCATATCCGCTCCCCACACACCTTGATTGACGCCGCCCTCAAAAGCAGGTCCCGCCGCCGTAGAGCACGCAATCAGCTTCTCACAATTACCCAGTACCATCTCTCCGTTGGTTCCCAAATCAATCAGCAGGGTAACCTCCTGTCTCTCGGTCATACCACATGCCAGAATGCCGGCAGTGATATCTCCCCCCACAAAGGCAGAGAGTGACGGAAAGATGTAGGCAGGAACGCCATCCAATTCTAACCGGATGGGACCGGGATAACTGACATGGAAGGGCGCATGCCCCAGTTCCTGCACGTCCCAGCCCATCAACAAGTACACCATCGTCGTATTGGCGGCAACGACCATACATAGCCTGCTCTCCCTTGGAAGCAAACGCCGAAAGCGAGCAAGCCCCTCACTCAGGCTTCCTCGCACTAGCGTTTTCATATCCTCTGCGGCAGTGTCATCCTCACTCGCCGCCTGTATACGCGACAACACATCTGCTCCATACTTCACCTGGGGATTTAGCCGGGCATAGCTGTCCTCCACTTTGCCGTTTCTGCCGTGAAGCTGCATCGCAATCGTGGTGGTCCCGATATCTACCGTCACCAGATACTCCCCTTCGGGATAATGCAGCTCCACTGCCTCCTTACGCAGTCTCATATCCATCATTACGTTTACATCTTCAGCGGCAAAGGTGCATCTTCCACAGCCGGTACAGATATCACATTTTCGCCTATAGTCGTTATACAAATTGATTTCGTTCTTTGTCATAGTGATAGTCTATCCCCGCCAATTTACGCTCCAGTTCTGTGCGGGACACATCCAATTCTTCACACAGAACATCCAGATTGCCATAAAAATCTCTCAGCTTCAAATTAACAAAACTCAATAACATTACAGGATCTTTTGGTATCATAGCAATACTCCATTCTCTCATCTCTCACTTGACTTTAGCAGTCAATTCGTCATTGTCCACATCTATCATAATGGTATCGCCGGTTGAAACCTGATCTGCCAGAATCAGCTTTGCTGCCATCGTCTCAACATGCTTCTGCAAATAGCGCTTCAAAGGGCGTGCTCCGTATACCGGGTCATAGGCATTGTCTGCAACGAACTGCACTGCGCTCTCGGTCAGACTGATGGTCACTCCCTTGTCCTCAAGCCGCGCATTTAACTCTGCCAAAAGCAGGGCAATGATTCCGCTGATATTGTCCTTCGTCAACGGTCTGAACAGAATCGTCTCATCCAAACGGTTGAGGAATTCGGGTCTGAAATGTCCCCTAAGCTCCTGCATCACATCCTTTTGGGCTTCCTCGGATATGCTTCCGTCCTCCTGTATTCCATCCAACAGATAACCAGCTCCGATATTGGAAGTCATAATCAGGATCGTGTTCTTAAAATCTACCGTCCTGCCCTGTGAATCCGTCACCCTGCCGTCATCCAATACCTGTAGCAGCACATTGAATACATCGGGGTGCGCTTTTTCGATCTCGTCAAAAAGCACCACACTGTAAGGCTTTCTGCGTACCGCTTCCGTAAGCTGACCGCCCTCCTCATATCCCACATATCCGGGAGGTGCTCCAATCAGTCTGGATACAGAATACTTCTCCATATATTCACTCATGTCTATCCGGACCATATTGTTCTCATCGTCAAACAGGGCTGCCGCCAAAGCCTTTGCGAGCTCTGTCTTACCTACACCTGTAGGACCTAAGAACAAGAAAGAACCAATCGGCTTAGTGGGGTCCTTGATACCGGCTTTGGAACGGATAATCGCCTCTGTCACTTTTGTGACCCCTTCCTCCTGACCGATGACACGTTTATGCAGTTCCTCATCCAGATGCAGAGTCTTGTTGCGCTCACTCTCTGTCAGCTTAGCCACCGGGATTCCGGTCCAACGGGAGATAATACGGGCAATCTCCTCATCTGACACCTTCTCATGTACCAAAGAATGCTCCGAATTGTTTACACTCTCTTCTTCCTGTTCCAACTGCTTTCTCAGTGCAGGCAGCTTGCCATAGCTGAGCTCCGCTGCCTTCTCCAGATCTCCTTCGCGTTGGGCGATTTGTATCTCGCTGTTCACCTGGTCTATCTCCTCGCGCAGTGCAGAGAGCTTCTCCACCGAAGCTTTTTCATTATCCCATTGTGCTTTCTTGCCCGCAAATTCCTCCTTGAGTGCCGACAGCTCCTTTTGCAGTTCCTCCAGACGCTCGATGCTCAATCTGTCATCCTCTTTTTTCAGCGCTGCCTCTTCAATCTCCAACTGCATAATCCGCCGCTGCAATTCATCCAGCTCCGTGGGCATGCTGTCCAATTCGGTTTTAATCAGAGCACATGCCTCATCCACCAGATCGATTGCTTTATCCGGCAGAAAACGGTCTGAAATATATCGGTGTGACAGTACCGCCGCGCTAACCAGGGCATTATCCATAATCTTCACACCGTGGTAGACCTCATAACGTTCCTTCAAGCCGCGGAGAATCGAAATCGTGTCCTCCACTGTGGGTTCCTCAACAAGCACCGGCTGAAAACGACGTTCCAGCGCAGCATCCTTCTCAATATATTGACGGTACTCATCCAGCGTAGTTGCGCCGATACAATGTAATTCGCCCCTTGCCAGCATGGGCTTCAACATATTGCCCGCATCCAGTGCACCATCCGTCTTGCCTGCACCTACGATTGTGTGCAGCTCATCAATGAACAGGATAATCTGTCCGTCACTGTTTTTCACATCCTCCAGCACTGCTTTCAGACGCTCCTCAAACTCACCGCGATACTTGGCTCCTGCCACCAGTGCCCCCATATCCAGCGCAAATATCTTCTTATCCTGTAGTCCCTGTGGCACATCGCCTCGTACAATACGCTGCGCCAATCCCTCCACCACGGCAGTTTTACCCACGCCGGGTTCACCGATCAGCACAGGATTATTCTTCGTCTTACGGGAGAGAATACGAATCACATTCCGAATCTCGCTATCCCTGCCGATAACCGGATCCAACTTCTGATTTCTCGCCTTCTCCACCAGATCCTGACCGTACTTCTCCAATGTATCATAGGTGGCTTCCGGATTGTCGCTCACCACCCTCTGATTGCCCCGCACCGTAGACAACGCCTGCAAAAAACGCTCTCTTGTAATGCCATATTCCTTCCAGATTGCAGCAATCTCTCTGTTCGGGTTCTTCAGCATAGCTAAGAACAGATGCTCCACCGAGACATATTCATCTCCTAACTGCTTCGCCTCGTCCTCGGCACTTATCAGAACCTTATTCAGATACTGCCCCATGTAAACCTGTCCGCCCTGCACCTTCACTCTGGCGTTCAGAGCCTGTTCCACGCGATTCAGAAAATGCTCCTTCTGAATCTCCATTCTCTCAATCAGCTTCAAAATCAAACTGTCCTCTATAGTCAAAAGGCTGTAGAGCAGATGCTCCTGTTCAATCTCCTGATTGCCATATTCATATGCCAGCTTTTCACAGCGTTCCACTGCCTGCATGGACTTCTGTGTGAACTTTTGAATATTCATACTCACTGCCTCCTTTACATTTGTTCTATTGTTACTATAACACATATCTCATAGAAAGCAATAAAGAATTTATAAACTCTTTCTAAAAATTGTCAAATAATCACCTATTAGCAAAAATTGATTGACATTACGATACAATTAATGTTATACTGCAAATGTATTCTAAATGAAAGTCATTGAACTCACATATTTTTGTAAGTCATTTTGGTCTCTCATGATGGTTTACAAAAATATGTGATTTTTTTGTCCTACGTTTTAGAATCACTATACTAAAACGGGCTTTGCCCTACAATTAAAGGAGGTACCACAATGAACAACGGTACAGTTAAATGGTTTAACGCACAGAAAGGCTATGGTTTCATCACCAACGACGCAAACGGCGAGGAAGTATTCGTACACTTCTCTGCTATTAACGCAGAAGGCTTTAAGTCTCTCGAAGAAGGTCAGAAGGTTACTTTTGATACCGAGACCGATCCTCAGAACAGCAGCAAGGTTCGTGCTACCAACGTTACTGTAGTAGCATAATTGTTACGCAACTGACAAGAAACGGCCAGTCTTTGACTGGTCGTTTTTACTTCCATTTTTTATTTCGTTCTGACAGGAGATTTATATGGATTTATTGACTCTCTTTATTATCGCTATAGGACTTTCCATGGATGCTTTCGCTGTATCCATCTGTAAGGGTCTCGCCCTTCGCCGTATCACACTGAAGGAAGCTGCAGTTGTAGGACTTTGGTTCGGAGGGTTTCAGGCTTTGATGCCCTTTTTGGGCTTTGTGCTGGGTTGGGGACTTCAATCCTATATCGATGCAATCGACCATTGGATTGCCTTTATTCTTTTGGGCATCATCGGTATATCCATGATTAAAGAGGCGCTGTCCAAAGACGAGGAGGAGTCCAATCCTTCATTGGATATCAAGACCATGTTCCTCCTGGCACTGGCGACCAGTATTGATGCGCTTGCTGCCGGGGTCACTTTTGCATTCCTTCAAGTGAACATCCTGCCTGCGGTGAGCTTTATCGGTATAATCACCTTCACCCTCTCCGCAATCGGCGTCAAAGTAGGAAATGTGTTCGGCACACGCTACAAAGCAAAAGCCGAGCTTGCCGGAGGCGTCATCCTCATTCTTATGGGACTTCGCATCCTCCTGGAGCATCTCGGCTTTTTAGGGTAACAGTTTTTTCACATATATCTTTATTTTGCAAACATAATCTTTTCGCTATCGAACATTCTCTTTAATAGGTAAGTCAAAATAGCTGTCGCTGCCAAATTGACTACAATCGTCAATACCACCTGCATCGGTTCATAGGTAAAGGAGAAAATCCCCTGTATACACAGTGCACTGTTAAACACCGGAATCGCGAACAGCGCAAGACCTTTTCCGCCATCCCCCATAAACATAGGCGCCAGGCTCATCAGCATCACCAGAAGCATCATCGGAGATACCAGCGTTCCCGCCTCCTTCACACTCTTTGCATAAGCAGACAAAATAGAAATCAGCCCCACCAGTACCAACACAGTAGAGAGAATAATTCCAAGCAACAGTGCATAATCACCTGCCGTATATACCATGGTATTGATGCCCAGCTCCTCACCACCCATCAGCTTCGGCAGCGACAGGAATGTACCGATAAAACTGGATAATCCCGACAACAGTGCGATGATACTCAACGCAATCAGCTTGCCCAATGCCAATGAGCTTCTCTTCATGGGCGTCACAAGCATTGTCGCCATGGTTCCGCGCTCCTTCTCTCCGGCAATGGACTCCGGTGCCACAGCAATACAACCGCTGTAGAGGAATACCATCAAAAGCATCGGCATCATCATAGACAAAATCTGCGCCGTCGTATCCTTTTCTGTAGCACAGTCATATACCGTCTCTCCGGCATTGACATCAAATCTATTCGCCATAGAAGCCTCATAATCATCCAATAATGTAATCACCATATTGCGAAGCTCCTGGGACTCCGTCTCTGATGAGTTATAATAAACCTCCACATTGGGGGCAGACTCCCCCAGCGTCACATCATACGCAGCAATCTGTTCTGTGAAATGCTCCG
>JAFVDW010000070.1 GCA_017478245.1 Lachnospiraceae bacterium
AAAGAGGATGCCTACTGTGTCTCCTTTGAGAGCTTTGCATATTTAAATCTGGGTTATGCAGATGTGCGGGAACTGGGACCCGGTGAGATTGTTGTAGTGACACCGGAAGGCGCACGCACGTTGGTGCAGCCGGGTAAGGATATGAAAATCTGTACCTTCTTATGGATTTACTATGGCTACCCTTCCTCCTCCTACGAGGGCATCAGTGTGGAAAAGATGCGCTATAACTGCGGTGCAAAACTGGCGGAGCGCGATAACGTTCAGCCGGACATTGTAGCAGGCGTGCCGGATTCAGGCACCGCACATGCCATCGGTTATGCCAACCGTTCCGGGATTCCATTTTCCCGCCCTTTTATCAAATACACACCGACGTGGCCTCGTTCTTTCATGCCCACCATTCAGACCCAGCGTAATCTGATTGCCAAAATGAAGCTGATCCCGGTGCATGATCTGATACAGAACAAGAGCCTGCTGCTCATAGATGATTCCATCGTCCGAGGTACACAGCTTAGAGAAACCACAGAATTCCTGTATCAGAGCGGAGCAAGAGAAGTACACATCCGCCCGGCTTGCCCGCCTTTGCTGTTTGGCTGTAAGTATTTGAATTTCTCCCGTTCCTCTTCCGAGATGGATTTGATTACCAGAAGAGTCTTAAAAGAGATGGAGGATGAGGGACGCAAGATTGACCTGAAGTATTATGTTGACCCTGATACCGCAGAGTACAATGAGATGGTAGAGCGGATTGGCAAGCAACTTAATTTTACCTCCCTTCGCTTCCACAGACTGGATGATATGATAGACTCTGTGGGAATTGATAAGGAAAAGCTCTGTACTTATTGTTGGGATGGAAGAGAATAATGACTCATGTTGTGCCAGGGTGTGATGAATATATATTTCACACTCATGAGCAAGGAGACAAGTCATGGACATCTACACGCGATTGGACATATTGTTCAATGGGTTGATTGGAACTACAGTTTTCGTGGCTGCAGTGGGCAGCATAATTGTAATATATGTAATCAACTGCCATTATTGCGGAAGCTGCCCAGAGAAATATGAGATGGGAGTCGGAGGACTTTTTGTTGTTTTCATAGTAGCGGCTGTATTGATTATTTTAAGTTTGAATTGAATACTTATATCAGAAAAACCATCAATCATCCATGATATTGGGGCGTTGATGGTTTTTTTGTCTCGCTGTGGATTGTTTCATAAGCTGATATGTTGGAAAACATATTCCGGCCGGCTCCGGCATAATTTATTTTGAAGTGTAGGCATAGATGTATGTGGCGCAATTTATACATCAATGGAATGAGATGTGAATATGAAGACTGAAATAGAGATTAAAGAGAATTTTCATCGAACGCTGCAATGTGCGGAGGAATTAAAAAGAGTGGCAGACCAGATGCAGGGCTTTATCGCGCGGGAACTGCCGGATGCAGCAGATATTTCTAAAGGAGATGGCACAGAAGCTTGTAAACCACGAAAACTGCCCATAAATCAAGAACTCCTGCAGACAGTGGAACAGTTATCAGATGTGGCGGATCATCTGAAAACAATTTCCCTTCAGGTGTATGATGCTGAAATGAAAAACCTGAAATTTGCGCAAGCAAAGAAGTGAGGTATCAAAGAGTGACGATTGCTTTGAGGAGGAGTGGGATGACAGAACAGATCAGCGGATTGTGCTCTTATATGGAAACAAACCATGAGATTCTGACAGTAAAAAATATGAATGCGCCGGATGCACTGATATTTGCCCGATTGTGTAATTTCAAATTTGAAAATACCTTTCCAGATGAGTATGGCGAGATAACAATATCAGTCAGTGAATTTGCTGTTGTCATGTTGGAAGAGGAACGATCAAAGGATGAAACACAGTTCCTTGAAATTCTTACCTGGAGCCCAAGATATCAGATGTGCACCATCTCCAGCATGGCGGCGGAAAACCAATACTCTCAATGGGCTGCATTCACGGTGCACACGAACGATGACAGTGGTGCAGTCATCATTGCCATGAGGGGAACGGATGCAACCGTACTTGGCTGGACAGAGGATTTGCTGCTTGGCTATGATATCGACGGCACAGAAGCGCAGAAACTATCCGCAGACTACATAGACCGGTGCGCTGCACCTGCCATTATCCTGACGGGACACTCTAAAGGCGGAAACGATGTGGTCAGCGGCTTTTGCATGGCTTCCCAAGCTGTGAGAGATAGGGTCCTGTGCATATATAATTTTGATGGTCCGGGTGTAAACAATGAATTTATGCAGCGGTATGCTTTAGGGTATGCAGAGCTACAAGATAAACTGATCAGCTTTTATCCGCAGGATTCCATCATTGGCAAGCTGTTGAATAATCATCCGGGTAAGGAACAGTATGTAGCAGCTACTGTTCGGAATGTATACCACAACAAGGGTTTGTTGGGAGAGCATGATCCCTTCTCCTGGGCAGTACAGGGCAAGCATTTCGTGGAAGCCCAGCAGACACCCCTGTCGAAATGGCTGGATGAAAGTATGGACGATACGCTTTCCAAGCTATCCAATGAGGAACGTAAAGATGTGGTAAGTGTCTTGCTCAAATACGGTGTTCCTTCTCTAATCATTGGAAAGGATGAAAATTCCTTTGCGGATAATAAGAGGGCTGCGATGGAGGCACTGGACTATATAGACAAACATGGTATTGTACCCCGAAAGTTCAAGGAAAAAGCAGCAGTAAAAGCAGTGAAACCATTCATTGATTTCTTTGATGCAATACTTGTCTGGCACAAGCTCACCCCGGAAGAAAAGCATGCCTCAGAGAAGGTTGCGGCTTTATTTATTCTTTATGGATTGTATGAGAGTGGGGAGAGAAAAATCAGTGAGGTCATTGATGGGTATTATCGGGTTGCCGGCTGGATCTATGATAAGCATAGAGAGCTTTCAGATGCAATCCATGAGTTTGGCAATCTGGTGGAGGAAAAGTTATATGAGGCATTAGCATGCGATACGGTCTCTCATACAGTGCGCTGTGAAGAATGCGAAAAAATGATGGAATTGTCCAAGGAATTGAGAAAATACTACACAGACATCTGTCATGTGCAGAATCGGTTGAATGGGCTGGATTATCTCAGTGATTTCTCTAAGATACAAAAAATCAAGCAGCAGGTAATCGCTATGGCTGTGGCATGTGATTGGCGTCGGACCGGACAAGTGCGTACATCCGACAGCCCCATTATATAATCCATGCTTGCATTGAAAAAATCTGACATTTTCATCAATGCCTCCAGGCTCGGCATGTGGCGTCCATGCTCATAGGCACTTATCGTCTCTTGTGTTACATTCAGTTCAATAC
>JAFVDW010000071.1 GCA_017478245.1 Lachnospiraceae bacterium
GCCCGAAATCTCCTTCCGCACCATTTACCAGCGTATACGCTTCATCAATAAACAAAATACCGCCCTTCGCTTTCTCCACAACCTCCTGTACCTTTGCCGCAGTCTGTCCCATATATCCTGCCACCATACCGGCGCGGTCCGTCTCTATCATCACACCATTTTCCAATACACCCAAAACCTTATAAATTTCGGCAAGCTTTCTGGCGATTGTCGTCTTACCGGTTCCGGGATTGCCTGTGAATACCAAGTGCATGGACATGGTAGGAACCTCAAACCCTCTGCTCTCTCTCAACTGTTTGATGCGGACGAAATTTACCAGATTGTGAATCTCTTTTTTTACAGACTGCAATCCAATCAAATCATCTACCTCTTTCAACAGCTCCTCTATATCCTGCTGTGCATCCGTCTCCTCAATCATAAAATCATTGGCTGTTTTCTCGGACTTTTCCTCCACCAGGGAATCTTCCCTGACCTCTACTTGCTTGATATATGCGATGATTGCCGCCACAAAACGATCCAGTGCCGCCACCTCATACCGCAGTCTGCTGCCATTGCAGCTAATAATCACACTGCCAAACTGCTTGAAGCCATTACATATCTCCCTGGCATGCAGCAACATGCCCTGCATGCCGAGCTGTTCTGCCTTCTCCTTTTCCGCAACCATCTGAATGATTTGTGGAACTCTGTTCAGGAAACAGTCCTCCGCCTGACAATCCTCATAAAAACGCTCTTTCAGTCCTTCCTGGCTATAGCGGGTCAAAAATAAATTGTTGATAGTGACCAGCTCCGCTTTGTCCAGTTCACCGTCAACCATAGCAATCAAATATCCCATACGAATCAGTTCACTGCGGAACGTTCCCAGTTCCTCCCCCAGACCATACTGCATCAATACCCTTTCACATTTCGCAATTTGCTGTTCTATAGTAACCATTGTTTTTCCTTCCATCAAAACCTTTGTTAGCTGATACGATATTTGTGATATATCATATCACAAATTACACAAAATGTTAATGTATTCTTTTGGCAAAATGCTACATCGCACGCAACAGTTGCGCACCTGCTTACAGTATAATGGTTGTTTTTCTTCTTAAATCACCCAATTCCATCCGTAACTATTCTACTCCACCTTTGCTACATCTACCCAATCCGTAGTTGCGGCAGCTTGCTCCAGTTCCTGTATGGTAAGCTTCACTGCGCTATGGTCATTGCCTGCTGCCGGATATACCACATCAAACCGCTTCAAGCTCTCATCCAGATAGACCTTCACGCCTTCTTTGATACCAAAGGGACAGACACCGCCAATCGCATGCCCGATATAGCCTTCCACTTCATCTGCCGGAATCATCTTAGCCTTAGTGTGAAAGAACTCCTTGAATTTCTTGTTATCGATACGCGCCGTTCCCTCAAACAGAATCAACACCGGTTCCCCATCAATCAAAAAAGATAAGGTCTTTGCAATCATTCCCGGCTCTACTCCCAGTGCCTGGGCAGCCTCGACTACCGTTGCAGTGGAATCCTCCAAGAGAATGATTCTGTCGCCAAATCCTTTAGTATTCAGATATGCTGTTGCTTTCTCTAATGCCATTTCTGTATCTCCCTATTCTTTGCTTTCTACACTTTATCGTAAAATCGATTTGAAACAATAGCTTCTCTTAAAGTCACTTGCTCAGATTCTCATCAATATAGGAGAGATACGGTCTTTTATCTACCTCATCCCGATGCTCCACATACCAATCATAGGCTTCGCGCAGCCCCTCCTCCAGTTCTCCGGTATCGCCTATAAGCTTCTTTTGCTTCGTCACATCCAGGTAATATTCGTAGTTGGAAAAGCAAAAATATCTGCGCCACGGAAGGCTCTCATCTACCTGCACAAACTCCGGCTCTTTCCCTCCGATTCTATAACACAGTTCTACCCACTCTCTGATAGAAATAGATTGCTCATTTCCTACATTAAAAATTCCCGGTGCACTCTTCCGTGTGAGCAAGCCCTCTATCACCCTGCACAGATCCTCTACATGGAAAAACTGCAGCTTCAAGCTTCCATCCCCGGGCAGATAAAATTTACGGTTTCCCTCTGCACAGTCAAACACAAACGCTTCTCTGTAAACGTCATTGTATTTTCCATACAGATAAGGCGGACGCAATATGTAAGCTCCGGGCACCCTGGCGAGCAAAGCCTCTTCCGCCTCGATCTTGTCTGTTCCGTATTGCCCCCAGAACTGATTCTCTGCCACTTCACTCTCTTCCGTAAAGGGCTGCTGCCCGTACTCCGGATACACCGCACTGGAGCTGATAAGTACATAGTCTCCAAAGGTCACCCCGCTGTCCAGCAGATTCGTCACATCCTCTGCGGTGTAGGCATTGATATACAGTATCACATCAAAGGAATCGTCCTTTAATTTATCACTCAATCTGTTGCGGTCAGCCTCAATCAATGTGACTCCCTCTATTTGAGGTCGGCTGTTGCGGTTGAGAACCCACACCTGTTCACCCTTTTTTACAAAATACTCTGCCACATATTTACTTACAAAAACAGTTCCTCCGGTTACCAGAATCTTCATGTCCATTCTCCATTTCCTTTTTATTTGATGTATCCACTCTTCCAGTAGGTACATTATACCTTCTCCACCTTTAGAATAACCCAGTCATCATCACCTATCTCGTAGCGTGTACCACAACTGGGACAGGAACGCTGTCTGGTGGCATCAAAGCTGGCTCCACAGCTTTTACACTGAATTTTCCTGATGGAAAAATACATGTTAATGGGGGTACTCAGATTCTTGTATAGATACATACGATAAAGTTCCCTGCGAGCGCGTACCCTGTTGCCGTCGTACAAAAGGTCGTTCATATAAACCTGTATCTTGACATTACAGTGACCATCCTTTATGTTGAGTGCCCGCACTCCTACCATTCCCATAGCATCACATCCCACAATATCATCAAACCTCCCATTTAAGGATTCTCCCACATAATGAGGAAGCTGTTCCATATCCTCCGCAAACAAAAGCATCCGCAACATGGAGATTGCCTTGTTGGAAAAATATTCATAAGAAAACTCTAAGGCGAATCGCTTCATTGGTATACGCATTGTACAGAAGAAGCACTCCTGTCTCTCCGAACTCCTCCATTTCCGCCGCGAATTGCGTATATGTATCATCCGAGAACTCATTCCACCTATAACTCGTACGATTGCTCATCTGTGTATTCTCCTTTCCGTTGTCCAATCCGTGCTATTTCCTTTCCAGTACTCCCACAATCCTTCTTCACGAAAACAGAAGCAGCCACTTGTTCTCCGTCTGATAATAAATCAACTTCGCACGAATATCCTGCTCCAGTACCTTCAGTGTACAATCAAACTCCACGGAGGGCATTCCTACCACCTGCCGCTGCACCTGTGAGTGAATCTCAATATGCCTGATGACTCTTATCTCTCCATCCTCATCCTTCACTTTTATCATCAACGGTATCATCTTCCCTGAGCTGGTGAACCAACATTCACACCCCACTTCACGTTGCATACAATATCACCTCCACACCCTTCCAAAAGAAGGACTGCCAATGTCTCCTTCATAAGTGTGGTATCATTATAGCAAACATATGTTCTGTTTTCAACAGGAAATTTTATCCGTTCACTCTGTCAGTCTTTTTTATTTTACGGCATAGAGAGATAACTGCCGATTCACATCACAGACTCCCAGATAAATCTCTTTCACATCATGATACCCTTGCGCTTTAATTTGTTCCCTAAGCCAGTTTAAATCCAACTCCATTTTCTTCAAATTTCCTTCCAACACACGTCCATCCATGATGAC
Organism: Lachnospiraceae bacterium; assembly: GCA_017478245.1. GTDB lineage: Bacteria > Bacillota > Clostridia > Lachnospirales > Lachnospiraceae > Acetatifactor. The sequence continues at coordinate 3,816 of JAFVDW010000071.1, forward strand.
CTCCGTACAAATATATTCAGGAGCGGGGGTCAGATTCATGTCCGCCGGGGTGGCGGGACGATTCATGCTCACAGGCAATATCGACAACCGCCCATTATACTCAAACACTGCTGTCTGAATCTCATTCAGATTAAAATATCCCTGCTGCCTGCACATAACCATAAATTCACTCAGATCAATTTTGGCTTTCTTCATGTTGTCCCGGTAAAGCTTACCATTGTCCATAAGAATGGTGGGCGTGCCGTCCACATATTTCCGCAATCTTGCAACTTTGTCGGTCAACACACTAAGTCCCACCGCAATCAGTCCATACACCACCATAGCAATAAACGGTTTCCATGGTTCCTCCAAATCTGTAGCCATTTCCGCCGCTATAGAACCGATGGTGATTCCGGTAATATAATCAAAAAAATCCAACTCCGCCACCTGCTTATGCCCCATAAGCTTTGCCATGATAAATAATGTTACCACCGACCAAACTGTTGTTAAAATGATATTCAATGCGTCCATATTTCCCTCCGTTTGTTTGCTTCACATTGTCTCCCAAACAAAGAGTATCTATACATATCATATAGAAATTCACATAGAAATTTGGCCGCCAAAAAACTACCGTATCGTCCTGTCCACATCCTCTTTGAACTGTATCCACGCATCTTCATTGCGGACATAGTATCTGGGACACTCCTTGCCTGTGACATCGTAATGTCTGATGACATGCTCCGTATCCAAGTGACAGATATCCGTCAACCATGCCACCAGTCTCACCAGAGAATCATAAGTCGCGTCTGAAAATTTTCCGGTGTCATCGGGATGGCATACTTCAATGGAGATCGTATCCTTATTTCTGTGATTGCTTGCCGCCGAGCGCTCATTGAGGGGCAGGCACAGGATAATCTCCCCCTCCAGACCCACCACGAAATGGGAGCACACAACCGAATCTTCATGGCAATAATAGTCATGATTTGCCTGCGCCGTGGTTCCAGGGTTGCCCACATAGTGGACCACAATATCCCGAACAGCCTCCAGACGTTCTTCACTTCGTGAGGGATTGCCCTCCGGAATATACTGCACATCAATCCACTCCGGCACACTGACTACTGCCATCCGGCTTACCATCCACACAGACATATATTTATGCTGCAACCGGAATCCCACACAGAGACACACAACCAACGCCAATAGTAAAAAAAACCTTTTCCTCAGCAGTCGCTTTTTCCGGAGTCGTCTATTTCTGACAGCTCTGCTTTCATGTTGTTTTCTCCGTCTGTCCTTCCCATTCACACCCCTTGGGGTTGTGTATTTTCGTCTGTTTTCCATATTACCTTCATCATTTTCCTCTGTCTGTTCAAATTAGAGCTCCGTATCGTCGCCTACTCCTGTTCTGTCGACTCCTGCGCTGCCTGCTCCTGCAATAGCTCCTCTTGCATCTCATCAAATTGCGGTAACTTATCCTCGGTCAACTCCTCCCATGGATATTTACAAGAAGGATTCCAGATCAGCCATTCCTCATGTCCCGCCTCATAGACAGCGCGAATCTGTTCCCTGATTTGCTCTCCGCCATACTTGATATAGTGCTTCAGATAAGACGCTGTAAAGCCCTGAATCCATGGTCTTATCCTGGCTCTTCGAGCCTCTCCCTCTCCGTTCTCCTGCTGCCGCTCTTCCAACACGCGATTGGATTCCAACATGGCGTTTTTCACGGTTTCGTAAGGCTTCTCATCCGGATAAGCGATACCAAAGCTGCCGTCATAATAGTGAGATGGGTACACCATCGGCGAAAGATAATCCGTATGCTCTGCCAGTGCCGCATAATCCTGTCCCACGATTTTCCTATCTATCTCAGAATTGATGATCGTCCCAAACACATCCAGGGAATAGGGCTTATGCAGCTCCTTGAAAAATTCCTCCATATGAGTTGCAAAGGTGGTGATGGCTGCCTGTCTGCCCGTACCATCCAAACCAATCATTTCATCCTTGATTCCGGTTCCATAACGCACATAGTCAAACTGAATCTCATCGAAGCCCACCTGTGTGCATGCCTCCACAATCTCCTCTATGTATGCCCATGCCTCCTCATTGGCAGGATCAATCCAACAAAATCCTTTCTTGTCCGTATAGACACTACCGTTAGTATTCTGTACCATCCATTCCGGCTTGACATCCTTCAGATACATCTCCCGAAATGTCACGAATCTGCCTATCACATAAATATCGTGCGCATGTAAAGTCTCTATCAATCCCGGCATGTCGCGGATCAGCCGCTCGGCAGAACCTACCTCTTCCACGATTTGAGTCCCGGTCTCCCAAGTCACTCGACCTTCATCGTTTTTAATATCAATCACCACCGCATTGATGGCACTCTCATCCAAATGTGTGAGAGTGCTCTCCATCAGTTCCGAGGAACCTGCCACATAGGCGGACAGATAAATGCCATGTACCGGCTCTCTGTCCTCCGCAGCTTCTTCCACCACCTCCGGTTCTTCCGTCTCCGGTTCTGCCGCCTCAGCCTCTTCTGACATTTCCCGGACATCATCTATATGTGGATTGTCTATATCTGTATTGTCTATATCTGTATTATCCGCACTTAGCTTTGACTGATCCTGACCCACATTCTCATCCACGCCGACCGCGCTCTCCTGCCCGGACACGCTTTCCTCTTTCTGCACTTGTACCTGTTGCGATTCCGTCGCCTGTGTGCCGGCACAGCCCACCAAGCCAATCTGTCCCAAGAGCACTCCCATGCAAACCATTTTTTTTATATGGATTAATTTTTTTATACCGCACATTTTCTTCCTTGCTCCCATTCTATCATCCGGTTATACTCCGACTCGTATTATATCCCTTAGAAGTTTATCACAAATTTTACCGAAATACTATACTTAACCCGCCAGCTTCAGATTGTCTGACGGGTTATATTCAAAATAGTTCTTTCCATATTTTCCTTTAGTGCGGCTGTCTCCTCCTCGATATGAGACAGATAGGTTATCACCAGCCCTCTCTCCGGCAAGATATAACACTTTTGCTTCCACTTGCCATTAATGCTGAAGCCATCCAGATATTTCCAGATAAAATATCCATAGCCCCCTTCCCTGTTCATCTGCCGGATGCCGGTGGCTCGCTCCACATAGTCATCCGATACAATTCGCTGCCCTTCATAAAGCCCCTTATGATAAAGCAGCAGCCCTATCCGGCTCAGCTCCTGCACGGACAGTTCCATCCCGGAGGCACCGTAAAAATATCCCTCCGGACACCGTTGGTATATGGGGGCGATAATCTGTAACGGTGTAAAAAGCTTTCTATCCAGATATTGATACAAATCCTCCCCCACTGCATGGGTCAGCGCTACTCCCACCAGATACGCGGGTATATTACTATAGTCAAATACTCTTTCCTGCACATTTGATAATGGGCAGGAGAGCGCATAGTGCAACCAGCTTTCTCCTTCCGGTCGGAATGGAAAACCCGCCACGGACATGGTCAACAATCTCTCCATCGTAATTTGCTCAAATGTCGCCACCTGACTTTCCGGTATCTCACGCAGCACTTCTTCAGGCAGATATGTGAGAATCGATTGTTCCAGATGAATCTTGCCCTCATCCCACGCCATCCCGAAAGCAATGGAGGTAATCGTTTTGGTAGCAGAATAGATAGGAAATCGTGACAGCCTGGTATTACCGTATTGGTGAATCAGTCGGTCATTTTCATACACCTCCACACCGTGTACATTCCAATGATTTTCCTCAATCTCTCTCACAAATTTGTCAAAATCCATATAGTGTCTCGCCCTTTCGATTCAAAAAGTTTTTGTCTATACACTTGATTCATTCAATCTGTACTTTTTTCAATTCCCGCAATTTCTGCATGAGCTCTTTTCTATCTTCCAAATCCCATACAATCTTAATCTTCTCTCTCATCCCTCGTCTGCCTGCAATCACAACATTACTTGCCAAAACACCCGGGCGAATCGCATACACACGCTCAATGGGCGTGATCTTCCAACCTTGATATTCCTCATGTCCTCTGATAATCTCGGCACACAGCTCCTTCTGAAATTCACCATCCCGAATGGTAGACATTGTTTTATTCAGGTTTTCCCTGGTAGGTCCTTCTATTTTATCCGGCTCATACGCACCATAATGGCGATCATAATCCCCCTCTTTTCGTACCATATTCTCGTGCATAATGAGTTCATTGTATATATAGTACAATTCCTCACCCACAACACTTCCGAATTCATCCATTTCGCGCAGTGCAACCACAAAGGTGGCATCCATCTGATAGTCAAACAATTCTATCTTGACTTCATCCCGGTAGAAGGTCATAAGGTAAAAGTGCCATGCAAAGTAAGCAACAACACCTATCACCATAAATATGTATACGCCACAAATTGCAAGTATCGCACATAGAAGCATCGCCACATAAAATACACCCTTGCATATGCTCATAATCTTTTTGGTATCTATCTTATCTGCTCTTCTGGGGTATATTTTTTCTAACTCTCTCCTTGGATTTTCCATCACAATACTCATTCCTTATCTCCCTTTATTCGTATCCCTTTGTACGATACCCAACAATCTGTCAAACACCGGTTCATTATTTTCAACAACAATCGCTATATTCTCCTTGGCTCTGCTCAAACCATGAAATAAATTTCGAACGATTGATTCCTGCCCACGCTCATTTTCTACTCCCACCGGATATCGCAAATAGCCTTGTTCATCATACGCAAAAGAACCATTGATTAGCATAACCACTTTGGCATACTCCTTGCAGGTCGCCTCTGATACCTCTATCCTCTCACCACACATATCCCTCGGTTCTCCCAATGCCGCATCCCAAATATAGATGTACCCTTCCTTCTCAAAATTGTGCAATAGCTTTCTCGTCTCCTCACTATTGGTGGCATATGCAAGAGATACCGATGGATACTCACTTCTGTGATTTCCACTTGCCACGCACATCACACATCTGATAAAGGTAGATAACTCATTATTAAGACGTATCCGATTGGTCAAACGGTATCCCACAAAACCCGGAATGGCTTCGATCAAATCTGCGCCGATCATTCTTCTCTCGTCAGGCGACAAGCAATCCTCTCTGTCATAGGAGATGATCATCGGCGCGCTCCACCTGTCTGCAAGCATCAGAATATCATCCAAAGTGACCTCATCCATCTTGTGCCCCTCATCCACAAAGATAGCTGAATACTGCCTCTGCACCGACAACCTCTCTGTGTTCTCATAATAATAAAAATCTATGCGTTTCAAGCGCTCATTGAGCTGCTCCAGTTCCTTGGTGTGAGAGCCAAAGTGAAACACACACACCTTATCCCGTCTGGAGAGCTGCATCGCAATATCATACAGTAAGATAGTCTTTCCGGTACCGGGGAATCCGGTAAATCCCTGCACGGATATTCCCTGCTCCTTCTGCCCTTCGTTCTGTTTCAGCCTCTTCAATATTTGTTTCTTGATATCCTTCTGTTGGAAGGTCAGAAAATACTCCTGTCTTAGGAATCTGCCCGGATCCGTCAACGGAGAAATCAGGTATTTATCCTCTTTGAACAGTTCTTCAATATGACCCCTATAGCAGTCTCTCTGTCGTTCCAAAACCCGCGCCAGCTCTTCCCAGTCCGCCTCCACCAGTCGCCCACTGTTAGACAGCCGAACCAATCGGTCCACACCACTGACATAGGTATAGAAATACATGCCCTTTCCCAAGGTGGCAAGATAATAGCGGTTCTGCAAAAGCTGCTTTTGAATCGTCTCATCCGATACGTTACCGCTTTTTAATTCCACATTCACCACATATTCTTCACTCACCCGCAGCAGATCAAATTCCTTGCCCAATTTAGGCATCACAAAGGAATAATAGAAGTTTAATCCAGGAGCATCTTCCATCACTCCATCCAGTTTTCCGCAAAACGCTCTTAAGCCATCCAACTCCCATTCCTTGATTTTCATATAATTTTTGCGTTTGGACATTTGCCGCTCCAGTCGCTCCAGCCTTTCTGCATCCGATAATCTGGTCAATGAATAAATATTGATAGGTTTCATGAAAATGCACTTTACCCTTTCCAAGTCACTAATTTAATCGAATATTCTGTTCAAGTCAACCGGCTCTCCCATTAAATCCTCACCTGCAAATCTCATCACTTCATTTGCAGTTTATCATATCCGCCAAAGAAATACTATACATTTCTACCCTATCATAACAAACTGCGCCACGGTATCTCCATGGCGCAATTTATCATGTAATGTTTTAAATATGTTGCATTTTCTTTGACACTATCGCATATATCTGGAAAACAGATATATAAATTCCTCCCTGTAGTCATCCTCCTCTACACTTTTCAGCCGTTCCATCCGTTTCAATACATTCTCAAGCTGTGTGTCTCCTGCATATTCAGAGTTCTTTAATATCATCCCGATTTGTGCCACACCAGCCGCCCAGGAAAGGTTTTCGCTCATCCTCCGGGATTCACTGCTACTGTCCACCGGACACACAATTTCTTTAGAGGTATCTCCGTCCGGCTCCTTATAGCGGATATTCACTGTCAAATACTCTTTATCAGACAACCAATCCAAACCTTTCTTTTCGCTTCGCGTGTATCTGGAGGTAATCTCCGGAATATCCTGCCTTGAATCCACCTTGGCAATTTCATACAACGCTGTCACCGTATGACCCGCTCCAATCTCACCGCCATCCTTGGTATCATCTGCAAAATCTCTGGCTGCCATGGTGCGGTTCTCATAACCAATCAAACGATATCCTTTGATGTATGCCGGATTAAATTCCACCTGTAGCTTCACATCCTTCGCCACCGGGAACAAGGTACCGCCCATCTCCTCAATCAATACCTTCTTAGCCTCCGCAATGGAATCAATATAGCTGTAATTCCCATTGCCATGATCTGCCAATGCCTCCATGTTAGTATCCGAAATATTTCCGGTGCCAAATCCCAATACAGACAGATACACACCACTCTTCGCTTTTTCCTCAATGAGCTTCTTCAAAGAATCCTCGTCTGTCAGACCAATATTTAAATCTCCATCCGTTGCCAGAATGACACGATTGTTGCCGCCTTCGATAAAATAATCCTCCGCCAGTTCATAGGCTGTCAAAAGACCTGCTGAACCGTTGGTTCCACCGCTGGCATACAAATCCTCCATGGCATCATTGATCCTGGACTTTCTCTTGCCGGACACACCTTCCAACACCACTTTATCCTCAGACGCATAAGTCACCAGAGACACTCTGTCATTGGGTCCAAGCTCTTCACACAGCAGGCGGAAGGAACGCTGAATCAAGGGCAGCTTATCATTGTCAGACATGGAACCCGATACATCAATGAGAAAGACCAGATTGGAATCCACCCGCTCTCTCATATCCATCTTACGCGCCTTCAATCCCACTAGCAAAAGCTCCGTATCGTCATTCCAAGGACAGGGGGCAATCTCTGTAGTAACGGAAAAAGGCTGATCCGATTTGGGCTCCGGATAATCGTATGAAAAATAATTAATCATTTCCTCAATTCGCACTGCATCTGCCGGAATCTGATCCCTATCTAAAAGCATGCGACGTATATTTGCATAAGATGCCGTATCCACGTCCACACCAAAAGTAGAAAAGGGCGCCGCATTGACAGACATCCACGCATTTTCCTCGTAATGACTATACTCCTCCCTATCCCATTCATCTCCGGACGGCTCCCACCATCCGCCTTCATACTCGATGGTATCCATTGCTGCATCGTAGACACCCCTGACGGAATTACTATAGCTTGCTGTGGCACTGTCTTCATATCCGTTCCAATAACCATCGTAATAGTCTTCGCCCGACTCATCACTGTATGACTCACTACTGTATGACGCGTCGACATTCGTTGGTGCCTCTGCGGTTTCACTGACACTCGCCGTAGTCGAAGCGTTATCTGACGTTGCCATACTGTACGAATCCGCCTTACCGCACCCGGTCAGCCCTACGGTTCCCACGCTCATTACCATAGTCATCCATGCTGCTATTATTCTCTTTTTCATGTGACATCCTCCCATTCTCGTTCCTTTGTCTTAAATAAGTTTCGATAGCGTATTGAACGCTTCTTATCCATATAGACAGAATAATAATGGGCTGCGTCACAAATTATTTTATTTTTTACTTTTTAGTTGATTTCTCTAAATTTAGAAACCGGCAACGGCAATTACCGGATACTTCTGAGCAGACTATCCCAAGCTGTCTGCTCTAAGGTTATATCATCCACTTCCACCATGTAGGTATACCCGTCGGTCTGCCATGCCGCTCTTGTGAACCGAATCTCGTCACCCTCCATCGTGACTTTCACGCCATCCACATCCCAAACTTCTGTAACATCATAAACATTCCCATCCTGAATCGTCCAATCCGTTAGAGCCCCATACTGCTCCTTGACCTTCGTAATCCAATACCGCGCCGTACCATCCTCATTTTCATATCCAAGCTCTATTGCCTGTTGTTTCACTGCATAGATGGTCGTCAGCTCATATCCGTTCAACCCTCCGCCTGTTACAAGCCCAAACCCTGCAAGGTCCTCTGCCTCCACAAGGCTGGCACACTGCACTCTGATAGACGTTATACCATCGACATCCGTACTGTTTTCAGCCTCTTCTATCGACTCCGCAACACTATCCTCCGCAACCCCTTCATAGCCGATGTCATTTGCATTGTCTGATGCTGCATCCGCGCTATCTGAAGCTGTGGTGCCCGTTGTATCCGATTTATTATAGTTTGTCGAACTGCTGCTAAAATCTCCCTGCATCACATTGCGGTAGACACCAAAGGATATCATCAACACTACCGCAGCCGCCACTGCCGACCATACCTTGCCGTACTCCCGTAAATAATTGCTTATTTGCCGTCTGCCTGTTCTCTGTTTATTCCAACGCTCCGGAGCCGCCTCATCAATGTACTCTTCTTTTATATCTCCAAAAGCTTTCATAATATCCTTTTCCGTCATAATTTCATCCAATCCTTTCCGAAAGCGACAACACATGTTTCGCTGTATAATTATTAGTTGGTCGAAATTCCTTCCCGTTCTAATGCTTCTTTCAGCTTATGGCGTGTTCTAAGCAACATCATTTTGATCTTGCTCTCACTATATCCATAGTCCTGTGCAATCTCGCTGACGGAGCTGACATACCAATAGCGCCGCACGAAGATCGAACGCTCCTCCGCTTTCAGTGTAGCCAGAAAATTATTCAGACATTCTGTCAAAACCATCTGTTCTACTATACTCTCAGTGCTGGAGGTGTCCGCTATACACTCTGCCAGTTCGTCCAGACAATAAGATATCTGACCCGCTCCTCTCTTTAAAGCATGATAGCCTTCATAGCGATTCAAAGCCAGATTCCGGGTGATTTTCCCAAGAAATGCCTTCAATATGTCGGGACGCTGTGGCGGCATGGCATTCCATGCGTGCAGACAAGTATCATTGACACACTCATCCGAATCTTCTCTGTTATATAAAATATTCCATGCAATCGTGAAGCAGTATTTTCCATACTTTTCGGTCATCTGGACAATCGCATTCTCTGAACGATTCCAAAATAATTGAATAATCTCCTGATCTCCCAGCATTCTCTCCTCCTTCCCACTCAAAAAGAACATCCATCCTATTCTACTAACACAATAAATTCTTGCTCTGTCTCAATCATTGTATTAGCAATTTTTATCCATGTCAATGTTATCAAATGTCCTCTTAGACAAATAATCTGATAGGCGTGTGTAACTGTGGCTGATAATATTTCTATAAAATAAAAAAGAAATACAACATGAGCTGTATTTCTCAGAATATGAATGGGGCCTATAGGGCTCGAACCTATGACCCTCTGCTTGTAAGGCAGATGCTCTCCCAGCTGAGCTAAGACCCCATAAACGACCCAGATCGGACTCGAACCGACGACCTTCGCCGTGACAGGGCGACGCTCTAACCAACTGAGCCACTGGGCCATATATACAATATTATGTTACGGATGAGATTGCTCTCAAGTGGACCTTCGGGGACTCGAACCCAGGACCGACCGGTTATGAGCCGGTTGCTCTAACCAACTGAGCTAAAGGTCCGTAAACCCTCTCGGGAAATGACTCCAACGGGAATCGAACCCGTGTTACCGCCGTGA
>JAFVDW010000072.1 GCA_017478245.1 Lachnospiraceae bacterium
CCAGAGCCAGAATATCGCGGTATATGGGAAGAATTGAGACATACCTGCTCAGTGCAAAGCCTGTGTGATGGTCTCGTGCATAACAGTAGTATACAGAGAGAATGGTCACGAGCATGGAGATGAACTCCCCTACAGTCAATCCCAAAACAGCAATGTTGATGGTGGGTGAAGCACCGTGACCTTGGGCGTACAGGGTGATGCCGTACACACAGCCCACTCTTGCTAACTGTTCAATGAGCTGTGCTATGGCGGGCACGGCTGTTTTTTTGAGCCCATAAAAATATCCATTAATACATGAATGGACTGCACTGAAAGGAATGGAAAAGGATAAATTACGGAGCATGGAAACAGTGCGTTCCTCCTGTAGAAGCTGGATGCCGATGTAGTCGGACAGAACAAAAACACCCATGCTGCATAAGAGAGACAATGGCAGGGAGATGCTGATTCCGGCAAGCAGAGGCAAATAGGAAGCTTTATTGTTTTTGGCAGCGTGAGCAGCTACAATTTTGGAAATTGCAGTTTGGTATGCGGCGGCGGTCAGGGAAAAGGACAAAGCCAGAACCGGACTGAGAAGCTGATAAATTCCCATCCCCTCCTCGCCGAATTGTCTTGCCAGATATATACGATAGAAGAAACCGATCACACGGCTAATCAATCCTGTTATTGTGAGAATAAAAGTACCCATGATCAGTGGATGGCGTTTATGGATCTGCATGGTGAGCACCTGAAAATAACTTTTCAACAGTATATGCGAAAGCAGTAGTTGACAGAACAAGATAGCAGTGTTATATTATTATATAATTCCTAGTAGCGTAGTATAAATTAAATTTAAAACGCTTAGAAATGAATGAAAAAACCGCGTAAATATGCACTTTTTAATCACCCAAAAACCAGTAGGAATTGAGCGCGTATGCGGAGAAAAGAGGTTAATATGATATATTTGGATAATGCAGCAACCACAAAGACTGCACCCGAGGTAGTGGAAGCAATGCTTCCGTACTTCACAGAGCATTATGGTAATCCCAGCACCATTTATTCCCTGGGCGGGGAAAGTAAAAAAGCTGTGACTGATGCAAGAGAGATTATTGCGAAAAGTCTTGGCGCCAAAACGGAGGAGATTTATTTCACTGCCGGTGGTTCTGAGGCGGATAACTGGGCATTGAAGGCAACTGCTGAAGCTTACAGCAACAAAGGAAAACATATAATTACCTCCAAGATAGAACATCATGCAATATTGCATACCTGCGAGTATCTGGAGAAGCAGGGCTATGAGGTCACCTATCTGGATGTGGACCGGGATGGATTGATTAACCTGGAGGAGTTGAAGGCAGCAATCCGTCCGGATACGATTTTGATCAGTATCATGTTTGCAAATAATGAAATCGGTACGATTGAACCGATTGCTGAAATCGGTGCCATTGCCAAGGAGAAGGGGATACTTTTCCATACAGATGCAGTTCAGGCATACGGGCAGCTTCCCATCAATGTGGATGAAATGAACATTGATATGCTCAGCGCCAGTGGACATAAGCTCAATGGACCGAAGGGTATTGGCTTCCTATATATCAGAAAGGGTGTGAAGTCCCGTTCCTTTATACATGGTGGAGCGCAGGAGAGAAGCAGAAGAGCCGGAACAGAAAATGTTCCCGGTATTGTGGGACTTGGAGCCGCAGCAGACCGTGCAATGCGTATCATGGAGGAGAAGACCAGGAAGGAAATTGAGGTGCGTGATTACCTGATTAAGCGCATTGAGGATGAGATTCCCTACTGCTGGTTGAATGGTCATCGCACCAAGAGACTGCCCAATAATGTGAATTTCTCTTTCCTTTATATTGAAGGTGAATCCATGTTGATTATGTTGGATATGAAAGGGGTATGTGCATCTAGCGGTTCGGCATGTACTTCCGGTTCTCTGGATCCTTCCCATGTTCTGTTGGGCATTGGTCTGAAGCATGAGGAGGCACATGGTTCCCTGAGACTGACCCTGTCAGAGGAAAATACCAAGGAAGAGATGGATTTTGTAGTAGATAATCTGAAGCAGATTGTAGCGAGACTGCGCGATATGTCCCCGTTGTATGAGGATTTCCTAAAGTCACAGCAAAAGTAATTTTTGCACGATTTGCATACAAAAAAATAAGTGCATAATGGAAAGGTAGGATGATTATGTATAGCGAGAAAGTAATGGATCATTTTCAGAATCCCAGAAATGTGGGAGAGATGGAGAATCCCAGCGGCGTGGGAACAGTAGGAAATGCCAAGTGCGGCGATATCATGAGAATGTTTTTGGATATTGATGAGAATGGTATCATACAGGAGGCAAAGTTTAAGACCTTTGGCTGCGGCGCAGCAGTGGCGACAAGCTCTATGGCGACGGAGCTTGTAAAGGGCAAGACCATTCAGGAAGCCCTGGAGGTGACTAACAAAGCGGTTATGGAGGCGCTTGATGGGCTTCCGCCTGTAAAGGTACACTGCTCCTTGCTTGCGGAGGAAGCGATCCACGCAGCGCTGTGGGATTATGCGGAGAAGAACGGAATCACCATTGAAGGGCTGCAAAAGCCCGTGAGTGATATCAGTGAACACGAGGAAGAGGAAGAATATTAGGGAAAAGAGCATGTCCGGTTCGGACATGCTTCTTTTGAGTATACAGGGAGAATTGAACGCTCCATACGAAAGGGGAATAAAATGAAGAACCTACTTTTAGGGAAAAAGTTGCGAGGCAAAAGGCTTACTGCTGTTTTGCTTGCCTTTGTGATCATATTGTCAAATATACTGTCGGATGAATTGACTGTTCGGGCAGCTACGGTATCGGGAAATGATGTGGCAATATTTGATGAAGAAAATATGCCGGATAGTCTGACGGTCACAGAGGATTTGACGCTGGAGCAGGATATGGTCATATATGATTTGACTGTGGATAGTGGGACACTCAATTTGGACGGACACAGTCTGACAGTACAGGGGAATCTGATTCAGCCGGGCGGCTCTATTTTGCTGAATGGAGGCAGCTTGCTTGTAGGGGGAGACTACCGCATTCAGTCAGAAAGTCGTGTGGGAGAAGAGCGCGCTTTTGTCAAAGGCTATGGCTCTCTGCAAATGGACAAGCCGCAGGATTATGTACTTGTAGAGGGAGATTTTTGGGCAGATACCTGCGAGAGCCTTCTGTGGAGCTACGGTACATTCGAGATAAAGGGTGATTTTCAGATTGCGGAGGGTACATATTTTAAGGCAAATTATGGGCATACATTGGTGGTAAGCGGCTCCAACGGACAGCGCATAGCACTGAATTGCGCTGATAATGTGGGGTTATATCATCTGCAAATTGAGAATGAAAGTGAAGAGGGATTGTTCTTTGCTGCTCCCGTGTATGTGGCAGGCACAATTACAGACAATGGGTGCCCCAAGGAAGGTGTTATTACCTTTGACAGAGACACTAAGCTGGCGGACGGAAAATATACCGGAGATATTGTTTGCCTCTGGGAGCTGACGTTGACTGAGGAATGGAGTATTCAGGGCAACCTGACTTTGAAGTATGGTGCAAGCATTGCAGGAGAGTTGAAGGTTTATGGAGATTTGATGACAGAGGAACGTTTGCGGCTCTCAGGGGAAAATGCGAGTGTATATGTGGAGGGATGTTTTTATTCCACAAGCTGGAATTCTTGGTCAATGGGTTCTGTAGAGGTAGAAGGGGATTTCGTTTGCGAAGATTCTCTCTGGACAAGTGGAACAAATGTCATCATACTCAGTGGACAAAGCGAACAGAGGGTTTCACTTGTCAGGGAGTCCTCCGTATATCAGTTGAAGCTATATAATGACAGTGATGAGGGAATTTGGTCGAAAACACCTTTTAAAGTGAAGATACTGGAGAAAAACGGTACCAGATTGAGGTACGGAATGGACGAGGGAGTGGACGGCTGGACGTTGGAAGGGGATGAGCACCTTGCAGGTGATTTGATTCAGGTGGCGGGAGAGCTGCAGTCAGACCGTTTCTAGCCAATATGGTAACTGGCAGGTGGCAAATCTGATTTGTAGAGAAGGCAAAGAGCATGTGATAGACCTTAAGGCGACGATTACGGCATCGGGACAGATTGCAGATGGTGACTGTGCAATCACGCAGACCGGTACACTACGTTTATCGTCCTTAGAGAATTTGACAGGCTATCATTGGGGAGGCAATTTGTCGATTGCAGGGGATGCAGTCATGCAGCGCGATTTAGACGTGGAGGGATTGCTGGAGATAGAAAAGAGTTTATCAGTGAACAGTCACAAGCTGCACAATTCTAAGTTGTTTTCATAAATGCTAGGCAATGAGTCGACGTGTGGCAGTGGAATTTATCCCTGAAGCCCAATTCGTGCAGGTTACGCCATTTTTCTTGGCTGACAGTGAGTATAGAAAGTGATAAGTACAAAATTCTGTCAGCATAGAAAAATCGTAACCGTAACGAGGGCAATAGGGATAAAATCCATCGCTACACCACATTGGCGGATAAAATGATATGAGATATATGAGCTTATCCATGACATGCACTGCCCGGTTGCAATACAGTGAAATTCATGCTATCATACATTACAATATGCAACCTAAAAAAGCTGCATCAAACGTAGATACAAGGATAAAATTTCAAATATCTTCCGGACAAAAAGAAATGGGAAGTTGGATAGGATATGAAAAAGAAAGTGGTAGTCGGCATGTCGGGAGGGGTGGATTCCTCCGTGGCAGCCTATTTGTTAAAACAGCAGGGATATGATGTGATCGGTGTCACCATGCAGATATGGCAGGATGAAGATGAGCTGACCAAGCAGGAGAGCGGCGGATGTTGTGGGCTGTCGGCGGTGGATGATGCCAGAAGAGTGGCGCAGAGATTGGATATTCCCTATTATGTCATGAATTTTAAAAGAGAGTTTCAATGCAATGTGATGGATTATTTTGTGGAAGAGTATTTGAGAGGACATACGCCCAATCCTTGCATTGCCTGTAATCGCTATGTCAAATGGGAATCCCTGCTCAAGAGAAGCCTGGAGATTGGGGCGGATTACATTGCTACCGGTCATTATGCCAGAATAGATCGGTTGACGAATGGAAGATATGCCATTCGCAATTCGGTGACGGCAGCAAAGGATCAGACCTATGCTTTGTACAATCTGACCCAGGAACAGCTCTCTCATACACTGATGCCGGTGGGAGAATATACCAAGGATGAAATCAGGCGTATTGCTGAGGAAGCGGGGCTTCCTGTTGCGCACAAGCCGGACAGTCAGGAAATTTGTTTTGTTCCCGATGGTGATTACGCGGCGTTCATTGATAGAGAGGCGGGGGAGAGAGTGCCGGGACCGGGCAATTTTGTAAGCACCGATGGACAGATCCTTGGGCGGCATAAAGGAATTACCCACTATACAGTGGGACAGCGCAGAGGCTTGGAGCTTGCTATGGGAAGGAGAATATTCGTGACTGAGATACGCCCCGACACCAATGAAGTGGTAATCGGGGAAAATGAGGATGTGTTTACTTCCACAGTGCTTTGTGACAGAGTAAATTATATGGCAATATCTGATTTAACAAAGCCCCGAAGAGTGCTGGCAAAAATTCGTTACAATCACAGAGGAGAGTTCTGTACTATAGAAAAAACGGATAAAGATCATGTGCTCTGTGCCTTTGAGAAGCCGGTGCGCGCCTCCACACCCGGACAGGCAGTGGTGTTTTATGATGGGGAGTATGTGTTGGGTGGAGGAACGATTCTGTGACACAGGTCATATGATAATCACAAATTGCAAAAAAGTTTTGGCAAAGGAAGCTTGTATGGACTTTCGATTTAATGGGAGAAATCCTTACCGAAGAAACAGCTTTGGCTCGGTAGAGGGAACCATCGTGGAGATGACACCCACCAGAGTCGGTAATCGACGTGCCGATGGCTGCATGATATTTGTGACGGTGGAAGATACGGATGGAAATACCGTTAATTTTATAATGAATCCGTCAACCTATGTGGTGGATTTTGAGACGTTGTCTGTGGGAACATCGTGTACCTTCTGGTATCGTATGGATGCGCCTGTACCTTTGATTTATCCGCCACAGTATAATGCCGTAGTGGTTGCTCAGAATCGAAATGACCGGATGGTGGAAGTGGGATTTTTCAATAACAATCTGGTGAATGAGGATATGACATTACAGTTGAATGTAGATGGAGCAGTGGATGTGCGTACCACCAATAACCAGTATTTCCAAGGGTCTCCGGCAAATCATAATCTGGTAGTTGTCTATGAGACATCCACCAGAAGTATACCGGCACAGACCACGCCGACCATGATTGTAGTCTTGTGTGAGCAGTGAGTAAAAGCAGCAGATAGGTAAAAAACAAAATCCATGTATGGATGTGCACGATTCATAGTATGCAGTGCAATCCCTACATGGATTTTTGATTTTGCGGTTAAATGCGCTTGAACTCAGGGACTCTTTTTTCAAAGATAGTATAATAGGAAAATCCGCATGCTTTCAGCACCTCCATGGCACGGTCAAACCCCTCCGCAATATGGGCGGTGTCATGGGAGTCTGAACCGACAGTGATAATTTCGCCACCCAGCTCTTTATATCTTTTGATGATATCCGTGCAGGGATGCACATCGCGCATTCCTTTTTTGAGTCCACCGGTATTGAGCTCAATTCCTTTTTCCTTATCGATCAACAGTTTTAGGATTTCGTCAAAAATATCGCTGTATTGTGCGTAGGTATAGTTCTCATCCCGGGTTCTGCCATAGCGCACTACATAGTCCAAATGTCCGTATACATCAAAATTTGAAAATTTCTGAATGTTTTCAAGAATGGATTCAAAATATTCCCGATAGGCTTCTTCATCCGAGCGACCTTCGTAATATTCCGGATAGTAGGGGTCGCGTTCCCGTACCAGATGAGAGGAGCCGATGATAAAATCAAAGTCATAGCTTTTGGCGTAAATGGCATTTCTGCGGATTACCGAGGGCTGTAGTCCCAACTCTACGCCAAAGAGGATACGAATCCGGTCGGCATATTTTTCCCGCAGGCGGATTAAATCATAGAGATATGCGTCGGTGTTCAGCTCGAATTTACCGGCAGGGTCCAATTCTGTTACAGGGTAATCAAAGTCATTGTGCTCCGTAAAGCACATGGTAGTCAGTCCCTGGGAGATGCCCTGCAGAATCATCTCTTCCATAGGAGCCTCTGAGTCTCCTGAGTGAGAGGTATGTAAGTGGCAATCTGATAAAATAGGCATGGCTGTATTCCTTTCTAAATATTCTATATGTTATGTGGAGACAAACATTTCAAAAAAGCTTCTCATTGAAATAGTTTTCATTGAAAAATGTTTTCATTGAAAAAGCTTCCCATTCCCAAAAGCTTCTCATTCAAAAAAAACCTTCTCTTTGTGAAACAGATTGTACAGCTTGCACAAGCGTTTCTGTATAATTTAAGTATATCAAAAAGAGCAGTAAAATGCACTCTGAATATGAAATTTCTGTTAAAAATGGAAGAATCGCTCATTATTTTTCATTTACATCTTGAATTATGGGGGAGAATTAGGTAAAATAACATTGCTGATAAAATTTTGACAATGGGACAAGTCTGTTTCGCAGATTAAAAAGGATGCGGGAATGACAGGTGCTTGCCGCAGAAGTCAAAAGATATAAAATTATATATTTTAGGAGGAAACTAAAATGGCAGTAAGAGTAGCAATTAATGGTTTCGGCCGTATTGGTCGTCTGGCATTCAGACAGATGTTTGATGCGGAAGGTTATGAGGTAGTAGCAATCAACGATTTGACAAGCCCCAGCATGTTGGCACACTTGTTGAAGTATGATTCTTCTCAGGGTAAGTACAAATATGCTGACACTGTAGAGGCTGGTGAGGACAACATTACCGTGAACGGTAAGACCATCACAATCTACAAAGAGGCAGATGCTTCCAAGCTTCCCTGGGGTGAGCTGAAGGTTGACGTTGTTCTGGAGTGTACCGGTTTCTATACCTCTAAGGAGAAGGCATCCGCACACATCACTGCCGGTGCTCGTAAAGTTGTTATCTCTGCTCCTGCAGGTAATGACCTTCCTACCATCGTATACAATGTAAACCATGAGACCTTGAAGCCTGAGGATACTGTTATTTCCGCAGCTTCCTGTACAACCAACTGTCTGGCACCTATGGCTAAGGCATTGAATGACTGCAGACCTATCATGAGCGGTATCATGACCTCCGTACATGCTTACACCGGTGATCAGATGATTCTGGATGGTCCTCAGAGAAAGGGTGACCTCAGAAGAAGCCGTGCAGGCGCTTGCAACATCGTTCCTAACTCTACCGGTGCAGCTAAGGCAATCGGTATTGTTATTCCTGAGTTGAACGGCAAGCTGATCGGTTCCGCACAGCGTGTTCCTACCCCTACCGGTTCTACCACGATTCTGGTAGCAGTAGTGAAGGGGGCTGTAACCAAGGATGAGATTAATGCAGATATGAAGGCAGCTTCTACCGAGTCTTTCGCTTACAATACAGATGAGATCGTATCTTCCGATATCGTTGGTAGCACCGCAGGTTCTATCTTCGATGCAACTCAGACCATGGTTGCTCCTATGGAAGATGGCAATACTCAGGTACAGGTTGTATCCTGGTATGACAACGAGAACAGCTACACCTCTCAGATGGTTCGTACCATCAAGTACTTCAGCGAGCTTTCATAAGGTGCGCTTAAGCTACTGACAGATGTACTGTTTGCGTACACGTTAAGACCTATTGAGGGTCCGGTCTTTGGGACCGGACCCTTGATTCATTTATTAAAAATATGCTCGCTACAGAACACCAGGCTGTTGTGTAACTGCGGGTAATGGAAAGGTAAGGTTTTTAGTATGGGTTTGAATAAGAAATCAGTTGATGATATTAACGCAAAGGGCAAGAGAGTGCTGGTAAGATGCGACTTTAACGTGCCTTTGAAGAATGGCGAGATTACTGACGAGACGCGTATTGTAGCAGCACTTCCTACGATTAACAAGCTGATTAACGATGGCGGAAAGGTAATCCTTTGCTCTCATCTGGGCAAGGTGAAGAACGGCCCCAACGAGGGCGAGTCTTTGGCTCCTGTGGCAAAGAGATTGTCCGAGAAGCTTGGCAAAGAGGTTGTATTTGTATCTGATTACAATGTGACCGGCGAGGAAGCTACCAAGGCTGTAGAAGCGATGAAGGAGGGCGATGTGGTTCTGCTTCAGAATACTCGTTTCCGCGGCGCAGAGGAGACCAAGAACGGCGAGGAGTTCAGCAAGGAGTTGGCAGATCTGGCTGATCTGTATGTATGTGACGCTTTCGGCTCCTCCCACAGAGCGCATGCTTCCGTAGCAGGTGTGACGAAGTTCATCACCGAGAAGGGTGGAGAGAATGTAGTCGGCTATTTGATGCAGAAGGAAATCGAGTTTTTGGGTAATGCAGTGGAGAATCCTGTAAGACCTTTCGTGGCAATCCTCGGCGGTGCGAAGGTTGCTGATAAGCTTAATGTAATCTCCAATCTGCTTGAGAAGTGTGATACCCTTATCATTGGCGGCGGTATGGCTTATACCTTCCTGAAGGCACAGGGCTACGAGATTGGTAAGTCTCTGGTGGATGATACCAAGCTTGACTACTGTAAGGAGATGATGGATAAGGCAAAGGAGCTTGGCAAGAAGCTGCTGCTTCCTGTTGATTCCGTGACGATTGCAGATTTCCCTAACCCTATTGATGCTCCGGTTGAGGTTGAGGTTTACGATGTGACCAACATGCCCGCAGACAGAGAGGGCTGTGACATTGGACCTAAGACAAGAGAGCTGTTTGCTGATGCAGTGAAGACTGCTAAGACTGTTGTGTGGAATGGACCTGTGGGCGTATTCGAGAATCCTACGTTGGCAGAGTGTACCATCTCTGTAGCTAAGGCTTTGGCTGAGACTGATGCAACCACCATTATCGGCGGCGGTGATTCCGCAGCGGCAGTGAATCAGCTTGGCTTTGGTGACAAGATGAGCCACATCTCTACCGGTGGCGGTGCTTCCCTGGAGTTCCTTGAGGGCAAGGTACTTCCCGGCGTGGATGCAGCAGACAACAAGTAGAAAAGCAAACTGCGCAATCTGAATACAGGATAAAGAAGTTATGCAATCGAATAAAATAGTTATGAAGTAAGAGGAGAAAGTAATGGCAAGAAAGAAAATTATCGCCGGCAACTGGAAGATGAATATGACTCCCAGTCAGGCAGTGGAATTGGTGAATACCTTGAAGCCCCTTGTTGGTAATGATGAGGTAGATGTGGTATTCTGTGTACCTGCAATCGACATTATTCCCGCTATGGAGGCTGCAAAGGGTACCAATATTAACATCGGTGCAGAGAACATGTATTTCGAGGAGAGCGGCGCTTACACCGGTGAGATCGCTCCCGCAATGCTGACTGATGCAGGAGTGAAATATGTGATTATTGGACACTCCGAGAGAAGAGAGTATTTTGCAGAGACTGATGAGACCGTGAATAAGAAGGTGCTGAAAGCTTTCGAGCACAATATCACCCCCATCATCTGCTGTGGTGAGTCTCTCACTCAGAGAGAGCAGGGTGTTACCATCGATTTCATCCGTCAGCAGATCAAGATTGCTTTCCTGAACGTAACTGCTGCTCAGGCAGCAAGTGCAGTGATCGCATACGAGCCCATCTGGGCAATCGGCACCGGCAAGGTGGCTACCACCGAGCAGGCACAGGAGGTATGTAAGGCAATCCGCGAGTGCATCGCTGAAATTTACGATGAGGCTACCGCTGCTGCAATTCGCATCCAGTACGGTGGTTCTGTATCTGCATCCAGTGCACCGGAGCTGTTTGCACAGCCCGACATTGACGGCGGTCTGGTAGGCGGTGCTTCCTTAAAGCCGGATTTCGGCAAGATCGTGAACTACAACAAATAAGACCTATGATGAATCAAGGGAGCTGTGGCATTTTTTGTCACAGCCCCTTTTTGCATGACAGATGATAGCTGCTCCAGACGCTGTGTTGAAGGAATGGTTGTCAAAATGAATCCTCTACATTATAATATAATCCAGGGAGGGAAAGGGATGGAGTTGCCTAAAAAGATTGTACAGTTGATTTCAGGAGAAAGCTATCAGACGGATGAAATCGGGATGTCGGACTCGGCAGTTCTCCTCTTTAAGGATAAGGTATTGAAGGTGCAGGTGTGTGGAGAGGAAGCCGGGAATGAATATGAGTTATATAAGTGGTTGAAGGGGAAATTGCCTGTTCCTCAAATTCTCGCATATGAGGTGGAGGGGAATCGGGCTTTTTTGCTTATGAGTAAGTGCCATGGGAAAATGTCCTGTGATGAGGCGTACATGCGCGATCCCCGGCGACAGATTCGTTTGCTGGCGAAGGCGTTGAAACAATTGTGGCGTGTTGATATACAAAACTGTCCCTGTGACAACAGATTAGAGCAGAAGCTCAGACAAGCTCGCTTTCGGGTAGAGCATGATCTGGTGGATATTGACAATGTGGAGCCGGATACCTTTGGGGAAGGTGGTTTTCGTGATCCTGCAGATTTGTTACAGTGGCTTTTTGCGCACAGACCGAAGGAGGAACCGGTGCTTTCCCACGGAGATTTCTGCTTGCCCAATATTTTTCTGGATGGAGACGAGGTGGCAGGCTACATCGATCTGGGACGAGGTGGGATTGCAGACAAATGGTGTGATATTGCACTGTGTTATCGCAGTCTGTCTCATAATTACAGCGGCAAATATCAAAAGGGAATTTCAGTGGGGCAATCCTATCCGGATTACGATGATCTGCTTTTGTTCAAGGAATTGGGGATAGAGCCGGATTGGGAAAAGATTCGGTATTACATTTTGCTGGATGAATTGTTTTAGTGGAGGAGAAGGGCAATGGACGTTTTTTCAATCACAACATGTTTTGACTATTCCATATCCATTCAAGAGCAGATTTCGATGCTGGCGGAGAGAGGCTTGCGGTATAGTATATATCCTTGGGCATAGATGCAGAGCATAGCGGTATTTTGAGGAAAAGAGACTGGAGCAGTTGAAGGATTGTCTGAGAGAGCATAATATGCAGATAGACACGATTCACAGTCCGGTAAACTTGGATGAATATCTTTGGAGAGATTCCTTTGAAAAAACCTTACAAGCTGCAAAGGAGCTGACATGTGGTGTGGTGGTGATCCATTTGACAGAGTTTTGGTTTTGTTTCTTTTGCAGAGCAGTATCAGATCCGTATTGCGTTGGAAACATCGTCTATATGCAGTTCACCTTTCGGACAGGATAGGTCCTTTTGTGGATCATGTATTGCCGGGAGAGGGATTTATTGATTTTTGTGAAGTGTTTTTTGGACGAATGGCTAAAACGAATACAAAAGCTGTAGGTAACAAAAGTCTGTAAATAAAATACTCAGACAGTAGAAAGATAAGGGCATATGTATGAGAGTAGATAGATTAAACAGAGAGCAGATACGGTTTGTGTATCAGGAGTATATGCAGAAGGATTTCCCGGACAATGAGTTGAAGCCTCTTAAGATGATTGAAAAGGGTGTTGCGAAGCAGACCTATGAATGCTTCGGACTGTTTGAGGGAGAGGAAATCTGCGGATACGCTTTCTTTGTAAAGCTGATAAAGGATGATGGCAGGGCAGATTATCTGTTTGATTATCTGGCGATTCGTGAGGACTTACGGGATCAAGGTCTGGGAGGTACGTTTCTCTCCCTTTTGGCAGTCTGTTTCCCGGATGCAAATAGCATGCTAGGGGAGGTGGAGAATCCGGACTATGCGAAAAATGAGAAAGAGCGGAAGACGCAAGAGCGGCGGCTGCATTTTTATCTTCACAATGGAATCGTAGATACCGGTGTCACAGCCAGAGTATTTGGGGTGGAGTATCGGATTTTGGAGGTTGTGTCTGACCGGGAGCATACAGGAGAGCAGGTAAAAGAAATTTATGGCAAAATTTACCGCTCTTTTCTGCCGAAGGTGATCTGTCGCGCGAAAATATGGATCCGATGATATGAAAGTTAC
The DNA here is from genome assembly GCA_017478245.1 of Lachnospiraceae bacterium. Classification (GTDB taxonomy): domain Bacteria; phylum Bacillota; class Clostridia; order Lachnospirales; family Lachnospiraceae; genus Acetatifactor. Next base: position 13,018 of record JAFVDW010000072.1, read on the forward strand.
ATCGCCAAAAAGATATACAGAAAGAAGAGGTAAATTTGAGATGAAGGATTCAAAAACAAAGATTCTGATGCTCATTACATTTGTATGCTGGGGCGTGGCTGCACTGTTGACCGCATTTATTACGCTTGCGCAGCGGTCACTTCTTGTGACCTGGATGGGGGTTAATGCCGATATGGTGAAGGGGGAATTTGCACTTCCCGTCTCCATGATCATAAACCTTGGAGAGGCAATTATTTTGTACAGTATTTTTGCGGCAATTTCAGCCAATGAGAATGTGAAGAGCAGAAAGACGGTTTCGATGATTTTCGTCGTGGTGAAATGTCTGAGTGTATTTGGGTTAGGAGTTGCAACCAGATTTGTGGTTACTTGGAGATACAGAATGCTTGCTCTCAATGCAGTGACGGTCAATTCAAGCTTAGAGTCTATGATTAGTTTGGTGGCAGGATCGATCTTAGCGATTGCAAATATGTTATTTTTTACAGCGTTGGGAGCATATATGGGCTCAGAGGAATAAAATCGCATATGCAGCATAAAATATGTCTATTCGGACGTGGCGGCGCCGGAAAGCCATATACAGATGAAATAGGCATACAAAACGCCCGGGAGGATTATGACGAACATTAACCGGCTTAATAAATGTTCATATTTTATCATAAATGATATTGTTTGAAAAGCTTGTCGCGCAGAGCTTCATCCTGTGCAGCTTTGATGATCAGATCCGGGTGACCATCTTGCTCCAGGCAGGAGATCAATGCAGACAGACGCTCAATTCCCTGTCGCTGTCCCTCCGCGCGTCCAACGCGCTCACCTTCTTCGCGTCCAATCCGTTCGCCCTCCTCGCGTCCCATGCGGAAGCCTGTTTTGATGTAGGTGGCTTTATCGTGGTCGTAGCGTTCTCTGGCCTCACACTGCATCTGAATCTTTTCATCATCCGATAGTTCGTGATAAGTCACAATCGTGTCAGCGATGTATTCATTATCTTCTGCCATCTGCTTCAACTCCTCCCATGTGGTTGCCTTGAAAAGCTTTGCCCATTTATATAATTCAGAATACTTTGTCGAAATGACTGATTCTGATGCGGTTCCCGATGGATAATCCCATGCAAGAATGGCTTCCAAGGGCTCGCATCCAGAATTGTTCAATTCTTCTATCACTTTCAAGTCTAACACATGAAGTGCTATTTTGTCACTATAAACTTCATGGTTTATCGTATTCAACATCTTGAACTCCGAATAGAACCGTGGTGTCAAGTGAGGCAGATGAAAATCCAGAATACTGATGTGCATCGTGGTATGTATCTCTGAATAGTCAGCCCCCCTCTCCAGATGATCGAAGGCGCGGCAGAGATAGAGCAGGGACCGCTCCGGCCAGTTGTCCAAACGGTTCACCTGCATTTCGATGTTCAAGATCGTGTCGTTGTTCATGATCAGTTTGAGATCCAGAATGCAGGTCTTGTCATCGACAGCTTTTCCCAATTCAATAGGATTGAGCAGCTCAATGTCTCGAATCTGGTATTCATTGTAGCCAAGCAGGGCGCACAACAGTCCCTTGAGGGCGCGTCTGTTCTTTTGGAGGACAGCCTTGAACATGTAATCATTGCGCAACGTGTAAGTCAGTTTACCGGAGGGAAGGTCTGACAATACCTTTGAGAGTTTTTCCTTTGTCATAATAACTTCTACCCTTTCTTTCACCCATAGGATACAAGACATATCACGCCCATGGGCAGGATGATATATAGCAGAAAAGAATGACTCTGTAAAAAATCAAATAAGAATCTACCGTAAATAATATTGCTGATATATCTTAAAAAATAAAAATGTTAAATCTGGATTGCGTATAATGGGCGAAACACCCTGATAATTGATTATGATTAATAATTTAATGAATAAATCATTCTGTTCTGTATAATAGATAATGTAACAGAAGCGACCCAAAATGTCAATAAAAATTCAAAAACCTGTCCATTGGGACATAGCAGAAGAGCAGATAGGTATGAAAAAGAACAGATGAACCGGAAAAGGAGCTGTGCACTTAGTGCGTCGGCTCCTTTTCCGGTTTACATACTATAAAAAATGATCAAGTACAACAGTGAAGGGCAGATAAATTCATGTTGTTTTGTTTAGTTGGTGAACTCCTGTGACCAGTAGTTGACACCACGGCTGTTCTGATAGTATCCAATGCCAATCTTGTTAAATCCGGAGTTCAGAATATTGGCTCTGTGGCCTTCGCTGTTCATCCAGGCATTGACCACTTCCTCGGGAGAGCGTTGTCCATAGGCAATGTTCTCTCCTGCGGAGCGGTAGGAGATGCCCTGTGCTTTGATGGCAGTAGAGAAGGAGGTGCCATTGGGACGTGTATGCGAAAAGGAGGTCTCGATCTCTTTTGCACGCACCTGCGCTGCTGCCTGTAGGCTGGAATCAATCGTCAGGGCAGATAGACCTACCTTGGCGCGTTCTGCATTGACTAAAGCTACTACCTGCTCGGCATAGGAAGCGTTTGTGGTAGTATTGGACTTGGTGCCCGCAGGGTTATTGTTCGTGTTATTAGTTGTGTTATTGTTTGTGTTATTGTTTGTGTTATTGTTTGTGTTATTGTTTGTGTTATTGTTTGTGTTACTGTTTGCGTTATTGTTTGCGTTATTGTTTGCGTTATTATTTGTACTCTTTGATACATTATTGTTGTTGCTGGTGGTTTGGTTGCTCTCTGTTTTCGTACCGGTTGATGGCTTGCATCCGTTCGTAGTGCTACAGGAGGGCTGACAGAAAGCCAGCTTGCAGTTGTCGATCACCGTACAACGATTTCCGGCGACCGTAATGGTCAGAGTCCGCCCATTATAGGTGTTCACAGTAAAGGTTCTGTTTGAACAGTTATTCTGTGTATTGCATGCAGCATTATTCTGTACAGAGGTATCTTTCACAGAAGCATTTGGCGTTGCTTCGGGAGTCTTACTGCTTTGGGCAGGCGCGCTCTGGGTGGCTTCTGTTGCTTCGGGAGTGGTCTTTGTGATCTCCGAAGTAGTAGGTGTTTCAACAGGTGCTTCCTTTATAGGTGCTTTCTGTGTACTTTCAGATGGTGCAGGCTGCGCTACATTCACAGAGGGAGCCTGTTTGGAGGGTTCCTCCGTCTTGGTGGTCGGTTGCTTCTGTACAGAGTTCTCCGTGTTCGACGGTGCTTCAGTCGCGGCTTCCGGCTCGGAAGCATCCTTAGACTGGGTGGGAGCTGTATTCTGTGTGCAGGAACCGCTTTGAATGGAATTTCCCAAAGCTTTGTTTAGCTGCTCCAACAGCTCCTGTCTCTGTGTGTTTTGGTTACAGTTGCCGTTATTGAACTGACTCTGTGCCGGAGCGGTCGCTTCGGGTGCAGCTTCGGCAGGAGCAGTATACTCGGAAGACGGCTTGGGAGTATGGTAGCCGGGACAATTAGCTCCTGCCTGTCCATTGGAATAGCCGGAGAGGATGTCCTGCAGGTAATTTTGTACCTGTCCCGGTAAAGCTTGATTATTGCAATCAGAACCATAGATGATGATTGGATTGCCGTTTCCGTTTTGAGGGCAGGGGATTGCCGCATTTACAGTTAATCCCTGACTGCCCACACCGGCGACGGTAAGTAGTGTTGCTGTCAATAAAGCGATTGTTTGTTTTCTCATAGAAACTCCTTTCTGAAATTCAGGTGTATTCATAATTAAATACACAAATATGTTTTTAAATCACACATTTGTTACAAAATTGTTACAATAACATCATACTTAGTTTTATGTATAAATGCAAATGCAATATATGGAAATAAGGAAAGTTGATTGGATTTTAATATTTGATGTCAGAGGAATAAATGAGATAATCAATGTATGTTGCTTCAATAACATTTTCATCTGCATGGGACAGGATTGAAACAGATGACAAAATACCATCCGATATGGTATACTTGACTAAATACAGGCATTGTTTGAGGAGCGTCCCTTTTTGTACCAATGATTTGAAGAGAAAAGGCAGGGAAAATGATTATACAGATTACGGATGATTTTGATTTAATGAAAATTGCAGAGAGTGGGCAGGCGTTCCGTTGGACAGGGATGGAGGACGGCAGTTACCGGATTATCCATAGGGATAAATGTCTGTATATTCAAAAGTCAGAAGCGTATACCTACACATTGGATTGTGAGGAAGAGGAATTTGCGTCTGTGTGGAAAGCGTATTTTGATCTGGATGAGGAGTATGGCAAGATTCGGGATATCATTCGAGGGCAGGAAGATGTTTTTTTGCTTGCGGCGGCAGAGGATGAGAAGGGCATACGCATCCTCAGACAGGAACCATGGGAGACCTTGATTAGCTTTATTATTTCCCAAAATCGCAATATTCCTGCCATCAAGCA
>JAFVDW010000073.1 GCA_017478245.1 Lachnospiraceae bacterium
GCATTTATCAGCCACAAAAAATATGGCATAAAAATATACCGCGTTAATGCGGTAAAGTGCTTGAAGAACACAGGGCATCACGCTATAATCCTATCAGGTGAATAGCTGTGATGCCTTGTGAACAAGGAGGTAAAATATGGCAAGGCAGACAGCAAAAGAAAAAAGGACAGCTTTATATTGCAGGCTCTCAAAGGATGATGGGAACTTCGGTGAAAGCTCCAGTATCCAGTCGCAGAAAGAGATACTCGCACGGTACGCTAAGGACAACGGCTTTAACAATGTATCCTACTATGTGGACGACGGGTATTCCGGTACGAACTACAACAGACCGGGCTTCCAGAAACTGCTTGCGGACATTGAAAATGGCGAGATCGCCGCGGTCATAACAAAAGACCTTTCAAGGCTGGGCAGGAACTATCTGGAAACGGGCGTATATCTTGAGATGTACTTCCCGGAACATAATGTGCGGTATATCGCCATCAATGACGCGGTAGATACCATCCACTCGGAAAGTGTTGATTACACGCCATTCCGCAACATTGCGAATGAGTTTTACGCGAAGGACACCTCTAAGAAGGTGCGGAGTGCTAAGCGGGCAAGGGTGCTTGCCGGGATGTATATGGGCGGCAGCGCACCTTATGGATACCGAAAAGACCCCGATGACCCCCATAGGCTCCTGATCGACGAGCGGTATGCGCCGAATGTTCGCAAGATTTTTGAACTGGCGAAGGATGGCAAGGGTATCTGCAAGATACGCAACTACATGAACAGCCAGCATATCCTTACACCCGGAGCGGTCAATGACAAGGGCGGATACGAGCGCTGGTATGACGGTGACGATGATCCGAGGCGGTATGAATGGAGCAACAACGGGATAAGGTCAATACTCCGAAATCCCGTATATGCCGGACATCTTGTGACGAATAAGCGCATCAAACCGTCGTTCAAGAGCAAGAAGGTGTTTTCGGTACTGCCGGAGGATTACATCATTGTCGAGAACATCCATGAGCCTATCGTATCGCCGGAGGATTTTAACCTTGTGCAGAGGCTTATTACAAGCCGCAGACCATCACCGGCACAGCCCAAAAGCTGGGAGAATATCTTCGCGGGACTTGTGAAATGTGAGGACTGCGGGATGGCAATGACGCTGATGAAGTGCCATCGCAACCCAAGGGAAGAGCCGATTGACGAATATGGATTCTGCTGTAACGGTTATAAGGCACAGGGCAAGCAATTCTGCTCCATGCACTGGATCGAGGCAAGGAATCTATATGAGGGAGTGCTTGCAGACATCCGCAGACACGCAAGGGCGGCGCTGAAAGATGATGCAAAGATGACCGAGAACCTGCTTAAGCAGCTCGGAGCCGACAGGAAAAAGCAGTCCAAGATCATTACAAAAGAATTAAAGGAAAAGAGATCAAGATTATCCGAAGTTGACCGCCTGTTTCAGAAGCTTTATGAGGATAAGGTCAAGGGAAGCATCTCCGAGCGGAATTATCAGATGATGAACCGCAAATATGAGGAGGAGCAGACCGAGCTTCAGAAACGGATCGACGAGATCACCGCAGAGGTGTCCGAGGATGAGGGCAAGGCAGATAATGCCGAGCAGTTTACAAGGCTCATCAAGGACTATGCATGGATCAAGAAACTGGACGCGGCACTCCTTAACACCCTGATCGAGAAGATCACGGTGGGCGAGCCTAAGAAGTCAGACGGCGAAACCGTACAGGAAGTCAAGATTTACTACAAATTCATAGGGAATATATCATAAGTGGAGGGACGGCTCTGTGGTACATATCAAATGTATCGCAGAGTACGTCCCTCCGATAGGAAATTATAAGCTTTTCACAAGCTCGCTGGTTTTTGTAAAAGAGTTAGGCTGCTTGCGATGGAAGTTGATATGTACGGAGGTGGGACCACCATGTACCTGAATACCGGAGCTTACGCGCCATTGGGGACCAACCAGGATATTCGCCTTGGGAAGCAGCTCCTTGATTTTGGCAGCTATCTGATCGGCAAAGCCCTGACGATTGCCATGGGCTACAATGATGGTGCTTTCGGGATCCGTAATGGTCTCTCTTGCAAAATCTGCCACCAACTGTGCAAATTTCTCTTCCCCGCGCACTGTGCTCTTCACCGGCAGCAGTACTCTGGAACCGTCCTTACGGTCGTCGTACTCGCAGGAGCAGAAAGGCTGGAAATGCAGCGCGCTGCCTAAAAATGCAGGCAGCAGACTGACACGACCGCTTTTGCGGATAAAGCTGAATTCACTCCAGGAGAACACATGAGCGATACCGCCACGGGCTTCCTCGATGAATCCGGCGATGTCCTGAATGCTTTCAAAGAGCCCTTTTGTATAGCGCTCCATGATGTCCATGACCAGTAAACCTAAGCCGGTGGACATACTCAAGGAGTCTACGCAGATAATCTTGCGCTCCGTATATTCCTTAGCTAATTCCTGATAAAGTGTGGAAACATAGCTGAAGGTACTGCTCAAGGTGGAGCTCATGGTCAGATAGAGCACATCCCGTCCCTGCTCCAAAAGCTTACGGGTCACACTTTCTACATTCTCCGGGGCGTCTGCTTCCGTCTCATCCGGCATGTAAATATCCGGACAACTGGTGTGAGCAGAATAGCCCTGATCTACATATCTTGCCACCTGATCGAAGTCAGCAGGCGTGAGATTACGCAATGTTACGGTATCGTCGCCCTTATTGACGATGATAGGGGTATCAATCACTGTAATATTAGGATATTGCTTCAGCCAGGAGGGCGGCAAATCACAAAGCCCATCGGTCAAAAGTTGAAAATTATCCATATCCTTCATTACCTCCTTATGTTCGTAAAAGCTCGAAACTATAGATATATTATCATAAAAAATAAAAGTGCGCAACATGAAAAACTATGGGACAAAGCTTTTTTTCTCTTTCATATAGTTTTTAAAACTACTTCTGTGTTTGGCAGGCACGCTCATAAAAACAAATCGGGAAAATTGGGTAGATATTTTGGGGACAATGTGCTAAAATGAGTTAGATAAAACTAACATTACACAGGAGAGGTGTCAGATGATGAATTGGAGTATCGTGTTGATAGAGGCTTTGATTTTTGTAATATTGTTCACCTGCATGGTGATGATTCCCACCATAAAAAATCCGGTGTCGGGTATCCACAATTATCCTCCTGAGATTCAAGAGGAATATTTTAAGACGCATGAGCGGGTTGAGACGGCACCGTTAAGCCGGCGGACGCTCCTGATCAAATCCATAGCGCTACTGGCTTTTGCCGGGATTCTGACCGGGGGAGCTATCCTGGCAGGGGCGGACAGCTTTGGGGATGGGTTTCTGTTTGGAATTATTTTGTTTGCTGTGGTGGGAGCATATGATACCTTTTTCCTTGACTGGGTTCTGTTCGCCAAAATGAAACTGTTTCGTCTGCCCGGCACAGAGCATATGGATAAGGAATATGCGCAGAAATGGTTTCATTTAAAGGGTATGCTCTTCCCCGGCTCTTTGTTTGCAATGATTATTGGGGTTCTGGTGGGATTGGCTGTGATGATAATCGCGTGAGCTCTGTTTATAGTTCCCGGCGACAGAGAAAGGAAATTAAGGGCATATCGCCTAAGTTGTTCCCAAACGGCAGAAGCCGGTTGTACAGGGAAAGAAAGGACATGACAGCATGGACAGAAAAGAGGAAATCAAATCTGCTTATAAAAGCCTTGGAAAGGCTCATAATTTCTATGATGGGATGATGACCGGCACCACGGTGATGGGAAGATGGGTTCTCAAACACATTTGGAGGATGACCAAAGAGGATGCGCTGGAGTATCAGGCGGGAGCTTTCTGTGGGATTTTGGCGGATTTTTCGGGAGAACTACTGGAGGTGCCGGTGGGGACGGGCGTGCTGTCCATGCCGGTTTGGAAGACATTGCCCGATGCTAAGATTACCTGTCTGGATTATTCGGAGAAAATGATGGAGAGTGCAAGGAAACGCGCTGATGAAATGGGTATAGGGAATGTCACATTCAAGCAGGGTGATGTGGGAAAGCTGCCCTTTGCGGATGAAAGCTTTGATGCGGTGGTATCCCTGAATGGATTTCACGCATTTCCGGATAAGGAAGCAGCGTATCGGGAGACCTATCGTGTATTAAAGCCAGGCGGTATCTTTTGCGGTTGCTTTTATGTGGAAGGGAGCAATGCCCACACAGATAAGCGAATCAGACAGTTTTATATTAAGAGCGGTTTCTTCACCAGACCTTTTGAGACGGTGGAGAGCTTGACGAAGCGCTTGAAAGAGTTGTATGCGGAAAGTACGGTGGACAATGTGCAGAGTATTGCATATTTTCAATGCAGAAAATAATGGAATCAATGTTCGCGGCTTGAGAAAGCACAGGCAGGAAATAAGCGCTTACAGGAAAGAGATAGGGAGGTAGATTATGTTAGTGACATTGAATCTTACAGCGATTATGGCATTGATGCACAGGAGGCACTAAAGGCTCATAAACCACCTTTTCAAGGGGCGGTTCTCATAGGATGGATTTTGATGATTCTGACAGGACTTGGTTACATAGCTGAGGGCTATCATCAATTTGGCTTTAATCGCAAGCAGCAGCTTCGTCAGATTATGGTGCTGCCATTTGCGGCAGCAATTACCGCATGGATATGTACGCTGCTTTGAGGCGTGAGAGCAATGAGAAAAGTAGAGAATTTCTGATTGTGTGTCAGATGGATTAAAAATGTCACCAGGGGATAGAAAAAGAAAAAAGAGGAGTGTTATAATGGTTAGCGATGTCTAACCATTATTTTTTGGGTAAAAAGGATAAAGAGGTAGGACAAATGTATAACATGGAGCAGACATTGCATGAAATGATACAAAAAATGTCGGGTGATGGATTTTCTCTCGGAGAGCGTGTCGTGCATATTACATTGGGGAATCACGCAAGAAGTCATATGTATATCTGCGAGCCCTGGAAGGGAATGTATCTCTGGGCAAATCAAATTGCGGATATTCACCTGCCGTATGAAGGAGTTTTGGATGGACAGCTTGTGACATTGAATTATTGCATTGATGGGCGCTGTGAGGTGGAGATGCCGGAGCATTCCTATATTTATATGGAACCAGGCATGCTCTGTATCGATAGTCATGAACCCAAAGACGGATATTCCTATCCGGGGAAGCATTATACCGGGCTGGAGCTTGCGTTGGATTTAAAGCGCCTCGGTAACCATACGATGTCGGAACTGGCAGCCCTTGGGGTGGGTGACGAATGGATTAAAAGCAGGCTCAAGGAGCGAAACGGTACTTATTTGTCAACGGTGACAGAGAACTGTGCTAAGCTGATGAGTCGTATATTTTCCGGTTTGCAGAACCATGATTGGAGATTAGAGGATTATCGTTTTCATGTACTATGGATGCTCTATGAATTGCAGCATGGAGCAAGTGTGCCCATGGAAGACAAGGTCTATGTAACGAAGGGACAGCGACAAATTGCCGGGGAGGTTGAGCAGATGATCACTGCCAATCTGGCGACCCACTATACCATCACTGATATGGCAGAACGATACGGAATCAGTGCTTCTGCCTTGAAGAAATATTTTGAATCGGTGTATGGCTTACCCATCTCCTATTATTTGCGACAGAGGCGTATGGAGTTGGCAAGGAAGCTGTTGGCAGAGACGAGGGAGAGCGTGGGTACTATTGCGGAAGCCTGTGGTTATATCAATCAGGGAAAGTTTGGTGTTGTATTTAGAGAGTGTGAAGGAATGACACCCTTGGAATATCGCAGGCTTTTTTATCATGACAGACAAAAGGAGGAGAGTCATGCAAAAACTCAGTGATGTAAAAAGTGGCAGCAGCGGGCAGGTTCTGTCCGTGAATGGCAGAACGGATTTTCAGCGACGTATCACGGCAGTGGGAATTACACCGGGATGTCGCTTTCAAGTGGTTCAGAATGAAAAGAAATATCCGGTTCTTTTGAATGTGCGCAGTACGCTGCTTGCTGTGGACAGAGGAGATTGCGAGGAAATCATGGTGGAGGTGGCAGAAAATGACTGATACAATGACGATTGCACTTTTAGGACAGCCCAATTCCGGTAAATCTACATTTTTTAACGCGCTGACAGGTTCTCATCAGCATGTAGGTAACTGGCCGGGCAAAACAGTGGAACGAAATGCGGGAACCTTTAAAGCGGGAAATAAGATATACACGGTGATAGATTTGCCCGGTACTTACAGTCTGGCAGCCAATTCCGAGGAGGAGATTGTCACACGGGATGCAATCGTAAGCGGTGATGCCGATCTGGTGTGTATTTTGGCGGATGCTTCCCAGTTAGAGCGCAGTCTGTTTATGTTGGCGGATTATGCGGGTATCCGGGTGCCGGTGGTATTGCTCTTGAATATGATGGATGTAGCACAGGCTCAGGGCAAGACAATCGATGCCGAAGCAATAGAGAAGAACCTGGGGATTCCGGTGCTTCCGTTTGTGGCTTCTGACAAGAATGGATATGACGTTTTTTATACGCTTTTGGAGCGTAAAGATATGCAGAACTGGATTCTGGACGATACGAAGCTTGCCGCTATGTACAGGAAGGAATTGGGGGAGCAGTATGAGAGGCTGGGCAGGCTGTTTCCGGCGGACGGAATTGATGAATATACAAGCAGTTGGCTGATTGCAAAACTGGCGGAGCTTGATCCGGCTATAGAGAAGCTTGTGGAAACTACCGTTTCCCCTGAAAATTACAGCATAATCAGAAAAGAGTTGGAAGCTATTGAAAATGGCTCTTCACACACCGGAAATTGCAAATTCCGGTGGATAGACAGTATTCTTGAAGGAAATGTGAGTCAGAGCAATAAAAAGGCTGCTTTAGGTAAGTTTGATCGTCTGGCTCTTTCCAAGAGAGGGGGAAAATGGTTGGCAGCGGGAATTATTCTGGCAGGTCTTATCATTTCTATGGTGCTGGCGTCACCCATTATGTATCTTGGAGGGGAATTGCCAATTCTGGCAGACCCGATATCCAGGTGGTTCCTTGATATGGGGGCTAAGCCAATTCTGGTATCCCTTCTATGTGACTGTGTCTGGACATCATTTTGTTTTACTATTATGATGTGCGGATTTGTTTTTGGTACGACATTTGTATTTGGTTTCTTGGAAGAAATCGGATACATGGCGCGCATCTCCTATGTCTTTGATGGAACCATGCGAAAACTTGGGCTGCATGGGAAAGCGGTAATGCCTTTTCTGGTTAGCTTCGGTTGTAATATTGCGGGTGCGACAGGTGTGCGTGTGCTGGACACCTGGGGACAGCGCATGGCGGCAATCGCAATGTCATGGGTGGTGCCTTGCGGTTCTACCTGGGCGGTAGTGGGGTTGATTTCTTCTGTGTTTTTCGGACCGGGTGCGGCACTTGTGGTATTCTTGCTTTTTGCGGTATCCGTGCTGCATTTGAGATTGACGGCAGGCATATTCGGTAAAAAGCTTTTGACAGAAGGTGACAGGACAGGATTGATTATGGAGCTTCCTCCTTATCACAAACCCCGTTGGGGAAGCCTGTTCAAATGGTCTCTTAATAAGATGTGGCAGGCTTTTCAAAGAGCAATTCGTGTGGTTTTGGTGACCTACCTGATCCTGTGGGTCTTTTCCTACACGGTGGATGGCAATTTTTCGGGAAGTCTGCTTTACCGGATCGGCAATTATATTGAGCCGGTGACGATGCTGTTTGGATTGCGTTGGCAGACCTTTATCGCATGGATTACATCTATGTTTGGAAAGGAAGGCTCTCTTGGCGCAATGGCGGCAATCTTCACAAATTCCAGTGTGCTGCATGCAATTACACATATGAGCGTGGAGGCTGCGGATAACAGTGTGATTGCTATCGCACTGCAAGCAGCATTGACCAAGCCGGAAGCATTGGCGTACATATTTGCATTTTACTTTAATATGCCCTGCGTTATGACCATGAGTGCCACGGCGCATGAGACAAGGTCGCTGAAATGGACACTGAGAGTGGCGGGCTATTATATATTGATGTCCCTTGTGTTGGCGTTTATCGTATATCATATCAGCAGTCTGTTTTTTTAAGATAAAATGATAAAAGCTTCCGCAAAGCATAAAAAATGGGTGTATGCTCCGGGCTGCAGGGATTTAAGACTGTAGGATGACAAAATGATTCTTTCGTACGAAAAGGATTCCCTCATCCCGCATTTTTCCAAGTTCTTTGGACAACGCACTTCTGTCGAGATTCAAATAATCCGCTAACTGTTGACGATCGAAGGGAATATCGAATTCCTTGCTGTGCTTTTGCAGGGAGACGGTATTCAGATATGCCATGATCCGTCCACGGATTGTCTTGGGGGAGGTGTGAAAGCTTCTGCCGGATAGAACCAGATTCTTATGGGCAGATATAGATAGAAGATTTGCGGCGAGCTTCACCGCCCACAATTCCATATTGGTAATAGTAGTGAGGAGACTGCCGATTCTGAAGAAAAGAATGCGGCAGTTTTCATTTGCTACCACATCCACCAGCATCGTCTCCCGGTTCAGCAGAGCATAGGTTTCTGCAAAGAAATGCTCCTTTCCCACATGGCTTAATAGTGTGCGATTGCCCCACATATCATTGCTCTCAATGGTCACGCTGCCTTCAAGCACCAGTCCCATTCGCTCGGTGGTGCTTCCGGCGTACATAATGGTGGCACCTTTTTCATAGCTTTGCTCCCTTGCCTTGAGTTTTTCCAGTGCGGATGAGATTTCATCCTCTGTCATTCCTCTGAAAAGCATTGAATTCTGCAACTGTTTTGCATCCATGATAAATTCCTCTTTTTCACTAAATGTGGTTATAACAACATATTTTCTTCGTTTATCATACTATAATACAGTCAGAAAGGCAAGAGACGGGTCTTGATAAGGAGGAGAGGAATGGTCAGACAGATTATCCATATAGACGAAGAGAAGTGTAACGGTTGTGGGATTTGTGCAACGGCTTGTCATGAGGGCGCGATTGATATTGTGGACGGCAAGGCAAAGCTGGCGCGCGAGCATTTTTGTGATGGGTTTGGGGATTGTCTGCCGAATTGTCCCACAGGGGCGATTACGTTTGAAAATCGTGAGGCACCCGCATATGATGAGGCAGCGGTAAAATTAAATCAGAGGGAGAAGGAGAGAGAAAAGATACAGGGAAATAGTAATGAGAAAATAAAGGGAAACGTACAGGAGCAGCCTTTAGGCGGCGGATGTCCGGGCTCGCGTTTTATGCAGCTTGAGAGAAGGGAAGAACGGGAAGCGGAGGAGGCAGCGGTACACTCCGGATATGCACCAAAGCCGGTATCCAGACTGAATCAGTGGCCGGTACAGATTAAGCTTTTGCCTGCCAGAGCACCCTTCTATGATGGGGCAAAGCTGTTGATTGCCGCAGACTGTACGGCATACGCTTATGCCAATCTGCATGAGGAGTTCATGAAGGGAAAGATTACGTTGATCGGATGTCCGAAGCTGGATGATATTGACTACATGGATAAGCTGACGGAGATCATAGCGGAAAATGACATCAAAGGGGTGACAATCGTTCGTATGGAGGTGCCCTGCTGCGGTGGTTTACAGAGGGCAGCAGAGCGGGCATTGCAAAATAGTGGCAAGTTCATTCCCTGGCAGGTGGTGACTATATCAAGAGATGGAAAGATTCTGGATTAAGGAGGTACAATTTGCATTTAAGATGTGGATGCGTTATAATGAAATAACAGATTTTGCCACATATCAGGCAAAGCGTGATATGGGAGCAGATAGAGTATTTTGAGATAAAAAGGGGTGTGTGCGTTGCCGAGAAATCATGAAGAGAGCAAAGAAGTTTCTTATGGGCTGACTCGTTATCTTTCCCCCATAAGTGTATGGGCACTGGCGTTTGGATGTAGTGTGGGTTGGGGGGCTTTTGTGATGCCGGGTACTACGTTCCTGCCGGGGGCGGGACCTTTCGGCACGGTGCTCGGTATTGCCCTTGGCACTGTGGTCATGTTGTTTATCGGTATGAATTATCATTATCTGATGAATCGGTATCCGGATGCGGGAGGTACGTTGACGTACACAGCAAGAGCCTTTGGATACGATCATGGCTTCTTAAGCTCGTGGTTTTTGGTGTTGGTGTATGTGGCGATTATTTGGGCAAATGCCACTGCGCTTACACTCATCGCCAGATATCTGTTGGGGAATACGTTTCAGTTTGGATTTCATTATGAAATACTGGGCTATGATGTTTATTTTGGTGAAACGCTTTTGACCATCGCGGCGATTCTTTTATTTGGGTGTATCTGCATCGCCGGTAAAAAGCTGGCAGGTGGGATACAGACGGTCATGGCAGTGATTCTGCTGGGAGGGATTCTTATCAGTTTTTTTGCCGTCATGGGTGAGCATGAAGGCGGTCTTTTGACCTTTGAGCCTGCGTATGCACCGGGAGGCGGAAATGCCATCGGTCAGGTTCTGGGGATTATCATTTTAGCACCATGGGCTTTTGTGGGGTTTGAATCAGTGTCTCATTCCACGGAAGAGTTTACATTTCCGGTCAAGAAAACCATGAGATTGATGGCAGCAGCATTGGTTACGGGGGCGTTATCTTATATCATGCTCTCAGAGGTAGCTTGTGCGATACTGCCTGAGGAATATGATAATTGGGCTTCTTATACAAGGGAGCTTGGCAGTCTGGGGGGCTTAAAAGGCCTGCCGGTTTTTTATGCTGTAGGTCGCGCGTTGGGTACAGGCGGATTGATTATTCTGGGGATTACTGTGTTGGCCGCCATTATCACCGGATTGATTGGGAATTATACCGCAGCCAGCAGACTTTTGTATGCCATGTCCAGAGAGGGGATTTTGCCAGAGTGGTTTGGCGTGCGTACGCAGGAGGGAACGCCGAAAAATGCGCTTTTGTTTCTCATGGCGGTTTCTGTGGGTATTCCTTTTTTGGGGAGAACAGCGATTGGCTGGATTGTGGATGTGACAACC
>JAFVDW010000010.1 GCA_017478245.1 Lachnospiraceae bacterium
AAAAAGAATGCCGCTTGCGGCATTCTCGCGCCGAGCGCGGTTGCATTTGTGCAACATTTACGTTACGCGCGAGTGCGCATCCATAGCGGAGCGCTTTTTGTGTAATAGGAATTGCAGAGCAATTTCCTATTACACAAAAAAAGGCGCATGACCTTTCATCATGCGCGCTCTTTTTGTCTACTACTCCAGTGTAAATCTGGACATCTCACTCTCAATCATCCGGGATGCGGCGTTCATGTTCTCCACCTTCTCCGCAATCTCATAAATTGCATTTTTCTGCTGTAGCATATGGGCTGCCACTTCCTTCGCGTTCTCTTCCGTCTTCTTAGATATCTCGTAAATATTGTCGATGGACGCCACTACCTCGTGATTGACCCCATCTGCCGTGGAAATCAGATTGCCCACCTGCTCCACTGCCGACAAAGATTCCCGGGAAGACGCATGGAAATGGTTGAAAGATTCCTCCACCACTGCCACCGACTGAATCTGAGCGTTAAACAGCTCCTTAATCTCATCAATCTCCTGTACTGTATCTGCAATCTGTTGTTGTAATTCCGCAACAATTTTTTCAATATTCTCTGTGGCATTTGCAGAATTGTTTGCCAATGTGGACACCTGCTCTGCCACCACTGCAAAGCCTCTTCCCTGCTCGCCAGCTCTTGCTGCCTCGATAGAAGCATTCAAGGCAAGCAGACTGGTCTCACTGGAAATATCGTTGATTTCCTGCACAATCTGTCCAATCAGTTTAGAGGACTCGTTCAGGCTCAAAACCTTATCGTAAGAGGACTGTACCGCCGCCATGCTCGCCTGTCCCTTTGCCCTTAAATCTGCCACATTGCGAATGCCTTCGTCACTCAAGCCTTTGGTATCACGCACTTCCTGAATCAGCATAATACTCATATCCTGCAGTTTTTCATGACAAGCCTTCAGTTCCCCGGTCAGTTCCACCACCTTCTGTGTGTCCTGTGACTGATTGACGGCACCATCAGAGATATGCTCTACATCCCTAACCACACTTTCAGAATCTCTGGAGAGCTCAGAAAGCGTCTCCGCACTGCCCTTGACGTCCTCTAGCAATCCAACCGTCTCATTTAAGATACGGGAAACCTTATCTGTCAACACATTAAAGCTCTCTGCCAGCACGCCAATCTCATTGTGATGACTGGTATCCGCCTTGATAGAAAAATCTCCCTCGGATGCTGCACCAATGATTTCGGTAATCTCCAAAATCGGTTTCGTGATTCTCTTAGCAATTCTATGAATGATCCACACCGCGATCACCAATATCACTAACGCGATCAGAATCGCAATACCTACCATCACATAGATAGGTCTCATCAGTGTTCCCCGTTTTTGAATCGTCACCACAGACCAGGGATCGGATACACCATCCATAATAATAGGAGAATAGGACGCGTAATAACTGCTTCCATCAATCTTCACGAGCGCATTGCCACTCTCCTTTGCCATCACCTTCGTGATCATCCCACGGAAGGATTCTGTGCTGTCAATGGTCTGCTCCTCCGTCATAATATTTCCATCTGCATCTGTCATGACATTTCCGCTTTCATCCTTCACAGACACCGTCTTCGTATAGGTGCTGTAATTGTACAGTTCTTCGATGTAAGTAGTATCGGGATGCGCCACCACATTACCCTCACCGTCGATGATAAACACGGTCTTATCCTTCGCTGTATCAGAATACTCTGTCACCATGGATACCAAAGAATCCAACTTGATATCCGTCGCAAATACACCGATAAATTCATCCCCTCGATACATCGGGAAAAATACAGAAGCACAAGGCATTCCCGTGTTCACGGAATAATAAGATTTCGACACAAAGGGCTGCTTCTCTGCAACCACCTGCTGAAACCACCATCTTCCGCTGCGGTCCGCCAGTTCACCACCGCCTGAGCGTCCGGTCTGCATACCGTCCACACCCTGAATGTATAGCAGCTCCAGATAAGGGTTACGCGTCACACAGCCCTCCAAAATGGGTGTCTGTACATCTGTCTTCATTGTCAGAATATCAGGATCATTTGCCAATTCCTCAGACAACGCATAAGCCTCCGACATAAACGCCGCCACATTGTTCGCCATCAGTGCATTCTCAGACAGATTGTCCTGCACCACCTGACTTTGATAGGTGGTGTAAAAAATAACCCCTACAACGCCCAGTATTGATACCGCTAACACGCCAATCACCAACAATATCGGCAACAAAAACTGATTTAAAATTTTAGAATATTTCCTGTTTGCTTTTCTTTTCCCTGATTCTTTCATAGTCCCTCCAAGTAGTATCATTTGTACTAACCCTTACAAGTCAACGCTTTCACACACAGCTTCGCTCATATCGATTATCTTCTGAAGATATGTGCCAACCCGCGAATCCAATCTTTTCTTCCCTGATCGATGGGGTTCTGCTCCATTCTCCATCTCCAATTCTGTCCGATGGTTCCCGGAAAATTCATCCGCGTCTCGTTCCCTCGCTTCAAAATATCCTGCATTTGAAAAATCACCACATCCGCAATACTGGAATATGCCATGCGAATCATCGCATCCGGAATTTCCTCTCTGCGGGTAATATTCAGATAATGATAAATAAAGGAGAGCTCGTGCTCCGGCTTGTTCCACAGATTACCTACGATTGTCTCATTGTCATGGGTTCCTGCATAGACCACAATATTGGTATCCTCATAATTATGCGGAAGGTACGGGTGCGCTGTATTGCCATCAAAAGCAAATAACAATATCTTCATTCCCGGCCATTCAATCTCCTGAAGCAGTTCCTTTGCCTCCGGCATATAGACGCCCAGATCTTCCGCAATCACTTTTCCTTCCCCTATCGTCTCGTCTATGACATCTGTAAGCTTTCTGCCCGGTCCCTTAATCCACTTTCCGTCTCTTGCAGTCTCGTCTTCGCCCGGAATGCTGTAATATTTTACAATGCCGATAAAGTGGTCTATACGCAAAATATCAAACAATCTTGCATTTGCCTTGGTACGCGCACGCCACCAAGCAAAATTCTGTGTCTCCATATATTTCCAGTCATACAGTGGATTCCCCCACTTTTGTCCATCCTCGGAGAAAGCATCCGGCGGGCAGCCTGCCACATATGTCGGCTGAAAATTCTTATCAAGCTGAAACTTTTCCTTGTTCGCCCACACGTCTGCGCTGTCCAACGCCAGATAAAGGGGAACATCGCCAATAATCTCAATTCCTTTGTCGTTGGCATATTCCTTCAATGCAAACCATTGCTCAAAGAACTTGAACTGACAAAATTTATAAAATTCTATCTCATCCTTTAACTGATTGGTATATTTCCTGATTGCCTCCGGCGTCCGCTTCTTGATAGCTTCATCCTCCCATGATGGCCAATCCTTATACTCAAATTCTTTTTTGAGTGCCATGAAAAGAGCAAAATCGTCCAGCCATTCCTTCTCCTGCCTGCAGAATTTTTGATAATCCGCATCCTCAGGAGAAAACCTGTCAAAGGCAAGCTTCAATATCTCCGGACGATTCTGGAACATCAGATCATAGGATACCTCCCAGAAATGATCGCCCCACTGGAAGCTGTGAATCTCATCATAGGTAATCAAATTGTCCTGTACCAGCATTTCCAAATCAATCAAATACGGATTGCCTGCAAAAGCAGAAAGTGCCTGATATGGACTGTCCCCATAGCTTGTCGGTCCCAGCGGAAGCACCTGCCAATAATGCTGTTTCATCTCCACAAGCATATCCACAAAATGATATGCCTCTTTACCCATAGTACCGATACCATAAGGTGACGGCAGACTTGTGATCGAAAGTAAAATTCCTGCTCCTCGTGTAAATTTCTTCATGTCGATTTCCTTTCTGCTATGTATTCCCTCTTCATTTATACTCACCTATATAGTTATTATTTTACTATAAAATAAACATTTCTTCAATCATTACATGAATGAATCAACTGACAAAAACTTTACTCCGTACGAATTTAATGAAGAAAATGGGAAGCTCTCTTAGGAGAAGCTTCCCATCCTTTTATAATATCATACAAATATTTATTCTTCTGCAACCTCTGCGTCCGGCGCATTTTTCTGCACACTGGCAACACCCTTCTCACAATTCGCAAGTGTGGTGTATCCTTCGCTCACCGCGATAATCTGCCCATTGGTGGCTTTCAATCTGAATCGGAACTCTCCGGCTTTGTCCACATAAATCTCGAACTTAGGATTCTTCTCGGTAGCATACCCCTCCACGGTCTGGTTCTCAATCGCTGCGACAGGCGCATTCTTTCTTACACTCTCAATCCCCTTTTTGCAGGAAGCAGCGGTATTGTACACCTCAGAAGTTGCAATGACCTGTCCGTTGGTCGCCTTCAGATCAAATTTAATGCCTGTGTTTGTCTTGCGTGTTACAAATTTACCCATTTCTCTAACCCCATCCTTTCTTCGTGCCTAAATAAATACCTACACGAAAATTTTACAATAGTCGGCAAATTATTACAAGCATCTTTTTTATCCGATAGAAAAGTAATGGAGAAAGCACGCTCTCTTGAGAGCTTTCCTATAGATTAAAAATGGCCATTAAAAACACATTCGTCTTTAATGACCATCATTATTGTTAAGGACAATACTTACTGCACCTCGTAAAACATATCAAGGATACTGTCTGTTGTATCCTCATTGTAGCTTGCTGCTGTTACAACTGCCAGATAATTGCCTACCTTGATGCAAACCTGCTGCTCATACATTGCCATGCCCTGATAGTTGCCCTGAACGGTCAGACCTGCATGCTCCTTACCGGCAAAGGTTCTTGTGATTGCATTGGAGGTCAAATCTTCAAATCCCATAGAGCCCAGCGCATCCTCTAACTGACTCATAGAAGCTTCTACAACAGCCTCCTCCGTCGCAACTGCCTGAAAGAGAATACCGGCATCCTGCAATACAATGTTGACACTTTCCAATCCACCGTTTCTGCTTGCATACAGATCATACACCATACCATTCTTCTCAATAGCTGCCTTATAGCTTTCATTGTCCAAAGCGTCAGCCACAAAACCACTTAAGGACAACAGCTCCTCGTCTCCGGCAATCGTCCACTCATCATCAAAGGCACAGCCAAACTTCAGAAACTCATTGGTATAAGTGCCACCCTGTACACTACCCTTGGATACTGTCTCATCGGAGTCTTCCGTCTCAGCGTCTTCTGCATCAGTCTCTTCGTTCTCTTGGGAATCAGCATCCTCTGCTGCCTCAGTCTCCTCTTCCGCTTCGGCGTCCGCTGCTTCAGCCTCCTCAGTTTCCACTGCTTCCTCTTCCACTGCTTCTGTTGCCGCTTCCTCATTGGCAGTAACTTGTCCAGTCACGCCCTCGGTACTTCTTGCACAGGCAGTCAGCATCACTGACAGTGCGATTACTGCTAATAATGTTTTCTTTTTCATAATCTCCTCTTTCCTTTCCTATCCTATGCTCTGCCATCCCTGACACCAAGCACATAGGACTAGTATAAAGAAAGTTGAAGTTGAGGTAAATGGACTAAGTACACAAAAAAATATTCCAAAATCCCTTTCCGATGTTCCTTTTGAATAATAATTGCCTTCATCCGGTTTTCCATCAACTCCTGAAATCATATCTGCTGAAATTGGGAGAATAGGTATTACCGGTTGCCGCGTAACGCATATTAGCACTATCCAGATTCGCTTTTGCTCCTTTGGAAATATGAGATGCCACAAATTGTAATTGCTTTGTCAGATCCGATTCTGCGCCAAAAGCCTTTTGCAAATCCTCTTTATCTGCATTTTTTAATTTGTCCTGATTGACCAAAAAGCTTCCATCCTTTGCTACAGAAAATCCCACCTTTTCCAGAAGGTCTTTACTCTTTGTGGCTGCTTCCGTCAGGGATTCCTTGTAAAATGTATTCAGTGCCCCGGGCATTCTCTCAAGATTCTTCAATGTGTCATTGTAGGAATCTGCCAAAGAATTGATTTGTTCCCAAAAACGCCCATAGTCCCCAGTCTCCACCGCTTGGTTGAACAGCGAATCCTTGTCCTTGCCAAGGAGCGCTGCTGCCGCTGTACCTACTTTGTCCGCTGACTGTTCCAGCTTTTCAAAGTTAGTTTTATCCATTGCATGACTGCTGTTTGCTGCCTTCTTCTGGCTCAGACCGCTTAACAGATTTTTATTACCATTTCCATTTTTAACATAATTCAAAAGAGAAGCGCCACGCATGGGCATACCTGCCTGTATTGCTGATTGATTCAACATTTTGGTTGTGATTCTCATCCTTTTATCCCTCTCATTTCATATCATTCAAATTCTTCTGGCGATTGTTCTGTCCTCGAAAAGC
>JAFVDW010000074.1 GCA_017478245.1 Lachnospiraceae bacterium
AGAGACGTGTAGCCATTGCGGGAGTGCTGGCGATGCACCCGGAGGTGTTGATTTTGGATGAGCCTACGGCGGGTCTGGACCCCAAGGGGAGGACAGAGATTCTGAAGCAGATTAAACAGCTTCAGGGGGAAACCGGTATGACCATTCTTCTGGTATCCCACAGCATGGAAGATGTGGCAGAGTATGTAGATCGTATTATTGTGATGAATAAGGGCAGCGTGATGTTTGACGGCATCCCCAAGGATGTATTTGCCCACTATCAGGAATTGGAAGCGGTAGGGCTTGCTGCCCCTCAAGTGACATATATTATGCATGCACTGAAGGAAAAAGGTCTGCCAGTGCAGGAGGATGCCACCACCATAGAAGAAGCGACAGAGCAGATATGTGCTGCTTTGCGTGCGCGCAACGCATTTTAGAAATAAGGATGAGATGAGATGCTTAGAGATATTACAATCGGACAATATTATCAAACAGAATCTGTGATTCACAAACTGGATCCCAGAGTGAAGCTGGGAGGGACTGTGTTATATATCATTTCCCTCTTCCTGTTTCACAACTTTTTGGGTTATTTGATAGCAGCTCTTTTCCTGGCAGTTGTTATCAAGCTGTCCAGGGTGCCGTTTAAATATATGGTAAAGGGCATGAAGACCATACTCTTTCTTTTGTTGATTACTGTGGTGTTTAATTTATTTCTGACGCCTGGAGAACCGGTTCTGACAATTTGGAAATTAAATATTACCATGGAAGGAATCGAATTGGCATTAACAATGGCAGTGCGTCTGACCTTGTTGATTATCGGTTCCTCCGTGATGACACTCACTACTACACCCAACAATCTGACAGATGGTATGGAGAAAATGATGAGTCCTCTGAAAATTTTCAAGATACCGGTGCATGAGGTGGCAATGATGATGTCCATTGCATTGCGCTTTATTCCTATTTTGCTGGAAGAAACTGACAAAATCATGAAAGCTCAGATTGCCAGAGGAGCAAATTTTGAAAGCGGGAATTTGTTCAAAAGAGCCAAAGCCATGGTGCCGCTGCTGGTACCACTTTTCATCTCCGCTTTCAGGCGCGCCAATGATCTGGCGATGGCGATGGAGGCAAGATGCTATCGCGGTGGCGAGGGTAGAACCAAGATGAAACCACTGACTTACAAGAAACGAGATTATATTGCCTATATAGGTATCCTCGTCTATCTTGTGTGTAGTATTTGGGTCGGCAGATTTGTAAAAATATAGGCAGGAGTGTTACAAGCGGGATGAAAGAGATAGAGGAAGAATGGGAGCACCCCAAAAAAAGGGTGCGCCTGACGGTGGCATACGATGGTACCAACTATCATGGCTGGCAACAGCAGTCCAATGGAATTACCATAGAGAGTGAACTGAACAAGGCGTTGACGCATCTTCTAGGAGAAGCCTTCCAAGTGATCGGGGCAAGCCGCACGGACGCAGGAGTGCACGCATTGGGCAATATTGCGGTGTTTGATACCACCAGCCGTATGCCGGCGGATAAGTTTTCCTATGCTCTCAATCAACGATTGCCGGAGGATATTCGGATTCAATGTTCGGATGAGGTGTCCCCGGACTGGCATCCCCGTCATTGTCAAAGTCGCAAGACCTATGAATATCGTATCTATAGAGGTCGTTTTCCCATGCCGGTGAAACGGCTTTATTCCATGTTTGTCTACAGCGAATTGGATGTGGTAGCAATGCAGCAGGCAGCCGCATATCTGGTGGGAGAGCATGACTTCAAAAGCTTCTGCCAGTCGGGAGCGCAGGTGGAAACCACCGTCCGCACTCTCTATCGGGCAGAGGTGGAGGAGCAGGGAACAGACCTGATAATTCGTGTCTGTGGCAATGGATTTTTATATAATATGGTGCGTATCATTGCAGGCACCCTGTTGGAGGTAGGTAAGGGCAAACTTCAACCAGAGGATATGCAGTTTATTTTGGAAGCAAAGGCTCGCTCTGCGGCAGGCCCCACGGCTCCGCCGCAGGGACTTACCTTAATGAAATATGAGTGGATATAAGACACATAGACAATCATTGTGTGAAAAGAGGGCTATTTTTATTCGGTTGCCAGTTTTTTTAGATAAGCCATTCCCTTTGCCACAGGAGGCAGGGAGATAATAATCAAAGTGATTACAGCTTCAGCCAACAGATAGGAGCCGTTATACAGCATAGAGTACAGAGCCGCATTCATACCCTCCGGTGCGTAAGCCGCAAAGAACAATACACCGGATAGGAAAGCAAACACAAATCTTCCAATCACCCCTGCCACATAGCCAATCTGCAGACCGAACTTTTTCTTGTAAAAGAATCCAGCCAATCCTAATGCACCGAAAGCAAGCGGATAGTCCACCAGCATCTGCGGCACCGTATAGAAAATAGGTTCGAGGACAAACTGCAGCAAACCATAAGCCATACCGGTCATAATCCCCACATAAGGACCATACCAATAACCAATCAGTACGATAAATAACATACTAAGCAGTGTCACGGAACCACCCATAGGCAGGGCAAAGAGCTTAATCATGGAAGTCACCATTGCCAGCGCCACTGCAGCTCCGGAGAATACCAACTGCTTGGTAGTAAGTCTGGCAGTCTTTACCTCGCTTTGTTTGCGACGTACCAACACTGCCACAGCAATCAATGCGATCATGACGATTACCACAGTGACAATTCCTGCCACAGTCAATTTGACCGCGTCATCTCCCCACACATCAGTGGGGGCAGCAAAAAAGTTGTTCATAAAAAAATCCTCCTTACGAATGCGCGAGGAGGGACAACATCGGAGTTCTCTTACCTTAGAACAATCTGCTTCCTTACGCCGGTATTACCCGGTTCAAGTAGTGAGGGTTAGAAGTAGTATACTTCAATCTCAGCGATGCGCTCCCCTAGCGTTTATTTATTTTGTGGAGCGGAATTAGGATTGCTCGCTCCATGAACTACTATACGAGGTTTGAATGACCTTGTCAAGGGGAAGACTCTTGTAAATAAAATTCGTTCATGTTAGAATTCACTAAGACGCTGTCACAGGCAGTCAGGATGTAGAATGGAAAGGAATAAAGCATAAGATGAAAAGATTAAAGGTATTGATGATTGCTGCAGTTATGATAATCGTGATTGCCGGATGCGGACAGTCGGCTAAAATCAAACAAATAGAGGATGAAAAACAAAAAATGCTTGACCGATTTCCCGAATTGTCGGAAGAAGCGGGTATCATTGGAACATATAATGGGACGCATTTGGAATATGGGATGGATGTTTCCGTGTTTGAAGAGGATGGATGGAAGCTTGACAAATACACCACCTATCAACAATCGAATGGTATTTTATATTATACAAATGATAAATATCCCGGAGCGTTTTTGCATATTTTCGAGGAGCAGAAATTATTACCGGTAGCGGGAGTAAGAGGATTTGCCATGTCTGTTGTCGGAACAGAGGGCGGAACACAATTACCACCTATGCAGTTTCAGGGACTCTCGTGGGGGGCGTCGGGAGAGGAAATTACAGCAGTGTACGGAGAGCCGGATGTGATATATGATGAGCGCCCGTATGGACAAAATCATGATAGATACTTATATATTGCACCTCAAATGGTATATATCATTGAGCTTCAAGTATACGATGAAGAGGAGATGACGCCGGGGCTGGCAGCCATAACCTTTACCTGCGAACCCGGAATCCTGCAGTAATGTCAGGAGGTAAAAGGTATAATGAATACAATGGAATTGAAACAAATAGAACATGAATTTTCCGTGTGCAAGGTGCGTTCCTATGCGGGCATCGATTTGGAGCAGGCATTCTGCTTTTTGGGCAAGACAGACGAGGAACACGCTCTGGTATGCCTGACAGAAAATGTGCCGGGTAATACCATAGAACGTGAAGATGGCTGGAAGGCTTTTCGCATTCAAGGAGTATTGGATTTTTCCCTGATTGGCATCCTGGCTAAGATTTCTACCGTGTTGGCGGAGAATCAGATTGGCATATTCGCAATCTCCACCTTTAACACGGATTACATATTGGTCAAGGCGGATCAATATCAAAAAGCGCTGGATGCCTTACGACAGGCAGGATATCGGATCGTATAATTCCATAGACCTTTACATTTAAGAGAGAACGGAAGGGGGAGGCGGTAGAAGCTTTCCCTTGATAAAGTAATGTTATAATGAGAGTGAAAAATTGGGATTTGCAAAGGAGGAATTGATATGGGCGGAGCAATAATCGGGTTCATAATATGGGCAGTAGTTGGTTTTATTATTATTTGTATTGGAATAAGCGCATTTTTTGCTAAAAAAGCAGTAGGATTTGGTCTAACATCAAGACGATTCAAGTGAAAGATATAAAGGGATATAATCGTGCAACAGGTAAGTTGTTTATTTGCTATGGTATAATTTTTGTTATGTTAGGAATACCATTATTAAGTGATCAAAATAGTCCGTATATCCTACTGTCAGTACTAGGTGTAATGCTTGAAACCATAACGATAATGGCTGTTTATAGTTTGGTTGTCACAAAGAAGTATGGAGAGCGATAGACAAATTGATTATCATGATAAGACATGTATCTTCATCATTTGCCAGACCAATTATCATATACTTATCATAGAAAACGAAAAAGTGACAACGTTGGGTTTATCTACGCGGTGCCATTCGCATTTTGCTGCGCTACATGCTCATGTCCCGATACAATATTGTTGAGCCATATATCGCTCCTCACCATGAAATATCCGATAATCACCTTAATAAGTTCAGAAAAAGTCACTGCCGCAAAGATTATATGAATATTCAGCTTGGTAAAATAGGACAGTACAAATGCCACCGGAATCATGACGACCCAGGTAAAAACAAAATCAAACAGGAAGGTAAGCCCGGTCTTGCCACCGCTGCGAAGGGTAAAATAGCAGCAGTGGGTGAAAGACCATAATGGCATTGCAAGTGCCTGAATGGTGATAAAATATGTGGACAACGCCCTGATCCTATTCTCTGTGTTATATATCTGGGGGAATATCCTGGCAAGGGGAAGCATACAAACGGCTATTACCATAGTGGATGTCACACTGAAAAATAACAGCTTATTGTCCAAATCTCTTGCTTCCTCCAATTTTCCGGCTCCCAGCTTTGCCCCTACTAAGATGGCGATACATGCTCCCAACTGGATATAGATTACACTGAACAGATTGGTCATGGTGCTTGCGATATTTCTGGCAGCCACCACATCCAGTCCCCGAACAGAATAACATTGTGCGATCACAGACATACCAATCGACCACAGGAACTCATTGATCAACAGAGGAGTGCCCTTTTTCACCATATCCCCAACCAGGTGACGAGGAATTCCAAAGCCTTTAAAAAGTCCTACAATATAACGGTTTTTTTCCGGATGCCGATGTGTCCAGCAGATGATGACGACTGCTTCTATTGATTTGGCAATCACAGTGGCAAGGGCAGCACCGGCCACCCCCATCTTTGGAAGTCCCAATTTACCAAAAATCAGTCCATAATCCAAAATCAGATTCACACCTACAGCAGACATGGCGCCGAACATAGGCACCTTCGTTTCGCCGCATTCCCTCACCACGCTGGAATAGGCCTGACCGAGCCCGAAGGGAATCAGTCCCCAGATCATAATGCGCATATAGGTTTTCCCATAGGCAAGAGTAGCGGCAATCGCTTCCGGCGCATCATCCTTTGCCAGATACAGCGAGATCAATGGCTCATCCAATAGAGAGAAGAGCAGAACTCCTGCCAGCGTAATCACACTACAGAGCAGCAGACGAAAGCGAAAGGTATATTTCTGTCCTTCATAATCCCCTTTTCCATAAAACTGGGCACCAAAAATGCTCGGACCTGACACCGCCCCGAAAATAGTCAGATTGAATATGAAAATAAATTGGTTCACGATGGAAACGCCACTCATCTGTTCGGTACCGATCTGTCCCACCATGATATTGTCTAAAAGGCTGACAAAATTTGTCACCAGATTCTGCAGGATCATAGGGATGACCAGTGCAAGCACCCGCATATAAAAAGTGCGGTCTCCAATATATTTCTTTTGCCATGTGTTAAATAACGTGTTCATTTTAAAGCAAGCCTTCCGAATGCTCTCGTCCTTATTTATTTTCATGCTGTAGCATTTCATTTGGGGCTGAAATTACTTTCTGGTAGTATTCTGCTGCCCTGTCGCTATTCAAGTGAAAAATTTTCACTAATTTATCCATTATCTGTTCTTTCACAAGTCCCTCTTCCTTATATGAAAGAATTAAATCCCTGATACCGCTGAAGTACCCATCCTCATGCCCGGAAGCGTAGCCCTCATCGCGCCCCTCCTCATAGAGATTTTGATTATGCAGTTCCTCGTTAAATTCATTTAAACTCATTTGGAACACCTTCTCCCTGTTATTTTGAAAGAAATCGGCTAATATACCTTCGCTGATACATGTATCGATCGCTAAAGCTACGGACTGAGATATAGACATCTCTTGCGCGTATTTTCGTACCTTTTCCACATAAACTGTGTATTGATACAAAGTAGGGCAGTTTTTCATAAGCTCCTCATTATAGCCCGGATTAATGTTTAATTGTAGGACTTTCAAATCCAATGCAGGTTCTTCATCCCTTAATTCAAAAGCATCAGCAAGAGAAAACACTTTCCGCTCCGGTTGTTTTGCCCTGCCATTGTAAAAGGTTACAAAGTGAGGAGCCGGCAGCGTAATCTGCTTTGTGGAATACAAGTCCTTGGTTTTCACAAGATTGTTCATGACACTGGCTACATATAGTAAAAAACGTAGGCAGAGGTTCCCGCAGACGGTGGATTGATGCTCATACAGGCTAAGATTCATCTGAAACAAAAAGGACACATCATTTTTCATTTTCATATAAGTGGCATCCGGCAGCGTGGTAATCTGCAGATCGTCCGGATTGTCATAATGTGTTTGATTGATGGCATTGTAAAGTGCCAACAGTTCCTTTTTGTCATGAAACAGGGTGCAGAACACCGTATCCTTGTGGTTGCGCACTGCATAATCCAATGCAGAATAGGTTGTTGTAGCTTCTTTCATAAAATTCCTCCTTTGCAGGCAGGAATATCAAGAAAACTACGCATCAGCGTCAGATGGAAGCGGGACATAAGGAACAACAGCGCCTCTTCACGATCATTGTATCCGTCAGTTATCTTATATGCTCCTGCCTAATTTTAAAATTTGAAATGAATTGAAATTAAGCAAGATTTGCGCAGATAATCTGACATTCGGTTTATACGAAAAACCGAACATGAATATTTCGAAAATAATGCTTGCATTTATAGTAGCATAATGATATAAAAAATGCAATCAAATTATGATATGATTTTGCATAAATTCCTGAATAGCTCATATTTAAACTAAAACTTTAAAAAACATGTTGACAAAGATGAGTCTCCCTATTATATTATAAGCAACCTGTTAAAGTAAAACTTTAAAAAATAAAATTGTAAATAAAAATAATTATACTTTTTATTGGTATGCTTATTAGAAAAGGAGAGATGAAATATTGGCGATGGTACCAATTATCAGATTGATTACGTTTTTAGAAGAGTGGAATACGTTGAATACTTATAAGGAATTGTATGATGGAACGAATCTCGGACTTAGCCTAAAAAGTGCGGTGGGGTATTTACTGGCTGGGACGGCGCTGTTTTTGCTTAGCCTTATATTGTTGGAAATCCATCGTACAGGAAAGCCTTTGACAGTGCTCTGATTGCATAGGAGGATAGTGTGTTTGCGCATAGAGCAGTAAACTGTTCATGAAAGCTTGCAGGTTGTGGAAAGGTATGGTTATTAGGATGGCTATTATTGTTAGATTGGACCGCATGATGGCGGATCGGAAAATTTCCCTGAATAAGTTGGCTGAGCGGGTGGGTATGACCAATGTGAACCTTTCTAATCTGAAGACAGGTAAGATGAAGGGCATTCGCTTTGAGACACTTAATTCGATTTGTAAGGTGTTAAACTGTCAGCCGGGAGATATTTTGGAATATAGCGAGGATGAATGAGGAGCAGGAGAAAAGAGAATGCAACAGCAATCAAACAAGAATCTGGTGGTGGGAATATTAGCTCATGTGGACGCAGGCAAAACCACATTGGCGGAAGGTATTTTATATACTTGCGGGAAAATCCGCAAGCTGGGAAGAGTAGATCATAAGGATGCTTTCTTGGATAACTTTGCGCTGGAGAGAGCTCGCGGCATCACTATTTTTTCCAAACAGGCACAGATCACTCTGGGAGAACTGAATATTTCGCTGTTGGACACGCCGGGGCATGTGGATTTCTCGGCAGAGATGGAGCGCACCTTGCAGGTGTTGGATTATGCAATTCTGGTTATCAGTGGTGCGGATGGCGTGCAGGGGCATGTATTGACCCTGTGGAGATTATTGAAGCGGTATGATATACCGGTGTTTCTCTTTATCAACAAGATGGATCAGGAGGGGACGGACAGAGAGCGGCTGTTGCAGGAATTACAGACACGACTGGATGAGCATTGTATCTGGTGCGGACCAGAGGCAGAGGAATGTGGGCGCGAGGAGTTTTTGGATGCGGCTGCCATGTGCAGTGAAGGCTTAATGGAGGAGTATCTGGAAAGCGGGGAACTGTCAGAAGAAAGCATTGCAGAGGCGATAGCAAACAGGCAGGTGTTTCCCTGCTATTTTGGCTCGGCATTAAAGCTTGCAGGGGTGGAAGCGCTGTTGCAGTGGATACAGAGCAAGGCGCTTCTGCCGGAATATCCGTCAGAGTTTGGCGCCAGAGTATTTAAGATTGCAAGAGATAACAATGGAAAGCGGTTGACCTACTTAAAGGTAACCGGAGGTTGTCTGCGGGTGAAAATGCCGCTGACCAATGCTTCCAGCGCAGAAAGCCCGGAGGAGGTCTGGGAGCAAAAAGCAGACGAGCTGCGCATCTATGAGGGAGCAGGGTATTCTGCGGTGGACGAAGTGAATGCAGGCGGTGTCTGTGCAGTGACAGGGCTTGCGTGTACCTTTGCCGGACAGGGGTTGGGATACGAAGAAGAAAATGCACTGCCGGTGTTGGAACCGGTGTTGACCTATCAGATGCTGCTCCCCGAGGAATGGGATGCGATCAGTGTGCTAGGGCAACTGCGACAGTTGGAAGAGGAGGAGCCCTTGTTGCACATTCTCTGGAAAGAGGAGGTGCGTGAGCTTCATGTGCAGGTCATGGGGGAAGTGCAGTTGGAGATTCTGCGGAGTCTGTTGCAGGAGCGTTTTGGGATAGAGGCTGCCTTTGGAACGGGCAGTATCGTGTATAAGGAGACCATGGCGGAGCCAGTGGTGGGAATAGGACATTTTGAGCCGCTCAGACATTATGCGGAGGTGCAGCTACTGTTGGAGCCGGGTGAGAGAGGCAGCGGCTTACAGTTTGCTTCTGTGTGCAGTGAGGATATATTGGACAAAAACTGGCAGCGGCTTGTGTTGACTCATTTAGAGGAAAAACGCCATGTGGGAGTGCTTACAGGCTCGGAGATTACAGATTTGAGAATCGTACTGTTGGCTGGCAGAGCCCATCAGAAGCATACGGAGGGCGGAGATTTTAGGCAGGCGACTTACCGTGCCATCAGACAGGGGCTTCGGAGCGGAAAAAACATCCTGCTGGAGCCATATTTCTCATTTACCCTGGAAGTCCCTACGGAAGTGTTGGGCAGAGCTATGTCGGATGTGCAGCGTATGTATGGCTGCTTTGAGGTTCCGGAGACCATGGGGGAGATGAGTATTCTGCGGGGAAAGGCACCGGTTGCCACCATGCGGGATTATCAGCGGGAGGTAAACGCCTACACCAGGGGGCATGGGCGTATCTCGGTTACGGTTTGCGGATATGAGCCCTGTCACAATGCAGAGGAGATTGTGGAAAGGATACAGTATGATCCGGAGCAGGATCTGGCAAATCCTACGGCTTCTGTATTTTGTGCTCATGGGGCGGGCTTTCTTGTGCCAAAGGATCAGGTGGAGGAATATGCCCATATGGATGTGCAGTGGCGTCCACAAGGAGCAGAGGAAGGTGTGCGGTCTGTGCAAGGCAACGGACTGCCGGGAGGAAGCGGCAGGAGCGCTCCTTCGGACTATATCTCGCAAGAAGAGATAGAGGAAATTTTCAGACAGACCTACGGCAAAAAAGAGGTGGATAAGCATCATTATCGCAGATACCATCGGAGCGGAGCCAGACGTGTGGGCTATGAAGGAGCAACTGGCAGCAGGGGAGACAGCTACACGGGAAAGCCCGGGGAGACAGACGGCAGAAGCAGACCATCCGACAAGAAAGAGGCATATCTGTTAGTGGATGGTTATAACATTATCTTCGCGTGGGAAGAATTGCGGACGTTGGCGGCACGGAATATTGACAGTGCCAGAGATCGGCTGATGGACATTATGAGTAACTATCAAGGCTATCTGGGCAGCACGTTGATTCTTGTATTTGATGCGTATAAAGTGAAGGGCAATCCCGGTTCCGTACAACAGTATCACAATATTTATGTAGTATACACCAAAGAGGCGGAGACCGCTGACCAGTACATTGAGAAGACGGTTCATGAGATGGGCAAAAAATATGATGTGACCGTAGCAACCTCCGATGGTCTTGAGCAGATGATTATCTGGGGAGATGGGGCTATCCGTATGTCGGCTTTAGGGCTGTTGGAGGCTGTACAGCATGCGGAGTCACAGATGCGGGAAGCGTATTTGGATAAAGGGCAAAGTATCCATTATCATCCCTTTGAGGAACAGTGACAGCTATGGTCATCGAAGCATACTTTTGGGGCGTGCTGAATATATAATTAGGGTAGTGGTAAACAAAATCTATAGCCGAAAGAGGTGGGCAGTGATATCCAAGAGTTGCCCATGAGAATAATCTGTGGTAAAATAAGGGACGTTGCAGGATAAGGGTGGTATTCCTGAACTTGCGGTTATGCGATAGAAGTGGACAGGTTGTGTAATAAAACCAAACATATAAAGCACAGTTTTGGATGTGCGGATAGGAGTAAGTATGTTACATTTATGGATTCCGGGGGCAACTGCCTCCCTACTGGCGTTTATCGGTATTCTTTTTGCTTTTGTCGGAACGGTATTTGCAACGGCAAAGCTGATTGCGTTTCTTCCTAAGGATGCGGGCAGAGAGTTCGCCCATGATGGGAAGAAATCAGCCGGAAAGCCCAGAGGTGCAGGTATCATATTTGTGTTGACATTTGTGATTGCAGCACTTTTGTTTGCGCCGATTACCGCGGAGAATCTGATTTATCTGGCGCTGATTGTGGTCTGCATGATCACCGGTTTCATGGATGATGCTTCCGAGAAGCCTTGGAATGAATACAAGAAGGGTTTCCTCGATTTGTGTGTGGCTGCACTGTTGGCGCTTACGTTCCTGAAATTCAACTCCAATGTGGTGACGCTGGCACTGTTTGGTATCAGCTTTACATTGCACCCCATCGTGTTCGGACTGTTGACCATCGTATTGGCGTGGACCTCCGTAAATGTGACCAACTGTGCAGATGGTGTGGACGGATTGTCGGGGACGCTGACCATCATTACCGTTATGACAATCTATTGCATTGACCGGATGCTTGGAAAGGGAGAGAGCTTTTCTTTTCTGATTTTGTTGTTTGCAGTGTGTATCTTAGGTTATCTGTGGTTCAACGCTACGCCCAGCAAGCTGATGATGGGCGATGCCGGTTCCAGAGCCATGGGACTGTTTATCAGTATTGCAATCCTGAAGACGGGAAGCCCTTTTTTGTACATACCGGTAGCATTGGTATTAATCCTGGATGGAGGGCTGGGGCTTCTGAAGGTTTCGTTGCTGCGTTTTTTAAAGGTTCATATTTTGAAAAATGTTCGCACGCCTTTGCATGACCATGTTCGCAAGGTGTGGGATTGGTCCAACACCCAGACGGTATATCGATTTGCAATCATTCAAATTATTCTCGCGGTGGCGACGGTATATGGAATCCGTGTGTAGCGGAAAGCGCAAACGCCTAAAACTATTCGGAATGGGAGGGAAGCTATGTACGATGAATTAACACCCAGTGATATTAAAAAAATGGAAGAGGAAATTGAGTATCGCAAGCTGGTGGTGCGTCCCAAGGCTTTGGAGGAAGTCAAGGAGACCCGCGCTCATGGGGATCTGAGTGAGAACTTTGAATATCATGCTGCGAAAAAAGTGAAGAATCAGAACGAAAGCCGTATCCGTTATCTGGAGCGCATGATCAGGACGGCGAAGGTCATCTCGGAGGATTCTGCCGAGGATGAAATCGGTATCAATAATACTGTGACTGTGGAGTTTGTAGACGACGGTTCTCAGGAGACCTACCGAATCGTGACCACCGTGCGGGGGAATTCCCTGGAGGGGCTGATCAGTAATGAGTCCCCTATGGGTAAGGCACTGCTGGGGAAAAAGCAGGGGGAGATTGCCCATGTGCAGGTGAACGACACCGTCGGCTATGATGTGCGTGTAGTGCGCTTTGAGAACACGGTGGATGATGGAACGGACAAGCTGAGGAGCTTTTGATGGTGAGGGATATATGAAGAATTATCTACTTTTTGATTTGGACGGAACGCTGACTGACCCCAAGAACGGTATCACGACCTGTGTGCAGTACGCGCTTCGTTCTTTTGGCATTGAGGAGTCGGATTTAGACAAGCTGGAGCCTTTTATCGGTCCGCCCCTGACGGATAGCTTTATACAATTCTATGGGATGTCAGGGGAGGACGCAGCGCTGGCAGTGGCAAAATATCGTGAGCGTTTTCAAGACATTGGTATCTTTGAAAATGAGGTTTACCGTGGAATTCCGGGGATGCTTAAAAAGCTGCGCACAGAAGGTTTTCACCTGGCGGTGGCATCCAGTAAGCCGACGGTCTATGTAAAACGGATTTTAGAGCATTTCCACATCGCAGAATATTTTGAAGTGGTGATGGGAAGTGAGTTGGATGGCAGCCGCGCGAAGAAGGCGGAGGTGGTGGAAGAAGCGCTTAGACAGCTATTTCGTAAGCGAGAAGCATCGGGGAAAACAGAAATTGACGAAGAAGCATTTGAGCAGTTTAAAGAAAGCGTGTACATGATCGGTGACACCAAATTCGATGTAGAAGGTGCCAGAGCGTGCGGCGTAGAAAGTGTGGGTGTCGCCTACGGATATGGCGGCATGGAGGAATTGATGGGGGCACATGCTGATTATATTGTGCGTTCTGTGGAGGAACTTCAGAGCTTCCTGCTGCGTACCGTGAGAGAACAGCAGCTTCCACCCACTACTTTCGGGCTGATGACGGAACTGGGTGTCCCGGTGATGGTGTTTATGGTCATGCGAACCTTGGTGATATTCATACTGGGACGGCTGTTGTTTGAAGAGTTGCCGTTGGTGCCTGAGCGTGTTGTGGATAGATTCGTATATATGGAGAACGGAGGCAGGCAATTTACCCCCAACGGTTCGGCGATAATTGATATGTTGGCATTTCTGTGTGCCGGAGCAGTGATTTGGAGGCGTGCCAAGGAGGAGATAGAGCGGGCGTGGGAGGCTACGAAGCTGTCTCATCTGCGCACGGAGTCTTTTGACAGGTATCTGCTGCTGATAGGCGCGACGCTTGGCAGCATGATTGGAGTGCATCTGCTGTTGACACTCACAGGAATCATGACAAGCTCACAGCACTATAACGCTTTCGCACAGACCAATAAGCAGGTGACATTATTCCTGGGGCTGCTCATATATGGGATTGTATCACCGGTGGCAGAGGAACTGCTTTTTCGGGGAATTCTGTATAACCGCCTGCGTCGTTTTGCCAGAGAATATCCGGCAGGATGCAGACAAAAGGGAGTGAACTCCCCGGAATTTATTTTTTCTAAAACCTTGCCTGCAATTCTAATATCTGCGGCATTGTTCGGATTGTACCATATGAATATTGTGCAGGGAATTTACGCTTTTGTCATGGGGTGCCTGATGGCGTATGGATATGAGTATTTTGGGAGTTTTCTGGTACCTGTGATGATACATGCGGGGGCAAATTTATTGGCAAGGCTGGTGCCCATTGCGTCTCTGGGATACATTACGAAGACTGACGGCAGTCTTGGTTGGATTGTGTGTATAGTATCGCTTCTGGTGGCAGGCGGATGTGTGTGTGGGCTGCATAGACGAAAATATTTAAGTACTTTTTTGTAAAAGAAAAGAATTATTTCGAGCAAACAACAGTCAAATTGTTGCAGATAAGAAAGATTAAGAAGAAAATAAGGATAAATATTCTGATAAATCTATATAATTCTGATGAGATGTCAAATAATCTGACAATTAACTTAAAAGAAAGTATTTACAAATTCCCTCAATAGGTGTATAGTACAGGAAAGGTCGCAAAGAGGCGAGTGAAAAGTCTCTTTGCGACCTTTTTTTGGCGAGTGCCATCATCAAGAGCGAAGTTCGACATGATGAAGGGCATAGCCCCACACAAAAGAGACTATAATTGCGAATAGGTAATTGCAAATCAGAAAGGAGAACTACCATGTTTGATTTGAAAAGTGATCTTCCCAAAGCCCCACTTTACCGAGAAGCCTTTGAGCATGACAACTGCGGTATCGGTGCCTGTGTCAATATAGGCGGTGTCAGGACCCGCGCCACTGTGGAGAATGCGCTGAAGATTGTAGAGAACTTAGAGCACAGAGCAGGTAAGGATGCGGAGGGAAAGACTGGTGACGGTGTGGGAATACTTACCAAGATTCCCCATAAATTTTTTGCGAAGGTGACGAAGCCTTTGGGAATTGAATTGGGAGGGGAGCGCGAATACGGTATCGGTATGTTCTTCTTTCCCCAGGAGGAACTCCGCAGAAATCAGGCGAAAAAGATGTTTGAGATTATCGTGGAGAAAGAGGGTCTGGAATTCCTGGGCTGGCGAGAGGTGCCAACCTATCCCAATGTGCTTGGCCATGCAGCAGTAGCTTGTATGCCTTGTATTCTCCAGGGATTCGTGAAGAAGCCTTTTGATGTGAAAAAGGGTCTGGATTTTGACCGTAGATTATACATTGCAAGACGATTGTTTGAACAGTCCTCAGATGACACCTATGTGGTATCTTTGTCCAGCAGAACCATTGTTTATAAGGGCATGTTTTTGGTGGGGCAGTTGCGAACCTTTTTTGCAGATTTGCAGAACGAGGATTTTGTATCCGCCATCGCTATGGTGCATTCCCGTTTCTCCACCAACACCAATCCCAGTTGGGAGAGAGCGCATCCCAACCGGCTGATGGTACATAACGGTGAGATTAATACCATTCGCGGCAATGCAGATAAGATGCTGGCGCGTGAGGAGGTCATGGAGTCCGAGCACTTGGGCGGACAGCTCCACAAGGTACTGCCTGCCATCAACAAGACAGGTTCTGATTCTGCTATGTTGGATAACACTCTGGAATTTTTGGTGATGAGTGGCATGGAGCTGCCGCTTGCTGTAATGATTACCATTCCGGAGCCTTGGGCAAACAACAAAGCCATGTCCCAGACCAAGCGGGATTTTTATCAATATTATGCGACCATGATGGAGCCATGGGATGGTCCGGCATCCATCCTCTTCTCCGACGGAGATGTGATGGGAGCGGTATTGGATCGCAATGGCTTGCGTCCTTCCCGTTATATGATTACGGAGGATGATACCTTGATTCTGTCTTCGGAGGTTGGTGTGCTGGACATTGATCCCACCAAGATTAAAGTGAAGGAGAGACTGCGCCCCGGCAAAATGCTGTTGGTGGATACGGTGCAGGGCAGAGTCATTGATGATGAAGAAATCAAGGAAAGCTATGCGTCCAGACAGCCCTACGGTGAGTGGTTGGACAACAATCTGGTGGAGCTGCATTCTCTGACGATTCCCAATCAGAGAGTGCCGGAGTGTAAACCGGAGGAGCGTCAGAAGCTGCAAAAGGCGTTTGGCTACACTTATGATGAGCTCAAGACCAGTATTCTCCCTATGGCAAAAAATGGTGCGGAAGCCATTGCCGCCATGGGTGTGGATACGCCGCTGCCGGTGCTGTCAGGGAGTCACCATCCCCTGTTCCATTATTTTAAACAATTATTTGCACAGGTGACCAACCCGCCCATCGATGCCATCCGTGAGGAGATTGTGACTTCTACTACGGTGTACATCGGAGAAGAGGGAAATATTTTGGAGGAGACTCCGGGAAACTGCAATATGCTGAAGGTCAACAATCCGATTTTGACCAATACAGATATTATGAAAATCAAAAATATGCAGGTGGAGGGCTTTAAGGTGGAAGTTGTCCCCATCACCTATTATAAAAATACCAGTTTAGAGCGTGCCATCGACAGGCTTTTCGTGGAGGCTGACCGCGCTTACAGAGATGGCGTGAATGTGTTGATTCTCTCCGACAGAGGGGTGGATGAGAACCATGTAGCGATTCCCTCTCTGTTGGCTGTTTCGGCGTTGAACCAATATCTGGTGCGCACGAAAAAGAGAACCAGGCTGGCACTGATTTTAGAGTCAGGAGAGCCAAGAGAGGTACACCATTTTGCAACGCTTTTGGGATATGGAGCCTGTGCCATCAATCCATATCTTGCACAGGAGAGCATCAAGGAATTGATTGACAATCATATGTTGGATAAAGATTATTATGCGGCGGTGGACGATTATAACAATGCGGTGCTGCATGGTATCGTAAAGATTGCATCCAAGATGTGTATCAGCACCATTCAGTCCTATCAGGGATCCCAGATCTTTGAGGCAATCGGTATTGCACCGGAGGTAATTAACAAATATTTTGGCAGAACTGTCAGCCGTATCGGCGGTATCACCTTAAAGGATATCGAGGAACAGGTGGATGAGCTGCATTCCCAAGCCTTTGATCCCTTGGGACTGGGCACGGACTTGACCCTGGATAGCCCGGGGCATCACAAGATGAGAAGCGGAGGAGATGAGCATCTCTACAATCCTGCCACCATCCATATGCTGCAGGAGTCCACCCGCTTAGGGGATTATCAGATGTTCAAGCAGTATACCGCTATGGTGAACGATGAGGAATCTGTGAAAAACTTAAGGGGGTTGATGGATTTTAACTATCCGGAACAGGGAATTGACCTTGCGGAAGTAGAGCCGGTGGAATCCATTGTGACCCGTTTTAAGACCGGAGCAATGTCCTATGGCTCCATTTCCAAGGAAGCCCATGAGACCATGGCAATCGCCATGAACCGTTTGCATGGGAAGAGTAATTCGGGTGAGGGCGGCGAGGATCTGGAGCGATTGACTATAGGACCGGATGGCTTAAACCGCTGCTCTGCCATTAAACAGGTGGCAAGCGGACGCTTTGGTGTCACCAGCAGATATCTGGTGAGTGCAAAAGAGTTGCAGATTAAGATGGCACAGGGGGCAAAGCCTGGTGAGGGCGGACATCTGCCCGGCGGAAAGGTGTATCCCTGGATTGCCAAGACCAGACATTCCACACCCGGTGTATCCCTGATTTCACCTCCGCCTCATCATGATATTTATTCCATCGAGGATCTGGCGCAGTTGATTTATGATTTGAAAAATGCCAATACCGATGCGCGTATTTCGGTGAAGCTGGTATCCGAGGCAGGTGTGGGTACGGTGGCAGCAGGTGTGGCGAAAGCGGGTGCGCAGGTGATTTTGGTATCAGGTTATGATGGCGGTACCGGAGCAGCACCCAGGAATTCTATTCATAACGCAGGATTGCCTTGGGAGCTGGGATTGGCAGAGACGCATCAGACCCTGATCATGAATGGTCTGCGTAATAAGGTGCGCATTGAGACAGACGGTAAGCTCATGAGCGGTCGTGATGTGGCGATAGCAGCAATTCTGGGAGCAGAGGAGTTTGGCTTTGCAACCGCACCTTTGGTGACTATGGGCTGCGTGATGATGCGTGTATGTAATCTGGACACCTGCCCGGTGGGGGTGGCGACCCAGAACCCTAAGCTGCGCAAGAACTTCCGTGGCAAGCCGGAGTATGTAGAGAATTTCATGCGGTTTATTGCCGAGGAGCTGAGAGAATATATGGCGCGTTTAGGCGTGCGAACTGTGGATGAACTGGTGGGGAGAACGGATTTGCTGAAGAGGAAGGAGAACCTGACCGAGCGTCAGCGCAAGGTGGATCTGACACAGATTCTTGCCAACCCCTATGAGCATTCCAAGGAGCCTGTCACCTTTGACCCCACTCAGGTTTATGATTTTGAACTGGAGAAGACCTTGGATGAAAAGGTGCTTTTAAAACAGCTTGGCAAGGCGATTGATGCGGGGCAGAAGAGAAGCATCGAGGTGGATGTGACCAATATCGACAGAGCCTTTGGTACCATTCTGGGAAGTGAGATTACCAAGCGTCTGGGAGATGATGTGGAGGAGGATACCTACCGTGTACTGTGTAACGGTGCCGGCGGACAGTCCTTTGGTGCTTTTATTCCCAAGGGATTGACCCTGGAGCTGGTGGGGGATTCCAATGACTATTTTGGCAAGGGACTTTCCGGTGGTAAGCTGATCGTCTATCCTCCTAAGGGAAGCAGCTTCAAGGCGGAAGAGAACATCATCATCGGTAACGTGGCGTTGTATGGTGCCACTAGCGGTAAGGCGTTTATAAGCGGTGTGGCAGGAGAACGCTTCTGCGTCCGCAACTCGGGTGCAACGGCTGTAGTAGAAGGTGTGGGCGACCATGGCTGCGAGTACATGACCGGTGGACGTGTGGTTGTGTTAGGGGGCACCGGAAAGAACTTTGCCGCAGGTATGAGCGGCGGCATCGCCTATGTGTTGGATGAGGGCAACGATCTTTACAAGCGTCTGAATAAGGAGATGGTATCCTCTGGCGAGATCACTTCCAAGTATGATGCACGGGAATTAAAGAGTATCATCAAGGAGCATGTGGCGGCTACCAATTCCGAAAAGGGAAAAGAGATATTAAGTCACTTCGAGGAGTATCTGCCCAAATTCAAGAAGATCATTCCTCATGATTATGAGCGGATGGTGAAGACCATCGGTCAGATGGAGGAGAGGGGTCTAAGCCCGGAGCAGGCACAGATTGAAGCGTTTTATGTCAATACAAAGAAAGCTTGAGAGTTAATGCCGCAAGACGGCAGAAAGTGAGGAAAAGATGGGAAAGCCGACCGGTTTTATGGAATATGAGCGGGAAGTCAGTATAGCTGAGGACCCCAAAAAGAGAATTAAGCATTTTAATGAATTCCACGAGCACCTGCCGAAGGAAAAACAGCGTTTGCAAGGCGCACGCTGTATGGAGTGTGGTGTGCCTTTCTGTCAGGCGGGCATGATGATCTGCGGCATGGCAAGCGGATGTCCCTTGCACAATCTGGTGCCGGAGTGGAATGATCTGGTATACAATGGCAACTGGCGGGAAGCTTATGGAAGACTGAAGAAGACCAACAATTTCCCGGAGTTCACCTCTCGTGTCTGCCCTGCACTGTGCGAGGCTGCATGTACCTGTGGCTTGAACGGAGAACCGGTATCCACGAAAGAAAATGAGTATGCCATTATAGAGAATGCTTATGCAGAAGGGCTTGCAGGCGCCAATCCGCCTAAGGTGCGCACCGGCAAACGTGTGGCTGTGGTGGGGAGCGGACCTTCCGGACTGGCTGTGGCGGATCAACTGAACAAGCGAGGGCATCAGGTGACGGTGTATGAGCGTTCCGATCGTGTGGGAGGACTGCTTATGTACGGTATTCCCAACATGAAACTGGAGAAGCCCATCATTGACCGTAAGGTAAGAATCATGGAAGAGGAAGGAATCACCTTTCAGACCGGAACAGATGTGGGCAAGGATGTGAAGGCGAAAAAGCTGCTGCACGAATTCGATGCAGTGGTGCTTGCTTGCGGTGCTTCCAATCCCCGTGACATTTCTGCACCGGGACGGGATGCAAAAGGGATTTAT
Organism: Lachnospiraceae bacterium; assembly: GCA_017478245.1. GTDB lineage: Bacteria > Bacillota > Clostridia > Lachnospirales > Lachnospiraceae > Acetatifactor. The sequence continues at coordinate 19,903 of JAFVDW010000074.1, forward strand.
TTTGCGGTGGATTTCCTGAAAGCGAATACCAAGAGCCTGTTGGATTCTAATTTTGAAGATAAACAGTATGTGGATACAAAGGATAAAAATGTGGTGCTTATCGGTGGCGGTGACACCGGAAATGACTGTGTGGGCACCTCCATCCGCCATGGGGCAAAATCCGTGACCCAAATCGAAATGATGCCTAAGGCACCGGATACTCGTGCTGAGAACAATCCCTGGCCCGAATGGCCGAAGGTGTGCAAGACGGACTATGGTCAGGAGGAGGCTATCGCGGTATATGGTCAGGATCCCCGTATCTATGAGTCTACAGTGAAGGAATTCATCAAGGATGAACAGGGGAATCTGAAGGCAGTGAAGCTTGTAAAGCTATCATGGGAGAAGGATGAGGCTAGCGGTCGCATGAAGATGAGTGAAGTGGCAGGCAGCGAGCAGATATTGGATGCAGATATCGTGTTGATTGCAGCAGGCTTTTTGGGCACACAGAAATACATTGCGGATGCCTTCGGCGTGGAGCTCAATGAGCGCACCAATGTAAAGACCGCGCCGGGTGCCTATCAGACCAGTGTTGAAAAAGTATTTGTCACCGGTGACATGCACAGAGGACAGTCTCTGGTGGTGTGGGCAATCCGTGAGGGCAGAGAGGCAGCATGTGCTGTGGACGAGAGCCTGATGGGGTACTCAAATCTGGTGGTACAATAGAAGGCAGCCTGACGGGAGAGGTCTTAGGTGACATTGCGTTTGAAAGCCACAGTTCGCCGGTAGTAATACTATCGCGGATGGTGGCTTTTATAATTTACAGGCTATTTCATTCTACAACAAAAACAGTTCATTTCATGACAAATCTATTTTTTTCACTTTCAATCATTCCGATAAATAAATAGACACAGTTTGGTGTGCGGTCGTCAAGATAACTTGTAAATGGTACAGAATACATAAAGATGTAGAGGTTGAAGGTATGCGGATTGCAATATGCGATGATGAGCAGAAGATACGGGAAATGATTGCAGAGAAGGTGCAGAAGCGTTATCCGGCAGCAGATATTCATCTGTTCCGGGATGGAGAGGAATTGGTGTGTGAGAAAAAGCTGTTGCAGGGAGAGAGGTATGATATTCTTTTTCTGGACATTCAGATGCCGGGGAGGGATGGCATGGAGGTTGCCAGATGGTTGCGGGACAGGGAGGAAAAGCTCGTAATCATCTTCGTGACCGGGGCGGAGGAGTATGTATTTCAGGCGTTTGATGTGGGGGCATTTCACTATCTGGTAAAACCTTTTTCGGATTAGAAATTTGAAGAGGTGCTGCAAAAGGCAGTGGAGCAGGTGGAGAAAGGCGCAAAAAAGAAAGGAGAAGCGCGCTTTTTGGTAGTCAAGTCCGGGGGAAGGAATATCAAGGTACCTATAGAAGAGATTGAATACGCAGAGGTGTTAAACCGCAAGGTGACCTTACATCTGAGCAAGGGAGAACCCAGTATCGTATATTACGGCAAAATTTCTGAACTGGAGGCGCTTGTGGGCGAAGATTTTTTCAGGGTGCATCGGGCATATCTTGTACATTTAAAATATGTGAAATCCTATGATGCAGGCGAGGTTAGATTGGAGAGTGCCGACTGCATCATGGCGAAGGTAAAATACAGAGCGTTTGTAAAAGCATTTATGCGATACCTTGTCAGAGAGGAGAAAGTGGGCTCATGAAGGAAAGTGTGTTTTTGCAAGCGGTGAATACCATTGCCATCTATGCAATCTTTGTTCTGACGGGATTCTGTTATGCCAGGTGGCTTGCGCCTTTTATGAAAAAGAAGCAGACGGCATATCTGGCGGCGGGAATATATGTGGTGCTGACCGTTATGTTAAATCTGATACCCGAAGAAATCGGCGACACACCTTTTAAATTCATCTCTGTAATCGTGCCACTGTGTCTCATGTATGTGTTGGAGCGAAGAAATTTAGAACAGAAAATTTTCCTTTGTATGGTGTTTGTGGTGCTGCGTTGGCTTGCCATCGGAACCTTTGCGGAGATTGGCTTTTATGAGCGGGATTTTGTATTCGGGTTTGAACTGTTTCGGTCAAGTGTGACAGCCATACTGGTGGAATATGTGGTATGGGAGATCCTATGGGTTGTGGGGACGGTGGTGGTTCTCAATTTGGCAGTGCGATTTGTCTTGAAGGTCTATCAGCGAAAGAGCGAGAATCTGACAGCACAGGAGCTTGTCATGCTACTTGCACCTGTGGGAGCGGTGCTTACAGTAAAACCTATGATTTCAGAATATTATGATCTGTGGGGTGAGGGCATCAGAGCCGGTTTCATTCAGAAAAATATCCCAGGTAATATCTACCGATTGTTATTCTATGCGTTTTCCTTTGGGGCAATTCTGGTATTGATCTCCTTTTATCAGCAGATTAAGAGCAGACAGGAGGAAGAGGAGGGCACCCGTATATTGGAGCAGCAGATAGCGGACAATAAAAAACACCTGGAACAGGTGGAAGACTACTATGCGGATATGCGCGCGCTGAAGCATGATATGGGGAACCATATCACCACACTGGAGCATTTGATCCGGCAGGGAAGTGTGGGGGAGGCAACTGCTTATGTGGAGGAGCTTGGAACCTCGTTTCATGAGGTACAGCCAAAGGTCAGAACCGGCAATCCGGTTACGGATGTGATTCTGTCAGAATATGCCCGCAGCTTTGAGAAGGAGGGAATTTCTTTTTCCTGTAATTTTGTTTATCCTATAGATACAAAGATGAATGCCTTCGATTTGAGTATTATCCTCAACAATGCACTGCAGAATGCGTTGGAGGGGACGAGATCATCCCCTGCACCTAAGGTGTCTATAGATACGGTCAGAAAAGGGAGCATCTATCTGATTGATGTCAGGAATCCGATTCGGGACAGGCTTAAGGTAAATGAGGAGACCGGGCTGCCAGAGACCTGCAAGGAGGAGCCGGGGCATGGATATGGGCTGCGGAACATTCAGCATGTGGCAGCGCTGTATCAGGGAGCTATGGACATTCGACAGGAGGCAGATGAAAAGGGGGAGCTGTGGTTTGTTTTGAATGTCCTGTTGATTTCATGACGAAAAAAAGGCGGTTCGTTACAAAGCG
>JAFVDW010000075.1 GCA_017478245.1 Lachnospiraceae bacterium
GGTCATGATTGGCGGTGCAGTCATCACACAGGATTATGCAGACGAAATCGGAGCAGACGGTTACTCCAAGGATGCAGCCGACGCTGTGAAATTAGCGAAAAGGTTGAATTCCGGAAAATAGTTTGTTATCATATATATTTAGTAAATCAACATATTAGGAGGAAATGAACATGAATGGAGCAGATGCCATTATCAAATGTCTGGAAGCGGAGGATGTAAAGATGGTCTTCGGCTATCCGGGCGTAGCAATCTGTCCTTTTTATAATAGTATTCTGGAGTCGGAGATTCGAACAATCCTCATTCGTACCGAGCAGAACGCGGCACATGCAGCCAGCGGACTGGCAAGGATTACCGGTAAGCCGGGAGTGTGTGCAGTGACCTCAGGACCTGGTGCGACGAATGTGATTACCGGCATTGCCACAGCTTTCGCAGACAGTATCCCTCTGGTTGTTATCACCGGACAGGTCAACAGCGAACTGCTGGGAAGCGATGTATTCCAGGAGGCAGATATTACAGGTGCGGTAGAATCTTTTGTAAAATACAGCTATCTGGTAAAAAATGTGAATGATATTCCCAGAATTTTCAAGGAGGCATTCCATATTGCCAATACCGGCAGAAAGGGACCTGTTCTGATTGATATCCCCATTGATATTCAGAATGCCGCCATTTCCAGGTTCACATATCCGGATACCGTCAATATGCGTACCTATAAGCCGACGGTCAAGGGACATGCAGTACAAATTAAAAAGGTTATTAAAGAATTAGAAAAGGCGAAGCGACCCATTATCTGTGCAGGAGGCGGCGTGCTGCTCTCTGAGGCTGAGGAAGAGCTTAGAGCCTTTGCGTCAAACCATCAGATTCCGGTGGTCTCTACCATGATGGGAATCGGCGTTATGCCCACCAGACATCCCATGTATTTTGGCATGGTGGGAAATAATGGAAAGGCATATGCGAACCGTGCTATGAACGAGGCGGATTTAATTATTATGGTAGGAGCTCGCGTAGCAGACCGCGCCATCAGTCAACCGGATCTGATTACCAAGGGCAAGGTATTGGTGCACATTGATGTGGATCCCGCCGAAATCGGTAAGAATGCCGGACCTACCATTCCACTGGTAGGTGATGCAAAGCATATTTTCCGGGATCTGGACAAGGAGGAATTTACCTGCAACAGTGCGGAATGGCTGGAGGCGCTTAAAAGTTACCGCGAGACCATGGCACCCAAGCGCAATCCCAATCCGGACTATGTAGATCCTGCGGTTTTTATTACCAAGCTCTCTGAGAAAATGCAGGACGATGCCATCTATGTGGCGGATGTGGGACAGAATCAAATCTGGTCCTGCGGCTATCATATTGTGAAGGATGGAAGATTCCTCACCTCCGGCGGTATGGGAACTATGGGTTATTCTATTCCGGCAGCCATGGGTGCAAAGCTGGCTGCACCGGACAAGCAGGTAGTGGCAGTCTGCGGCGATGGCTCTTTCCAGATGTCTATGATGGAGCTTGCTACCATCAGACAGCATGACGTGCCAGTAAAGATTATTGTGTTAAAAAACAATTATCTGGGTATGGTGCGAGAGTACCAGCATTACACCTACAAGGATCATTACTCCGTGGTAGACCTGTCGGGAAGTCCTGATCTGGAGAAGTTGGCGACAGCCTATGACCTTGACTTCCTACGTCTTGAGAACATGGAAAAATGTGATGAGGTCATCGACGCTTTCCTGAAAGAGGACAAGTCCATGCTGTTGGAGTGCCTGGTTGACCCTATGGATCTTGTGAAATAATGTATGCTGGAGGTAAATGATGAAAAAAAGAATATATTCCGTATTGGTGGAGAACCGTTCCGGCGTGCTCTGCAAGGTGGCAGGTCTGTTCTCCAGAAGATGTTATAATATTGATAGTCTGGCAGTGGGCGAGACCGATGATTCCAGTGTCTCCTGCATGACCATTGTATCCAGTGGTGATGAGCGTACCATTGAGCAGATTGAGAAGCAACTGAATAAGAAGCTGGATGTCATCAAGGTAAAGACCTTTGAGGAACAACAGTGTATTACCAGGGAATTGATGCTGGTAAAGGTGAAGTATAACAAAAATAACCGCCGTGATATCATGGAGGTCTGTGAGCTGATGCACGCGGATATGGTGGATATGTCCAAGCATCATATGATGCTGCAGATTTGCGATACGCCGGAGCGCACAAGGCTGCTCATCACCATGCTGCAATCTGTGAGCATCGTGGAGGTGGCACGCACCGGAACGCTTGCTTTGTCAAAATGTGCAGAGAATGAGAATTAGTTGACATTTGAAAGGGAACTTGCTATATTATTCTATAGGGTTTTTAGTAGAATTGAAAGGTGTTTATTTTCATGCAGAAGAAAGTTTTTCAGTTATTGACAGACAATACTTCAGGAGTACTCAGCAGAATATCCGGTCTGTTTTCCAGACGTGGTTACAATATTGAAAGCATTACCGCCGGGGTGACGGCAGACCCCAGATATTCCCGGATTACCATTGTGGCATCCGGAGATGATGAGATATTAGAGCAGATTGAGAAGCAGGTGGCAAAGCTTGTGGACGTGCGCAATATCAAGGAGTTAAAGCCGGATGAGAGTGTATATCGCGAACTGGTTTTGATTAAGGTGAAAGCGGAGGCGGATAAACGGCAGGGGCTTATCTCTCTGGCAGACGTATTCCGTGCCAATATTGTGGATGTGGCTCCGGAGAGCTTGATTATCGAGATTACCGGCAATCAGAACAAGATTGAAGCGTTCATTTCTCTGTTGGCGGATTATGAGATTTTGGAGCTTGCCAGAACCGGTATTGCCGGCTTGGGACGCGGTACCCAGAACGTGATTATGTTATAGTTATAGTCACAGTTTCTGGGCAGTAGTTTATGAATGTACATACAGGAACATTTGTACACAATGAGTTAGCTCTAGGGAAACCTATCAGTTATAAAATGCTATTTTATTACATGCTGAAAGCATAAGAATATGGAGGAAAAGAAAATGGCTAAAATTTTTTATCAGGAAGACTGTAATCTTTCACTGTTAGAGGGTAAGACCATTGCCATCGTCGGATACGGTAGCCAGGGTCATGCTCATGCGCTGAATCTGAAGGATTCCGGTTGTCATGTAATCATTGGTTTGTATGAAGGCTCTAAGTCCTGGGCGAAGGCTGAGGCACAGGGGTTTGAAGTTTATACAGCAGCAGAGGCTGCAAAGCGCGCTGATATTATTATGATTTTGATTAATGATGAGAAGCAGGCAGATCTGTACAAGAACGATATTGAGCCCAATCTGGAAGCGGGCAATATGTTGATGTTTGCACACGGCTTCAATATTCATTTCGGTTGTATCGTACCTCCCGCAGATGTAGATGTTACCATGATTGCACCTAAGGGACCCGGACACACTGTAAGAAGCGAGTATCAGGCAGGAAAGGGTGTTCCTTGTCTGATTGCTGTAGAGCAGGATGCTACCGGCAAGGCACAGGATATCGCACTTGCTTATGCACTGGGCATCGGCGGCGCGAGAGCAGGTGTGCTTGAGACAACCTTCCGCACTGAGACCGAGACAGACCTCTTTGGTGAGCAGGCTGTGCTTTGCGGTGGTGTATGTGCATTGATGCAGGCAGGCTTTGAGACCTTGGTTGAGGCAGGCTATGATGAGAGAAATGCTTATTTTGAGTGTATCCATGAGATGAAGCTGATCGTTGACCTGATTTATCAGAGCGGCTTTGCCGGCATGAGATACTCTATCTCTAATACCGCTGAATATGGAGATTACATTACCGGTCCCAAGATCATCACCGAGGATACCAAGAAGGCTATGAAGAAGATTCTTTCCGATATTCAGGATGGCTCCTTCGCAAAGGAATTCCTGCTTGATATGTCTCCCGCAGGCAAGCAGGTACACTTCAAGGCGATGAGAAAGCTTGCAAGTGAGCATCCCTCAGAGAAGGTCGGCGAGGAGATCAGAAAGCTCTATAGCTGGAACAACGAAGAGGATAAGCTGATTAACAACTAAACGAATTACCTGAAGGCATTGGTGTTATGAAAGATAACATCAATGTCTTTATTTTTTTGCAGAAACCTATCTGAAATGAAGGATAACATTGGATAAGAGGAATAAAAGCATTTGATGTAAGAGCATAAAAAATATCAGTTCCCTATTTGAAAAATTTGTGATATGATATAGTTTAATGAAATAAGACAATGAAAGTTTTGGAGGAATGAATGATGGGAATGACAATGACACAGAAGATTCTGGCTGCCGCTGCCGGACTGGACAAGGTGGAGGCAGGGCAACTGATCTAGGCGAAGCTTGACCTTGTTCTGGGCAATGATATCACCAGCCCTGTTGCCATCAAGGAGATGGACAAAATGAAGGTGGATGGCGTATTTGACAAGGATAAGATAGCCCTGGTTCCCGATCATTTCGTGCCCAATAAGGATATCAAGTCTGCGGAGCATTGCAAATGCGTGAGAGAGTTCGCCAGACGCAATGAGATTACGAATTATTTTGAAGTGGGAGAGATGGGCATTGAGCATGCACTCCTGCCGGAAAAAGGCTTGACTGTAGCGGGAGATGTGATTATCGGAGCGGACTCCCATACCTGTACCTATGGCGCATTGGGAGCGTTCTCAACAGGCGTGGGAAGCACAGATATGGCGGCAGGTATGGCGACCGGAAAGGCTTGGTTTAAAGTGCCCTCGGCTATCAAGTTTAATATTGTGGGCAAACCTTCCAAGTGGGTTTCCGGCAAGGATGTCATTTTACATATTATAGGCATGATTGGTGTGGACGGTGCCCTGTACAAATCCATGGAGTTCGTGGGAGAGGGGATTGCAAATCTCACCATGGACGATCGCTTCACCATTGCCAATATGGCGATTGAGGCAGGCGGAAAGAACGGCATTTTCCCGGTAGACGCTTTGGCGGAGGAATACATCAAGGAGCACTCAAACCGTGCATATAAGATTTATCAGGCAGATGAAGACGCGGTATATGATGAAGAGTATACCATTGACCTGAGCACGCTGCGCCCCACGGTATCCTTCCCGCATCTGCCGGAGAATACACACACCATCGATGAGATTCATGAGATGGACGATATTGTCATCGATCAGGTTGTCATCGGCTCCTGTACCAACGGACGACTGGATGATATGCGGATTGCCGCACAGATTTTAAAAGGACGTCATATTGCAAAGGGAATGCGCTGTATCGTGATTCCTGCCACCCAGAAGATTTATATGCAGGCGATGGAGGAGGGGCTTTTGAAGACCTTTATTGAGGCGGGCGCAGTGGTGAGTACCCCCACCTGTGGCCCCTGCCTTGGCGGATACATGGGCATTCTGGCGGAGGGAGAGCGGTGCGTCTCCACAACGAACCGTAACTTTGTGGGTCGTATGGGACATGTGAATTCCGAGATTTATCTTGCGAGCCCTGCGGTAGCTGCTGCAAGTGCGATTACAGGCAAAATCTCCTGCCCGTGTGATTTGGATGAGTAAAGTGACAAAGAATTGATATAGAAATGAGGACAATAGAATGAATGCAAAAGGAACAGTTTTTAAATATGGTGACAATGTGGATACGGATGTAATTATTCCGGCAAGATATCTGAATTCCTCCGACCCTGCGGAGCTTGCTACACACTGCATGGAAGATATCGATAAGGATTTTGTGAAAAAGGTACACAAGGGTGATATTATTGTGGCGGACAAGAATTTTGGCTGCGGCTCCTCCAGAGAGCATGCGCCCATTGCTATCAAGGCGGCAGGTGTGAGCTGCGTCATCGCAGAGACCTTTGCCCGTATTTTCTACCGCAATTCCATCAATATAGGACTTCCGATTATTGAATGCCCGGAGGCGGCAAGAGGGATTGAGGCAGGAGATGAGGTGGAGGTTGATTTTGACTCCGGCGTGATTACCAATATCACCAAGGGAACCAGCTTCAAGGGGCAGGCGTTTCCTGAATTCATGCAGAGGATTATCGCAGCAGAGGGTCTTGTAAATTATATCAATAATAATCAGTAAGCCTGGGAGAGCCGCAGAGTGACTGTGGCTCTCTCTAAGTTCAACGCTTGTTTTTAATTTTTTGTGAGGTATCAGTGATGAATGCAAAGAAAGCCACCTATGAAATCGATATGTGCAACGGACCGTTGCTTGGCAAGATTTTAATATTTACGTTTCCGGTGATGCTCTCAGGTGTTTTGCAGCTTTTATTTAATGCGGCAGATATTGTAGTAGTGGGACGGTTCGCCGGGAATAACGCCTTGGCTGCGGTGGGCTCTACTAGCTCCTTGATTAATTTGTTGGTCAATCTGTTTATAGGGCTGTCTGTGGGAACCAATGTGCTGGTAGCGCGGTTTTACGGTGCCGGACAGAAAAAAGAGCTTTCCGGCATGGTACATACAGCCATCTTAACCTCCTTGATCAGTGGATGTATCCTTGTGGTGATTGGAATTGCGCTTGCCAGACCGATACTCTCTCTGATGGGTACGCCTAAGGAGGTTCTGGGACAGGCGGTTTTATATATGGCAATCTATTTCGCTGGAATGCCGGCGATGATGTCCTATAATTTCGGCAGTGCTATCCTGCGCGCGGTAGGAGATACCAAGCGTCCCTTATATTTTTTAAGCTTTTCGGGTGTAGTCAATGTGTTGTTAAATCTGGTGTTTGTAATTGCTTTTCATATGGGGGTGGCGGGTGTGGCACTTGCCACGGTGATTTCTCAAGTGATTTCGGCAGGGCTGGTATTGCGCTGCCTGATGCGCACAGAGGGAGATTATAAGCTGGTGTGGAAGGAGCTGCGTATTGAGAAGGATAAACTGCTCAAAATGATGCAGATTGGACTTCCGGCAGGCTTACAGGGCATGCTGTTTTCTATTTCCAATGTACTGATACAGTCCTCTGTCAATTCCTTTGGCTCTATTGCTATGGGGGGCAACACTGCGGCGTCCAATATTGAGGGCTTTGTTTATATGGCGATGAATTCCCTGTATCAGACGGCAATCAGCTTTGCGGGGCAGAATTACGGAGCCCATCATTATAAAAGAATCGTGAAAATCTTATTGATTTGTCAGGGGCTTGTGATCGCAGTAGGTGTGCTGTTGGGAAATACGGCATATTTCTTCGGCAATGTGTTGTTAAAGTTATATACCACGGATGCAGAGGTGATTGCATATGGTATGGGACGCCTTAAGATTATTTGTACCCTTTACTGTCTGTGTGGCATGATGGAGGTAGTCGTTGGCGTATTGAGGGGTATGGGCTATTCGGTGATGCCGATGCTGGTGTCTTTGAGTGGCGCGTGTCTGTTCCGTATTGTGTGGATATATACGATTTTCAGGCAATATCGCACATTGAGTTGTCTGTATTGGTCCTATCCCATCAGTTGGGCATTGACCTTTGCGGCGCACTTAATCTGTTTTGCCATCGTATATCACAAAATGGTTCGTAAAACTGCTTGAAACATATGTTCGATTGTGCTATACTGAGTACGGAAAGCATAATCGCTGAAGGTGAGGCTTTCCGGTATTTGAGAAGAATGTTTACGAAGGAGTTAATAGCATGATAGCTTATGTCAGCGGTATCATAGAGGATATCACCATGGATAATGTGGTAATAGATGTAGGAGGGCTTGGCTACAATGTGAAGGTATCGGCGGATACTGCTATGCGACTGCCGGGCATTGGCGAGCAGACGAAGCTTTATACCTACACCTGTGTGAGAGAGGATGCTTTTTTGCTTTATGGCTTTCTGTCACGCAATGATTTGGATATTTTTAAGAAATGTATTACAGTGAATGGTATTGGACCCAAAGGTGCTTTGGCGATTCTCTCTGTGATGGATGCGGATTCGCTGCGGTATGCGATTATGTCCGGCGACACCAAAGCGATTTCCAAGGCGCCGGGAATCGGCGCGCGCACTGCAGAGAGATTGATTCTGGATTTGAAGGATAAGATTAAAATAGATGATTCCATGATTGAGCGTGAGATCGCAGCTAACGCCGGAACGACGGGGCTTGCCACCACACCACAGGTGGAGGAGGCAGTCACTGCGCTGGTTGCTTTAGGGTATGGAAGAAGCGAGAGCCTGAAGGCTGTGAACGCAGTGGAAAATCTTGCAGAGTTGGATTCCGGTGCATTGCTAAAGGCAGCGCTGAAAAAAATGTTTTAACTATTTTTAGAGGAAATGATAGGAACAATATAAAGTGAAGATATTGACAAAAGGATTATGAGTGATGCCCAGAAGAATGATTGAGACAAATATTACCGAAGAGGATGTGAAGATAGAAGGTTCCCTGCGTCCTCAGACGCTTGACGATTATATCGGTCAATCAAAAGTGAAAGAGAATCTGAAGATTTACATACAAGCTGCCAAACAGCGCAAGGATGCGTTGGATCATGTGCTTTTCTATGGACCGCCTGGACTGGGCAAGACCACACTGGCAGGAATCATTGCCAATGAGATGGGGGTCAATCTGAAAGTGACCAGCGGTCCGGCGATTGATAAGCCGGGAGAGATGGCTGCAATCCTAAACAATCTGGACGAGGGAGATCTTTTGTTTGTGGATGAGATTCATCGTCTCAATAGGCAGGTGGAGGAGGTACTCTATCCTGCGATGGTGGATTATTGCATTGATATCATGATTGGAAAGGGACAGACCTCACGCTCTGTTCGATTGGACTTGCCCAAATTTACCTTGGTGGGAGCTACCACTCGTGCAGGTCTGCTTACGGCACCGTTGCGTGACCGTTTTGGTATGATTCATCATCTGGAGTTCTACACGGTTGACGAATTGCAGTTGATTATTATGCACTCGGCGAGAGTATTGGGCGTGGAACTGGAGCCGGGAGGTGCAAGGGAGATGGCGAGAGGAAGCAGAGGTACGCCTCGTCTTGCCAACCGGATACTCAAGAGAGTGCGGGATTTTGCACAGGTAAAGTATGATGGAATCATCACAGAAGAAGTGGCAGGGGTCGCACTGGATTTGATGGATGTAGACAAATTGGGGTTGGATCATATCGATCGCAATATGTTGATTACCATGATCGAAAAGTTTGAGGGCGGTCCGGTTGGTCTGGATACATTGGCGGCCGCTATTGGTGAGGATGCGGGAACTATTGAGGATGTATATGAGCCGTATCTGATTAAAAACGGTTTTATCAATCGAACCCCCAGAGGAAGAGTTGTCACGGAGCTTGCCTATAGACATTTGGGCTATGAGTATTTTTCATAAAAGGACTTGCCTGCACAGACATTCTGATATATAATATATTTTGTGTTTAGTGTATTAAATTTGGGCATATTTAGTGCTTTCAGAATAGCGTTTGGCGAGGAGGAGTGTTATGTCTTCCAAAACAGATACCGAAGTGATTATCGGAGGCAAGGTTTTCACATTGAGTGGCTATGAGAGTGAAGAGTATTTGCAGAAGGTTGCTTCTTATATCAACAATAAAATAAATGAATACAACAAGGTTGACAGCTTTAGGCGTCAGCCGGCGGAGACGCAGTGTGTGCTGTTGCAGTTAAATATTGCGGATGATTATTTCAAGGCAAAAAAACAGATTTCTGATTTGGAGGATGAGATTCGCACCAAAGAGAAGGAGTTATATGATTTGAAGCATGAATTGGTTTCGGCGCAAATCAGGCTTGAGAATTCCGAGCATATGGCAAAGGAGTATCAGGCAGAATTAAATGAGAATGCGAAGCAGATGGTTCGCATGGAGATGAAGCTGAAGGATAAATAACAGGGCTGTCCGACCTCGGACAGCTTTTTCACTATAATCTATAGGCATTCGAGAAACGCCTATCACTATAAAAAGAGGATGGAAATGGATGGTAATAAATATGAGGCGGGTGGCGTGGAGCTGTTGGCACCTGCCGGAAATGTTGAGGGCTTTTATGGGGCGATTCACGCAGGTGCAGATGCGGTATATCTGGGCGGCAATCGTTTTGGTGCAAGAGCATATGCAGATAATTTCACTACAGAAGAATTGATTTCCTGCATTCGTTATGCACATATATGGGGCAGAAAGGTATTTCTGACAGTCAATACCCTTGTAAAAGAGTCCGAGCTGGGAGAGGTATATTCCTATATGAAACCGTTGTATGAAGCGGGACTGGATGGCGTGATTGTACAGGATATCGGTGTGCTCTCGGTACTGCGGGAGTCATTTCCGGACTTGGAATTACATGCAAGCACGCAGATGACTGTGACAGGCAAATATGGTGCAGAGCTGTTAAAGAAGATGGGGGTCTGTCGTATCGTACCGGCAAGGGAACTCAGTTTAGAGGAGATTGTTTATTTGAAGCGGGAAACCGGACTTGCCATGGAGACCTTTATTCATGGGGCTATGTGTTATTGTTATTCCGGACAATGTCTCTTCAGCAGTGTGTTAGGGGGCAGAAGCGGTAATAGAGGCAGGTGTGCTCAGCCCTGTAGATTACCTTATCAAGTAAAATGTGACGGCAAGACTTCCCGCGAGTGTTATCCTTTGAGTCTGAAGGATATGTGTACCATAGAGCATATTCCCGAATTGGTGGAAGCAGGAATCGATTCCTTTAAGATTGAAGGGCGTATGAAAAAGCCGGAATATGCAGCGGGGGTAACAGCCATTTATCGAAAATATATTGACCGATATACAGCCTGCAAGGGAAAGCCGTATGCTGTTGAGCACAAGGATATGGAGCGCTTATCCCGGCTTTATATCCGTAGTGAGCTTCAGGACGGATACTATCATCGTCAAAACGGAGCAGATATGGTGACGCTGCACAATCCTGCCTACAGTGGCAGCGATGAGGTGCTTTTGCAGCAAATCAGAGCACAATATATTGAGCAAAAGCCCACCATGTCCATCATCATGGAAGGGGTGTTTGAGGTGGGGAAGGAGGCGGTGCTTACATTACGTTATGGTGAAAGTAGTGTGAGTGTCCGTGGGGAAATAGTTGCACAGGCGCAGAAGCAGCCTGTTACGGAGGAAAATATAAAGAAGCAGCTCGGCAAGCTGGGAGAGACCTCCTTTGTGGCTGGGACAATGAAGATACAGGTTGATTCCGATGCCTTTTATCCTTTAAAGGCGATTAATGAGCTGCGCAGAATGGGTGTGCAGCTTTTGGAGAATGCTTTAATTGAGCAAAATGGTTTGCCGGTTGTAAGAAGCAGTCGCGAGCCGGCGGGCGAGCCTGTTAATGTGCCTTGCAGGACGGCAAAAGTAAGAGAAGGTCTTGTGGTATCCCTGACCACCGCAGAGCAGCTTCAGGCATATATCAAATGGTGCGCCGCTCATCCCAAAGCTCAGTGCAAGGCGCTCTATTTGGAAGCAGGGCTTTTTACGGATTTATGGGAGGATGGAGCGAGCAAGCTGCTCCATAATATCGACTGTGAAATCCTTGTTTCCCTGCCATATATCGTTCGGAAGTATGATTACAGATGGCTGGAGGAAATCCTATGCTATGCAGAACAGTTACCTGGTAAGGTGAGTGGCTTTTTGGTGCGCTCCCTTGAGGGACTGGGCTTTTTGCTGCACAAAAAGTATAGCGGGAAAATCTATGCCGACGCAGGATTTTATATGTGGAATCGAAGAACCATTGGGGAGTGGCGCTCTGTGCTTGAGGGCTTTTGTATCCCTTATGAACTGCGCGCAGGGGAGTGGCGATGTCTGTTGTCTGAAGGACTTCCTGCCAAGAAGCTTGTCTATGGCAGACTGCCCATGATGCTTACGGCAAACTGCGTGGCAAAGTCTGCCTTGCAGTGCCGTAAGCATTCGGAGTCGGACAAAAGAAATGAGGCGCATTTGATTGACCGTTATCATAAGGATTTTCCGGTCTGGTTGAACTGTAGACAATGTATGAATGTGATATATAACAGTGTTCCTCTGTCCCTTCACGGAGAGTGGGACAAGTGGAAGAAAAAGGTGGAAGCACTTATCAGCTTTACCGTGGAGGACGGAAGCGAAGTGCATGATATATTGGATTATTTTGAAATGCTGTATACCCGGTCGGGCGGGGAAAAGAGAAAACCGCCCTACGCAGAATATACCACCGGGCATGAAAAGCGTGGGGTGGAATAGTCCCTCAAAGAAGCAAGTATTGGAAAGGGCATAGTTACGGATATGCAGGAATATGTGATTGAGTTATCAAAATATTTTTTGGCGGGCGGCATGGTGCTTTATGCCTTTTGCAGCCTTTATGCTTTTCGTTATCGGAAGGATAATGAGAGAAAGAGAATCTTTATTTTCCAGAATATATTGATGTTTGTCGTGCAGTTGATCGCCTTTGTTGACCTGGCGTTGGTGAGTCGGGATGTGCGCTATCTGTTTCTCTATGCCTTTGTACAGATTTTTTTGCTGACAGCCATCACCTTAGTCACTTTGATTTATGAGCAGGCAAACAGGCTTTTATTAAACAATATGTGTATGCTGTTGGGAATCGGTCTGTGTATGCTGGCAAGACTTTCTTTTGACAAAGCAGTAAAGCAATATATTATTGTGATGCTCTCGCTGGCAATCTCCCTGGCTATTCCGTTTCTCTTTACAAGGATCCGTTTTTTGAAGAAGCTTACCTGGGTTTATGCGGCGGTGGGTATTCTGATGCTTGGTATTGTGCTGATTATGGGTCAGGTGACCCATGGCTCTAAGCTTTCCTACAGCTTTGAGGCGTTGGGAGGCATCACGTTTCAGCCCTCTGAATTTGTCAAGATTTTATTTGTATTTTTCCTGGCAGGAGCGCTCTGGGAGGATATCTCTCTCAATCGCATCCTGTTAGCTGCACTTTTGGCGGGAATGCAGGTGATCATTCTGGTGTTATCCAAGGATTTGGGAAGTGCGTTAATCTTTTTTGTGGGTTTTTTGTTTGTGGTTTTTATTGCTACCAGAAATTACCTGTATTTATTGGCGGGCATTGCGGGAGGAAGTCTTGCCGCCTGCGTGGCGTATCGTCTTTTCGATCATGTGCGGACCCGTGTGTTGGCATGGCAGGACCCCTGGAGTTATATTGACAATCAGGGCTACCAGATTACTCAATCCCTGTTCGCGGTGGGAAGCGGCAGTTGGTTTGGCATGGGGCTGTTGAAGGGCAATCCCAAGGCGATTCCCTTTGTGGAGTCTGATTTCATTTTTTCCTCTATCTGTGAAGAATGGGGATTGATTGTAGGGATATGTGTGATTTTGATCTGTGTCAGTTCCTTTCTGACTATGATGGAGACCTCTTTGAGAATTCATGACCGCTTTTATCAGATGATCGTGTATGGGATTGGCGTGATGTATATCTTTCAGATATTCCTGACGGTGGGAGGGGGGATAAAGTTTATTCCGCTGACCGGTGTGACGCTGCCGTTTATCAGTTATGGAGGCAGCTCGGTGATGACGAGTATGTTTATGTTCTTTATCATACAGGGGATTTATATTCGACTACAGCAAATGGGAGGAAGAAAAATTGTCCGAAGAGCGAACGACCAAGAAGAATAAAAAAGAAATTGTCAGAAGATTGGGCAATCAACGTGAGATTAAGCTGACCTTCGTATTTTTTCTGCTTTTGTTTGCCGGAATGATTGGCTATCTGGGACATTTTGTGGCGACCAGTGAGCAGGATATGGTAAACAACAGCTATAATTCCAGACAGCAGATACTTCTATCGCGCAATTATCGCGGGACAATTTACTCCAGAGACGGAGAGGTGTTGGCGGAAACGGTGTTGGATGAGGAGGAGAATGAAAAGAGGGAGTATCCCTTTAAAAATCTGTTTGCCCATGTTGTGGGGTATTCCACAAAGGGAAGAATGGGCGTGGAGGCACAAGCTAATTATTATTTAATCAATACCCATACCTCACTATCCAACAAGGTGGCAAATGATGTGGCGGGTGTCAAAAATCCGGGAGACAATGTATACACCACATTGGATGTGCAGATTCAGGAGGTGGCAGACAAGCAGCTTGCTATATATCGGGGCGCTATTGTAGTGACGGAGGTGAAGACCGGCAAGATATTGGCTCTTGTTTCTCATCCTGATTTTGACCCCAATGAGATTCAGAATATCTGGGACGACCTTGTGGAGAATCAGAGCAGCTCGGTTTTGGTA
The DNA here is from genome assembly GCA_017478245.1 of Lachnospiraceae bacterium. Classification (GTDB taxonomy): domain Bacteria; phylum Bacillota; class Clostridia; order Lachnospirales; family Lachnospiraceae; genus Acetatifactor. The sequence continues at coordinate 14,091 of JAFVDW010000075.1, forward strand.
AATCGCGCAACACAGGGGCTTTATCCGCCCGGCTCCACCTTCAAGATTGTCACGGCATTGGAATATGCCCGGGAAAATTCGGACACTTATCAAAATTATAGTTATCAGTGCAATGGGGCATATCGGAATGGAGAAAGTAAGATAAGCTGCTATCACGGAACAAATCATGGGGCTGTGGATTTTAGGAAGTCGTTTGCCAAATCCTGTAATTCCTCCTTTGCAAATATCGGTATCGGACTGGATCGGACACAATTTGAGGAGACCCTGGAAGGACTTTTGTTTGACGAGGAGCTGCCGTTGACCTTAAGTTATAGTAAAAGCTCTGTGCATATGAGTGCGGATATGGACACGGATGAGATGCTGCAGACCTCCATCGGGCAGGGACGTACCCAGATTACACCAATACATTTAAATATGATTACCTGCGCCATTGCCAACAATGGAATATTGATGAAGCCACAGGTGATTGACCGTGTAGAAAATGATGAAGGAGAGATAGTCAAGGGGTTTAAGTCTGATGTATATGGACGTTTGATGAGTGAAGGAGAGGCGAATATTCTCACGGAATTGATGACTGCGGTGGTACAGGAGGGAACTGCTTCCAAGTTAAAGGGTCTTGATTATACTGCTGCCGGAAAAACCGGTTCTGCAGAGTACAATAATGTTAAAGGTGAAAGCCATGCGTGGTTTACCGGATTCGCTCCGGCGGAAGATCCGGAAGTGTGTGTCACCATTATCGTGGAAGGCGCCGGAAGCGGTGGAGATTATGCGGTGCCAATAGCCAGAAGACTTTTTGATGCCTACTTTAAGGAGGAAATGCAATGATAGAAGCAACAAGCTGTGGAGGTGTGGTAATATTTCGCGGGAAAATATTGCTCTTGTATAAGAATTATAAGAATAAATATGAGGGTTGGGTTTTGCCCAAGGGTACGGTGGAGCCCGGGGAGGAATATAAGGATACTGCACTTCGGGAGGTTTTGGAGGAATCAGGAGCCAAAGCGACAATCATCAAATATATTGGTAGAAGTGAATATTCCTTCACCGTGCCGGAGGATACTGTGGAGAAAGAGGTACATTGGTATCTGATGATGGCAGACAGCTATTATAGCAAGCCGCAAAAGGAAGAATATTTTTTTGATTCCGGTTTCTATAAATACCATGAGGCCTATCATTTATTGAAATTTGCAAATGAAAAACAGATACTGGAGATGGCTTACAATGAGTATCTGGAGCTGAAGAAAAATAATCTGTGGGGCAGCCGAAAGTATTTTTAAGAGTAGCTAATTGTCTTGGAGAAGTCTCTGTGTTATAATCGTAAACAGGGAGTGCTGATTATGGGCGAAAAAATAGTGTTTTGCGATAAAGTTTATTTGGGCAAGGGTATGAACCGGAAGAAACTGGATAAACTGAAAAAGAAAATAGAGACAAAACCTCTGCTGTGCGGTGAGTATCTCATTGCGATTCCGGAGAATCCCAATAGCCAGTTAGATATTCTACAGGCAAGACAGTTGGTGCAGGACTATTACAGCAGATACCCATTGCGTGTTGTGGGCGTTGCATCGAATTATGATGAAGCACTTGAAATCGTGGAAAGAATCGTGCAGGAATGCCTGCGTGTTCGTGGAGACTGTGCATTGAAGGAGTATCTGACATGTTAGCCGTACTGTTGAAAATCTTAAGTATCATAGGTATCGCGTTGCTAGTGCTTCTGGGGATTGTGCTTGTGTTGCTAGTGTTGGTGCTTTTTGTGCCGGTTACTTATCGTGCCTGCGGCAGGAAAAATACCGAAGTAATGGCATGCAATGCACAGGTCAGATGGCTGTTCGGCTTCCTGCGGGGAGTGGCGGAATATAAGGAGAGGTTTGGGATTCGGGCGAAGATTCTCTGCTTTACGATATACGACTCCCAGCGAAAGCAAGAACCAAGGCAGTTAAAACCGAAAAGAACAAAAATAAAACAAACGGAAAGCTCCGGTGAGGAAAAGATAACAGAAGTCGAAAAGAGAGAAGAGGAAACGCCCTCACAGGCAGATGACGCACGGGAAGAAGCGCTTTCCGGCAATTCTTCGCGAGATTTGTCAAAATTAGAAAAGATAAGGTACACAATTCATTCCATCTATGATAAAATAAGGGATATATCGGAAGATATTGGGTATTATAAGTCTATACTGGATGACAGGGATACGCGGAAGCTGTTGGATCATGTGTTCTTCCGCCTGGGCAAGGTGTTGAAAGCTTTGAAGCCCGGAAAGTGCAAAGCTGACATCCTGTTTGGTACCGGCTCTCCGGATACAACAGGTTATGTGTTTGGCGCATATGGCATGGTAAGCCCGCATTTAGGAGAAGAGATTGTTGTCACTCCGGATTTTACGCAGGCAATTTTGGAGGGAGAATTTGAGATTGCCGGGCGGGTCATGGTATTTACGATTCTGGTGCAGGCAATCAAAATTTTACTGGATCGCAGATTATGGATGGTATTGGATAAAATAAAACAGAAACCATAAGACAAATCATGTAGAAATGAGAAAGGATAAGGACAATTTAAGATGGCAGACAAGGAAAATTTTCAGGGAGTTGTTGAATCGTTATTGAAAGGAATGGATACTGTTCTTTCCACGAAAACTGTTGTTGGCGAGGCTACAACAGTGGGGGATACCATTATTTTGCCTTTGGTGGATGTGACCTTTGGTGTGGGCGCCGGTGCTGGAAGCAATGCGGAAAAGAATTCATCCTCAGGAGCAGGCGGTTTAGGCGGCAAGATGACGCCCAGTGCTGTTCTGGTGATTCGTGATGGGTCTACAAAGCTTGTCAATATCAAGAATCAGGATACGGTAAACAAGATTATTGATTTGGTACCTGATCTGGTTGACAGATTTACGCAGGGAAAGAATGAATCTGCCCAGACTGAGATTTCGGATGCCGAGGTAGTGGATATCGCATTTCCCAATGAGGACAATTCGGGCTCATTTATTTAGAGGATATTTGTCAAATGAATAGTTCCGTGCATCATAGATGTATTTGACATGCACAGATATGATTTTGCGGAATACACTAAATATAGTGATATGAAAAGAAGTTTTGCTATGAAGAAGATTATTGGCTTGGTCGCATTCTTGATTGCTATAGGGATGTTGCTGATGATGATGACCAACAACAGGCTTCTCGGACTCATCATTGTCGCTCTATTGCTGTTTGTAGGGTATCAATGCGTTTGCAGCGATTAAGAGGTACTTTTGATGATTGATTGGGAAAAGGTTATCCAGGCGGAGAGCGCAGATGAACTGAAAGAAGTCAAGTTGTGGTTGTTTCGCGAGAACATGCGCCTGCAAAATGAACAGAAAGAGCTTGCTGAGGCGAAGGACAAATTCCTCAATGAACGGGTCAAGCTGCGCAATGAAATTGATGAGCTGAATCGCAGGACTGTCATGGAGCGCAAAAAGCTGAAGCAGGAGAGCATGTTTTTTGACAAAAAAATGGCTATCTTACAGGATGGTTTCCGCAAACTGGAGGAGGACAGGCGTGCCTTTGACAGAGAGAAGCGCCTTCATGCCCAGGAGATGACCTATAGCCATGGGAGAGGTATGCAGAACGACGAACTGGTGGACATACTGTTCCGCAATGTGAACAATCCCCTTGCACTGCGAAAACGCTATAAAGATCTGGTGAAAATCTTTCATCCTGATAACATGTTTGGAGATGCGGAGATGATGCAGTTGATTAACAAGGAGTTCCAACGCAGAAGAGAAGATATGACAGGGTAAAGGAGCGGGCTTCTTAGAGTAATATTCTATAGTAACCTATAGTAAAAAAAGAATGGGTAGGAGAAATCCTACCCAAATTTTTAATTCTTTACATTTTAGTATTCTGTAACTTTGACGTCTTAGAAGTCCTTTTGCACTAGGCGCGCTCTACTTTACCGGACTTTAAGCAGCTTGTGCAAACATGCAATTTCTTAGCTGCGCCATTCACTTTACACTTTACGCTCTTTACATTAGCATGCCAAATTGCATTGCTTCTTCTATGAGAATGGCTTACGTTGTTACCGAAATGAACGCCCTTACCACAAACATCACACTTAGCCATCTTGACACCTCCTCAACCTATGCGCATATACGCTTCATTATCTTCTTATACATCACAACACATGTGATATGAACTCACAACATTGTTATATTAACAGAAAATAAAAATAAAAGCAAGTAGAAAATTCCTTTTTTATTAAATTTTTGAAATAGTGGTTCCATTTTTTTGTAAAAGCTGTTAAAATGAATCTATATTGTGTCCGGGCTAGTTGGTTTTATAACCCGGTTCACGGAAAGGTATGGTGTGACAGAGTATGAAAGGTTCTTCTATGAATACCCATTTGGGCAGCATTGTAATAGACAATGAAGTGATTGCCCAGTACGCAGGAAGCGTTGCTATGGAATGTTTCGGCATTGTCGGTATGGCAGGCGTGAATGTCAAGGATGGCTTGGTCAGACTGCTTAAGATGGACAGCATTACGAGAGGTATCAGTGTGACTGTCAAGAATAATAAACTGACGCTTGATTTCCATGTGATCGTGGCATATGGTGTCAGCATTATAGCTGTGTCCGATAACCTTGTCAGCAATGTAAAATATAAGGTTGAAGAGTTTACCGGCATGGAGATTGAGAAAATCAACATCTTTGTAGAAGGTGTAAGAGTGATTGATTAAGGAGGATTTACCGTGGAATTACAACAAATCGACGCTAAGATGCTTTCTAAGATGTTCTTGGCTGGCGCAAAGAATTTGGAGAGTAAAAAGGAATGGATCAATGAACTGAATGTGTTCCCCGTTCCCGATGGTGATACCGGTACCAATATGACGATGACGATCATGTCTGCGGCGAGAGAGGTTGCAGCACTGCAAGAGGATGCACCCATGAGCGTACTTTGCAAAGCGATTTCCAGCGGCTCTCTTCGCGGTGCAAGAGGTAACTCCGGTGTTATTTTATCCCAGTTGTTCCGTGGATTTACACGCAGCATCAAAGAAGAAGAGATTCTGACGGTTCCGGTTCTTGCAACCTCCTTTGAAAGAGCGGTGGAGACTGCATATAAGGCAGTCATGAAGCCCAAGGAGGGTACCATCTTGACCGTTGCAAAGGGCGTGGCAGAAAAGGCAAGAGAGCTTGCTGATGAGGGTACAGAGGATTTGGAAGTATTCGGAACTGCCATCTTAGAGCATGCCAGATATGTATTGGAGCAGACTCCGGAGCTGCTGCCTGTATTGAAACAGGCAGGAGTGGTAGATTCCGGTGGAACCGGTCTGGTAGAAGTGCTGAGTGGTGCGTTCGATGCTTATATGGGCAAAGAAATTGATCTCACTGTAGCACCTGCACAGACTGCCAATAAGACTGTTGCTCCTTCCCCGGAGGCGCAGGCAGAGGCAGAGATCAAGTTCGGTTATTGCACCGAGTTCATCATTCTGTTAAGCAAGACCTTTAATATCAAGGCGGAGATGGATTTTAAGGCTTATCTGGAGTCTATCGGTGACTCTATAGTTGTTGTGGCAGACGATGATGTGGTAAAGGTACATGTACATACCAACGATCCCGGTCTTGCCATTCAGAAAGCGTTGAAGTATGGTGCATTGTCCAATATGAAGATTGACAACATGCGTCTGGAGCATCAGGAGAAGCTGTTCAAGATGTCCGAGAAGGAAGCGGCTGCCAAGGCCGCAGAAGCTCCTGCGCAGGCGGCTTCGGTGGAACCGCCCAAGGAAGTCGGATTTATTTCTGTATCTGCAGGGGAAGGATTGAGTGAAATCTTTAAGAGCCTTGGTGTGGATTACATCATTGAGGGTGGACAGACCATGAATCCCAGTACCGCAGATGTGTTGGATGCTGTGGAAAAGGTGAATGCAAAGAATATATTTATTCTTCCGAACAATAAAAATATTATTTTGGCTGCCAATCAGGCTGCGGAGCTCTGCAAGGATAAGAATCTGATTGTCATTCCGACCAAGACCATTCCGCAGGGAATCACAGCAGTGATTAATTATGTTCCCGAAATCTCTATTGATGAGAACAAGGAAAATATGATTGCAGAGATGGGCAATGTAAAGACCGGTCAGGTAACTTATGCGGTGAGAGATACCATGATTGATGACAAAGAGATTCAGAAGGATGATTTCATGGGAATCGGAGACAGCGGCTTATTGGCTGTGGGTAAGGAAATGCAGGATGTTACACTGGAGATGGTGTCAGCCATGGCAAATGAAGATTCTGAGCTCATCAGCATCTATTACGGTGCGGATGTGGAGGAAGAAAATGCAAAATGGATCAGCGATAAGCTGAAAAAAGATTTTCCTTCCTGTGACGTGGAATTGCAGTATGGCGGACAGCCCATTTACTACTATGTTGTTTCTGTAGAATGATGGCAAAATGAGGGAGACAGGCAACTGTCTCCTTTTTAAACTATAGGAAAGTTCTTGAGCACGCTTTTTTAGGAGGTAAATTTTGAATCAGAATACGCCCATTACGGAAGTGAAGGGTATAGGCGAAAAAACCGCAAAATTATTTGCAAAACTGGATATTTATCATGTTGGGGAGCTGCTTTCTCATTATCCAAAAGATTATGAGACGTATGCCCCACCCATCCCGATTGCGCAGATAAAGCCGGGAGAACTCTGTGCGGTACGGGCTTTTGTGAGTGCCATTCCCAATCAGAAAAGAATCCGCAATCTGGATATTTTGAATGTAGTCATAAAGGATGATTCCGGAGCCATGCAGGTTACCTTTTTCAATATGCCTTTTTTGAAAAAAGTATTAAAACCCGGAGCCTGCTATGTGTTTCGAGGTCTGGTACAGAGCCGTGGGAATGCAAAAGTGATGGAACAGGCAAAGTATTTCACCATTGACGAGTATTACAAACAGATGAATGTCCTAATGCCGAGATATTCCCTTACCAAAGGACTCACCAACAAGACAGTGCAGAAGGCGGTCAGACAAGCTTTGAGCGTCTATACCTTTGAAAAGGAGTGCTTTTCGCAAGATTTCTTGCAAAAACAAGGACTTATGAGTCGAAAAGATGCCATACAGGAGACGCATTTTCCGGAAAATATGCAAGGAGTATTGCAGGCACGCAAAAGAATTGTATTTGATGAGTTTTTCTTTTTTCTGCTGATGCTACAGAAGAACAAGGAGGTCAGCTCGGCTTTACCCAATGCGTATCAGATGTTTGAAACTGCTGACACAGTGCGGTTTTTAGAGCAATTACCTTTTTCCCTCACTAAGGCGCAAAAAAAGGTCTGGGGGGAAATCCGGGACGATATGGGGAGCTCCTATTGTATGAATCGTCTGATTCAGGGTGATGTGGGCTCCGGTAAAACCATTGTGGCAGTGCTGGCTCTTTTAATGTGTGCGGCAAACGGCTATCAGGGGGCATTGATGGCACCCACAGAAGTGCTTGCCATGCAGCATTTTGAGAATATAACAAGAGATACCCAACAGTATGGTCTTGCCTTTCGACCGGTTCTTTTGGTGGGGAGTATGACTGCCAAGGAGAAAAGGGCAGCGTATGAGAAGATTGCAGACGGAGAGGCAAATCTCATTATTGGGACCCATGCGCTGATTCAGAACAAGGTGGAATATAAAAATCTAGCGTTGGTGGTGACGGATGAGCAGCACAGATTCGGCGTGCGGCAGCGGGAAATGCTTGCAGAAAAGGGCAATCAACCCCATGTGCTGGTTATGAGTGCGACGCCTATTCCGCGCACGTTGGCGATTATACTGTATGGAGATCTTCATATTTCCGTCATCAATGAATTGCCCGCGAACCGACTGCCTATTAAGAACTGCGTCGTGAATACGGCATATCGTCCCAAGGCATATGCGTTTATTGCAGATCAGGTCGCCCAGGGCAGGCAAGTGTATGTGATTTGTCCCATGGTGGAGGAAGGCGAGCAGGAGGATGTGGAGAATGTTGTGGAGTATACCGCAAAGCTGAAATCCATTCTGCCGTCCAATGTACAGACGGCATATCTTCACGGTAAGATGCGCCCGGCGGACAAGAATCGCGTTATGGAGGAGTTTGCGGCTCACAATATCGATGTGTTGGTATCCACCACTGTGATTGAAGTGGGGATCAATGTGCCTAATGCCACGGTGATGATGGTGGAAAATGCAGAGCGATTCGGTCTTGCTCAGCTTCATCAGTTGCGTGGACGCGTGGGGCGCGGAGCCCATCAGAGCTACTGTATTTTTGTGAGTGCCAATGAGAAGAAGGAATCCATGGAGCGACTGCAGATATTGAATCAATCCAACGATGGTTTCTTCATAGCATCGGAAGATTTAAAATTGCGCGGACCGGGAGAGCTATTTGGTGTGCGGCAGAGCGGAGAGCTCAGCTTCAGAATGGGGGATATCTATACAGATGCGGCGATTTTGCAACAGGCTTCAGAAGCGGTGGAGATGATTTTGAGGAAAGATCAAAATCTGGAATCCGAGGAATATAAGCCATTGCGGGAATATCTTTTAAAGGCTGATGAGAATATGGTTGACTTTCGCTCTATCTGACAGTAAAATAGTGATAACGCTCGGAGAAAAGGGTGTTGACTTTTGGTTTTGAAAAGGATTGAGATAAAAGATGGCTAAGATTGCGATTGTCACGGACAGTAATAGTGGTATCACACAGGCACAGGCGAGTGAGATGGGGATGTATGTGTTGCCCATGCCTTTTACCATCAATGGTAAGAATTACTTTGAAGATATTAATCTGACTCAGGAAAAGTTCTACGGTATGTTGACAGATGGAGCGGCGATTTCCACCAGTCAGCCTACGCCGGATTCGGTTTTGAGCCTGTGGGATGATTTGCTGAAGACGCATGATGAAATTGTGCACATTCCCATGAGCAGCGGACTTTCCGGGTCTTGTCAAAGCGCCATGATGCTTGCGCAGGACTATGATGGAAAGGTACAGGTGGTTAATAATCAGCGTATTTCCGTAACGCAGAGACATTCTGCACTGGACGCGAAGCTGTTAGCGGAGAAAGGCATGAATGCCTTGCAGATCAAAGAGTTTTTGGAGGCGGACAAGTTTAACAGCAGTATCTATATTATGTTGGATACCTTGTTTTATCTGAAAAAGGGTGGACGAATCACACCTGCCGCAGCCGCCATCGGTACGATGCTGCGATTAAAGCCGGTACTGACGATACAAGGCGAAAAGCTGGATGCTTTTGCAAAAGCGAGAACTACCAGTCAGGGCAAAAACATTATGATTAATGCTATAAAAAATGATGTTGAAAATCGTTTTGGCGGCTTTAAAAAGGAACCGAATATTTGGCTGCAGATTGCATACACCCATGATCGGGATGCCGCTTTGGAGTACAAGAAGGAGATTCAGGAGTTATTCCCGGATTACGAAATTCATATAGATCCGTTATCCTTAAGCGTTGCATGCCATATTGGTCCCGGAGCATTGGCATTTGCCTGTTGCAAGAAAATTGAGGTATAAAAGGAACAGATTCAAAGGAGCATGTCCAAGGAATGGGCACGCTCCTTGTGAGAAAATGAGCTTAGATTTTCAAGCTCATTTTTTTGCGCAAAAAACCTGTGTTTTTGTACATATATCTAGTAGTTTCCCCTTGAATATAACACAAAATATGTGATATAATCGTAGCAGTGCGAAAACAAGCGGCTGCGAAGCAGACATTTGTTTTCGAAGCTACGATTAACGAGAAAAGAGTCTGCGAAGCAGACAAAAGCACGAAGTGCGGGGTTTCGAGAGCAAGAAAGCAGTGCGAAAACAAGCGGCTGCGAAGCAGACATTTGTTTTCGAAGCTACGATTAACGAGAAAACAGTCTGCGAAGCAGACAAAAGCACGAAGTGCGGGTTTTCGAGTGTGGAAAAGGAGTAATTTTACTCATGGCAAAAGCAAATAACTATGATGCCCCCAGTATTACGGTTCTGGAAGGCTTAGAGGCGGTCAGAAAACGCCCCGGAATGTATATCGGCAGTGTGTCCACCAAGGGCTTGAATCACTTGATTTACGAGATTGTAGATAACTCTGTGGACGAGCATCTGGCGGGATTTTGCGATACGATTACAGTTACTTTGGAGGCTGATGGTTCGGCAACAGTGTCGGACAATGGACGTGGTATTCCGGTGGGGATGCACGAGAAAGGAATCAGTGCGGAACGACTGGTTTTCACGACGCTGCATGCAGGCGGTAAATTTGATAATAATGCTTATAAGACCAGCGGAGGTTTGCATGGTGTGGGTTCTTCCGTGGTAAATGCGCTTTCTACAAGATTGACTGTTCGGGTCAAAAATGGCGGCTGCATTTACGAAGATAAATATGAGCGCGGCAACCCGGTGATTGACCTGATTGACGGGCTTCTTCCTGTGGTGGGAAAGACGAAGGAGACCGGTACGACCATTAATTTTCTGCCGGATGATACCATTTTCGACAAGACTCGTTTCAAAGAAGATGAGGTGAAGAGCAGACTGCATGAGACTGCCTATCTGAATCCCAATCTGACCATCCGCTTTGAAGATAAGAGAAGAGAGGTGCCGGAGCTCATAGAATATCACGAGCCGGAGGGTATTGTGGGATTTATCAAGGATATGAATAAATCCAAAGAAGGCATTCATGATGTAATCTATTTCACAGGAGAAAGCGAAGGAATCTCTGTGGAAGTGGCTTTGCAATACGTCAATGAGTTTCATGAAAATGTGTTGGGCTTCTGTAATAATATTTACAACTCTGAAGGCGGTACGCACCTGACCGGCTTCAAGGCTACCTTTACCAATGTGATTAACACTTACGCCAGAGAGTTGAATATTTTGAAGGAAAAGGATGCCAATTTTACCGGCGCAGATGTGCGCAACGGCATGACTGCCGTAGTGTCCATCAAACATCCGGATCCAAGATTTGAGGGACAGACCAAAACCAAATTGGACAATCAGGATGCTGCAAAGGTTGTGTCTAAGGTCACAGGTGATGAGATTGTGCGTTTCTTCGACCGTAATCTGGAAACGTTAAAGAATATTATTGGCTGTGCAGAAAAAGCAGCGAAAATCCGTAAGACAGAGGAAAAGGCAAAGACGAACATGCTTACCAAGCAGAAATTTTCCTTTGATTCCAATGGTAAGCTTGCCAACTGCGAGTCCAAGGATCCTTCCAAGTGTGAGATTTTCATCGTGGAGGGAGATTCTGCGGGGGGCAGCGCCAAGACTGCCAGAAACAGAATGTATCAGGCAATCTTACCCATCCGTGGTAAAATTCTAAACGTGGAAAAAGCCAGTATTGATAAGATTCTGGCAAACGCCGAGATCAAGACCATGATCAATGCCTTTGGCTGCGGCTTTTCCGAAGGCTACGGCAATGATTTTGACATCACCAAGCTGCGCTATGACAAGATCATTATTATGGCGGATGCGGACGTGGATGGAGCCCATATCTCCACCCTGCTGCTGACCTTATTCTATCGTTTTATGCCGGAGCTGATTTTCGAGGGACATGTGTATATTGCTATGCCGCCCCTCTATAAAGCCATGCCTGCCAAGGGCAAGGAAGAATACCTCTACGACGACAAGGCACTGGAAAAATATCGTAAGAGCCACAAGGGCGCCTTTACCCTGCAGCGCTACAAGGGTCTGGGTGAGATGGATGCGGAGCAGCTCTGGGAGACCACCCTTGACCCGGAGACCCGCCTGATGAAGCAGGTGGAGATTGAGGATGCCCGCATGGCTTCCGAAGTGACAGAGATGCTGATGGGGACGGAGGTACCTCCCCGCAAGGCGTTTATCTATGACCATGCCACGGATGCTGAGCTGGATGTCTGATGTTAGAAATGATTTAATATTTTTTTGATTTATATGGAGATATTTCATGAGTGACACAAATGATCGCATCATCTAAACAGAATTCTCTGAGGAGATGCAGAAGTCCTATATCGACTATGCCATGAGCGTTATCATCGCCAGAGCCCTGCCGGATGCAAGGGATGGTTTAAAGCCGGTGCAGCGTCGTACCCTTTACGATATGCACGAGCTGGGTATCCGCTATGACCGTCCTTAC
>JAFVDW010000076.1 GCA_017478245.1 Lachnospiraceae bacterium
CACCATGAGCAGGTCTATCAACGCAATGAGAGAACCCATGAAGGCTCCGAGAAACTATGGGAATACGCCGAGGAGCATTTTATCAGACCCAATATAGGTAAGAATCTGAAATAAACAGCAAGTTGTGGGGTATTGAAAAAGTAAGGAAAATCGTATATGATAAAAAAGATTTGTTATACAAGCATTTCGCAAGATGGAAGCGAAGGGCAGGTTATGGAAAGGAATGGTTATTGGCATGAAGAAGCTTTTGGATTTGTTGACAGAGGAGATGCAGCGTGCATTTGAGGATGCCGGATACAATAGAGAACTGGGGAGGGTGACAGTGTCCAACCGCCCCGATCTGTGTGAATATCAGTGCAACGGCGCCATGGCGGGTGCAAAGCAGTACAAGAAGGCACCCATTATGATTGCCGGAGATGTAGCGGCAAAGCTTGCGGAGAGTCAGGTGTTTTCAGAGGTGGTGGCAGTGGCACCGGGGTTTCTTAATTTGAAATTGTCGGAGGAATTTCTGCTGCAATTTGTGAAAGAGATGAGAGCAGATGAGAAATTTGGTCTCGAAAGACCGGCAAATCCGAAGAAAATTATCATTGATTACGGCGGAGCCAATGTGGCAAAGCCTTTGCATGTAGGACATATTCGCTCAGCAGTGATCGGAGAGAGCTTGAAGCGTATCAATCGTTATGTGGGACATGAGGTCATTGGTGATGTGCATTTGGGAGACTGGGGCTTACAGATGGGTCTGGTAATCACAGGTATTCAGGATAGACAGCCTGAGCTTGTGTATTTTGATGATCATTTTACAGGAGAGTATCCCACGGAGGCTCCCTTTACGATTTCCGAACTGGAGGAGATTTATCCGGCTGCCAGTGCCCGGTCTAAGGAGGATGCGGCATATAAGGCTCGTGCCATGGAAGCTACCTTCAAGCTGCAAAGCGGCGTGAGAGGGTATCGTGCCCTGTGGAGGCATATCATGAATGTGTCCATCGCAGACTTGAAGAAAAATTATGGCAGTCTGAATGTGGAATTTGATCTCTGGAAGGGGGAGAGTGACGTACACGACCTGATTCCGGAGATGGTGGATTATATGAAAAAGGGCGGATATGCTTATATCAGTGACGGCGCGCTGGTGGTGGATGTGAAGGAGGAGACGGACACCAAGGAGATGCCGCCCTGTATGATTTTAAAATCCGATGGCGCCTCCCTGTACAATACGACAGACCTGGCTACCATCATGGAGCGTGTGAAGCTCTATGACCCCGATGAGATTATTTATGTGACGGACAAACGTCAGGATTTGTATTTTGAGCAGGTGTTCCGGTGTGCACGCAAGACGAAGCTGGTGGACGCAGATACGGAGCTGAAGTGGATTGGTTTTGGCACCATGAATGGCAAGGACGGTAAACCCTTCAAGACCAGAGATGGCGGAGTGATGCGTCTGGAGAATCTGATTTGGGAGACTAAGGAAGAGATGTACCGCAAGATTCGTGAAGGACGCCAGATGCCGGAGGAGGAAGCGCGTGATGTGGCAGAGCTTGTGGCAGTATCCGCGTTAAAATATGGTGATTTGTCCAATCAGGCAGCGAAGGATTATATTTTTGATATTGATCGATTTACTTCCTTTGAGGGAGACACCGGTCCTTATATTCTTTACACCATTGTGCGCATCAAATCTATTTTGAGCAAATATATAGAGCAGGGTGGTGATTTGGAAAAGGTTACTCTGACAACTGCCCAAAACGAGTCGTCGAAGGGACTGATGATGCAGCTTTCTCAGTTCAATGCCATGATGCAGAATGCCTGTGAGGAATTGGCTCCTCATAAGGTATGTGCCTATATTTATGATCTCGCCAATGCATTGAATCATTTTTATCATGAAACTCCTATTCTCAACAATGACAATGAGGAGGAAAGGAATGGTCTGATCGCCCTTCTGGTATTGACCAGGGATGTATTGGAGACCTGTATCGATGTACTGGGCTTTCGCGCTCCGGAAAGGATGTAATGAATCAGATATCTTTATTTGATAATGCAAATTTTCATGATACAAATTCTGAGAATGGTATTTTCGGGCAGTCGGAAAGCAGGCGGGCTACAGGGGCGGATTTGACTATGCCCCTCGCCGGCAGGCTTCGTCCCGGCTCCCTGGAGGATTATGTAGGACAGAAGCACTTGTTGGGCGAGGGCAAGATGCTCAGACAGTTAATCGAGCGGGATCAGATATCTTCCATGATTTTCTGGGGACCTCCCGGCGTGGGTAAGACCACACTGGCGAGCATCATTGCAGGGCATACTCGTTCTGCCTTTATCAATTTCAGTGCAGTGACCAGTGGTATCAAAGAAATTAAGGAAGTGATGAAAACGGCGGAGGAGAGCCGCAGACTGGGCAGGCGCACGGTGTTGTTCGTGGACGAGATCCATCGCTTTAACAAGGCGCAGCAGGATGCGTTTCTTCCTTTTGTGGAGAAGGGGAGCATCGTACTGATCGGTGCCACCACGGAGAATCCTTCCTTTGAGATCAACAGCGCGCTCTTATCCCGATGCAGAGTCTTTGTGCTGAAGGAGCTACAGGAGGCAGAGCTGGTGCAACTGCTGACGCGTGCGCTGCAGGTGAAGGAGGGCTTTGGAAATCAGGAGGTTCACATGTCCGCCAGACAGCTTCACGCCATAGCAGTGTTTGCGAGCGGCGATGCCCGAATGGCGCTGAATGTGTTGGAGATGGCGGTGCTCAACGGGGAGATTGGCAGTGATGGCAGTATCACGGTGACGGATGAAGAACTGGAGCAGTGTACCAATCAGAAATCACTCCTTTATGATAAGACAGGGGAAGAGCATTACAATATCATCTCCGCATTGCACAAATCCATGCGCAATTCTGACCCGGATGCAGCCATCTACTGGATGCTGCGTATGTTGGAGGGCGGGGAGAATCCGCTCTACATTGCAAGGAGACTGGTGCGGTTTGCCAGTGAGGATGTGGGGATGGCAGATTCCAATGCCCTGCAGGTAGCTGTTGCAGCATATCAGGCGTGCCATTTTCTGGGGGTGCCGGAGTGCGATGTGCACCTGACCCATGCAGTCACCTACCTTGCTATGGCGCCCAAATCCAATGCCTTGTATGTGGCGTGTGAGGATTGTAAAAGGGAGATTCGGGAGAAAGCAGCGGAGCCGGTTCCTCTACAGATACGCAATGCGCCTACCAGACTGATGGCGGAGCTTCACTATGGAGAAGGATATCAGTATGCCCATGACACGGAGGAGAAACTGACTCGCATGGAGTGCCTGCCGGAGTCCATGCGGGGCAGAGAATTTTATCATCCTACGGAAGAGGGACAGGAGGCGAAGGTGAAGGAGCGTTTAGAGAAGATCAAGCAGTGGAAGCGTGCCGAACGGGATTAGACGGATGGGTCAAAAGCGCCACTTTCAAAGCAAGCTAGAAAACAAAAAACAGAAACACCGGAAAACCAGTGTTTCTGTTTTGTAAAAATAGCGAGAGGGGGATTTGAACCCTCGACACCACGGGTATGAACCGTGTGCTCTAGCCAACTGAGCTATCTCGCCATATTTAATTGAACCAACGATTGTTGGAGTGGGGCCTATAGGGCTCGAACCTATGACCCTCTGCTTGTAAGGCAGATGCTCTCCCAGCTGAGCTAAGACCCCATTTACGGTTGGCTTCACAACCGACTTTGTTAGTATACAATGATGGGAATTATTTGTCAATAACTTTTTGCAAAATTTTAACCTCTATGTACTTTAGGAAGTTTCTTCCTGTCGCACTTTTGCTACAAAGGCATCTATTTTTGCGGGATCTTTTCCCGGTCTGTCAGTAAACTCCACACCAGAGGATACGTCTACGCCATCGGGCGCTACGGAGGCGATGGCTTCCGCCACATTGCCTTCGTGCAGACCGCCAGCCAGTAAGAGCAGCTTCTCGTCGCGCGGGATGTGCTTTACAAAAGACCAGTCGAAAGTCTTGCCGCTGCCGGGCTCCTGGGCATCAAAGACATAGCCTGCAACCTGCGGGCAGTGATGGTAGGTTTCATATTGCTCCATATCCGATACATTGAAGGCTTTGAGGATCGGAAGATGGATGCTTTCCAGTAGTTCTTGGGATAATGTCCCATGAATCTGGATATAATCGAATCCGAGCTGCTCAATCTGTCTGACTTCTTCCAAAGAAGGGGAGACAACTACGGCTACTTTTTGAATATCATCATTCAGTGCCGCGAGGATGTCAGCAGCCGTTTCCGGCGGAGTATTGCGTCTGCTTTTTGGGAAAAACAGTACAACACCTGCAAAATCCACATGATTGCGATTGAGATATTCCGTCTCTGCGACGGAGGTGATACCACATATTTTGATTTTCATTGTATACCTCATTTTGGTAACAGTTCAGCCATGCAGAAATCGTTGATTTCTATAGGGTTGAACTGTTACTCGATGTGTGTATTTATCATAGATAAATCGTGACCATTCTATACCACAGTCAAGAACTATATTAACACAGATTTGAGATACTGTGTAGAAAGAATTTGAGATTAGCTTGTATTTATTTTTTTCACATGATATACTTGTGGACGATATTAAAGATGTTCAGCAAACGACAGAATGAGAGGAAAGATGGAAAATATATTAGAATCACAGTTGGATCCGCGTATCCTGCGGGCGATTAAGGAGATGGGGTTCGAGAAGCTGTCCCCCATTCAGGAGCAGGCAATTCCTTTTTTGCTCGCGGGGGAGGATATCATCGGACAGGCTCAGACAGGAACCGGCAAGACGGCAGCCTTTGGCATCCCGGCACTGCAAAGAATCGATCCGGAGCTTAGAAAATTGCAGACCATCATACTTTGCCCTACCAGAGAACTTGCAATCCAGGCAGCAGAGGAATTGCGCAAGATTGCAAAATACATGCACGGTATCAAGGTGCTGCCGGTGTATGGCGGCCAGGAAATCGGCAAGCAGATTATGGGGCTTAGAGGGGTACAGATTATAGTAGGAACTCCGGGGCGGGTGATGGATCACATGCGCCGCCACACCATCAAGCTGGAGCATGTGAATATGGTGGTGTTAGATGAGGCAGATGAAATGTTGAATATGGGATTCAGAGAGGATATGGAGCTGATTCTGGGTCAGATTCCCGGTGTACATCAGACGGCGCTTTTTTCAGCTACCATGCCCCAACCCATCCTGGATATCACGCACAAATTTCAGAACAATGCCCGTATGATCAAGGTGGCGGCAAAGGAATTGACCATTCCGCTGGTGACCCAGAGGTACTATCGAGTACGGGGGGAGGATAAGGACGCGGCATGTATCCGCCTGTTAGAATACTATCAGCCCAAGCTGTGTCTGATTTTTTGTAATACCAAGAGAAAGGTGGACGAGTTGGCGGAGACTCTGAAAAAGCAGGGCTTTTCGGCGGAAGGCTTGCACGGAGATCTGTCTCAGCATCAGAGAGATGTGGCAATGGGAAGATTCCGAAACGGAAGCACAAATATTTTTATTGCTACAGATGTTGCCGCAAGAGGAATTGATGTGGATGATGTGGAGGCTGTCATCAATTATGACATTCCGCAGGATATCGAATATTATGTGCATCGTATCGGACGTACCGGACGTGCCGGCAGAAAAGGGCGTTCTTTTACCCTGGTGAATGCCAGAGAGCTATATCGTATCCGGGAGATTGAGCGAGTATGTCACACCACCATCGAGGAGAAAAAGCTGCCCGGTGCGTCCAAAGTGTTGAAGGCAAAAGCAGACAAGTACCTGAACAAAGCCTGGGAGCTGCATGAGCATGAGGATATGGAGCTGATGAAGCAGTTTTTACAGCGCAAGATGGAGGAAGAGTCCTGTGATGCCCTGGAATTGGCTGCAACCATGTTAAAGCTTCAGGTGGGAGACCGGACGGCAGAGATTCCGGTAGATGATTATAAACCACGCAGATTTGGCAAATTTGGAAGAGGCGGTGACAGATCCGGTCGGGAGGCATCAGGTGGTGGAGCACGTTTCCGCACCAGGAAGAACGGCAGAGAGGGAGTGGGAAGCAAGGAGCAAAGGAGACGAGTGGAAGGTTCAGAGCGCAGACGCAGTCACAAGGGAAATGGCGGTGCAGATCTGGGTGATAGAAGAATTCCTCGTAAGAAGCATGACAACCAGACTTCAGATAGGAGTAGATCATGAGAATCGGAATGGGATATGATGTCCACCGTCTGGTGGAGAATAGAGCGTTGATTATTGGCGGTGTAAGCATCCCTTATGAGAAGGGGCTTTTGGGGCATTCGGATGCGGATGTACTGTTACATGCCATCATGGATGCACTTTTAGGGGCAGCAGCCATGGGAGATATCGGTAAGCATTTTCCGGATTCTGACCCGGCATACAAGGGAGCGAATTCGATGGAGCTGTTAAAAAAAGTGGGGGAGATGTTGGAGGACAAAGGTATTTTGATTGAAAATATCGACGCGACAATCATCGCACAGCAGCCGAAGATGCGTCCTTACATTGATAAGATGCGGGAAAATATAGCACAAGCCCTGGAAATTGACATAAGTCAGATCAATGTAAAGGCGACTACCGAAGAAGGTTTAGGATTTACCGGAAGCGGAGAGGGAATAGCTTCTCAGGCGATTGCTATGCTGACCAGTCCCTTTGATCTTACCGCAGGTCAGATATCGGGTGGATGCGCGGGCTGTTCGGGCTGTGCACGCTTTGGGGGTTGACAAAAGCCGTATATTTGCATATTCTAATAAATAGATAACAGATTAGAATTAGATAAATAAAGGCTGTGAGCGGAGAGAGTACTTTTCACGGTTGGTCCAAGAGAGGAATCGTCATAGGCTGCAAGCGGTTCCGTCTGACGGAGAAGGAAGTGCATCTGTGAGCTGATGCGGGGAAAGCAGAGGGAAGCTCCACTGTGAGTATCCGGATTCGTAGACGTGCGTTAAACGTGTTGAGAGAAGGACTCAAGAAGTCCTTAAGTAGAGTGGAACCGCGGAATAATTCGTCTCTAGTGCGAATTTTCCGCTGTTTTATACTATAGGAAAGTTCTCGAGTACAGTAGTGAAAAGAGCGTGCTCGAAGGAGCACGCTCTTTTATGTTAAGTTCATAAAAGGGGTGTTGACTATGGGTATGCTTCAGAATATCAGGGAGGAAATCCGTATCGTGAGAGAACGTGACCCGGCGATTCATTCCTCCATGGAAGTACTGTTGTATCCAAGCTTTCGGGTGATGCTGCACTATCGACTGGCACATAAGCTGTATCTGAAAAAGCACTTTTTTTTAGCCAGATATATTTCTCAGCGGGGAGTGCGCAAGACGAATATCGAGATTCATCCCGGAGCACAGATCGGAAAAGGTTTTTTTATCGACCACGGACATGGGGTTGTAATAGGAGAAACCGCCATTGTAGGAGACAATGTCACCCTGTATCAGGGTGTGACCTTGGGAGGCACCGGCAAGGAACAGGGAAAACGTCATCCTACTGTCGGCAACAATGTGATGATCAGTGCGGGAGCGAAGGTGCTCGGCTCCTTCAGTATCGGAGATAATTCCAAGATTGGCGCGGGGAGTGTGGTGTTAAGTCCGGTTCCGGCAGGCTCTACAGTAGTGGGTGTGCCCGGACGTGTGGTGAAGAGAATCGATCCTGAGCATCCGCAGGATACGCTGAATCAGATAGATTTTCCGGACCCTGTGCGGGAGGATATCACCAACCTGCAGCATGCCAACAGCGAGCTGACTAATAGGCTGTTGGATATGGAGAACGAGCTTCGCCTGTTGCGTAAGAGCTTAGGTGTGACCGGTACGTCAGACAATTAAAATCAAATTGAGAAAACAAATGGAGAGGAAAAAGATGCAGATTTATAATACTTTAACCAAGAAGAAAGAAGAGTTTGTTCCTATAGAAGAAGGAAAGGTACGCATGTATGTGTGCGGTCCCACCGTTTACAATCTCATTCACATCGGTAATGCAAGACCGATGATTGTATTTGATACTGTACGTCGCTACATGGAGCATAAGGGTTATGACGTGAATTATGTGTCCAATTTTACGGATGTGGATGACAAGATTATCAAAAAAGCCAACGAGGAAGGCGTAGAGCCTTCCGTAATCTCGGAACGCTATATTGCAGAGTGCAAGAAAGACATGGCGGATATGAATGTAAAACCGGCAACCACCCATCCCAAGGCGACAGAAGAGATTGGCGGAATGCTTGAGATGATTCAGACGCTAATCGACAAGGGGCACGCATATGTTGCCGCGGATGGAACGGTTTATTTCCGCACCAGAAGCTTCAAGGGATATGGAAAGCTGTCTCACAAGAACCTGGATGATTTGCAGGGGGGCAATCGGTCCTTGTTGGTATCCGGAGAAGAACAGAAGGAAGATCCCCTAGATTTCGTGCTTTGGAAGCCCAAGAAGGAAGGAGAGCCATATTGGGAGTCGCCCTGGTGCGAGGGACGTCCCGGCTGGCATATTGAATGCTCTGTGATGAGTAAGAAATACCTTGGAGAGCAGATTGACATCCATGCCGGCGGAGAGGATCTGGTATTCCCTCATCATGAAAACGAAATTGCCCAATCCGAGGCTGCAAACGGAAAGGACTTCTCAAAGTATTGGATGCACAATGCGTTTCTGAATATAGATAACAAGAAGATGTCCAAATCTCTGGGAAATTTTTTCACCGTGCGCGATATCAGTGAGAAATATGATTTGCAGGTGCTTAGGTTTTTCATGCTTTCTGCGCATTACAGAAGTCCGTTGAATTTCAGTGCTGAGCTGATGGAGGCGGCAAAGAACGGATATGACAGAATCGTGACCTGTGTGCAGAATCTGTCCTTTCTGATTGATGGTGCGACGGATGGAGACCTTACAGCGGATGAGCAGAAGCTGCTTAAAGAAGCAGAAGGCTACGAGGCAAGATTTGATGCAGCAATGGATGACGATTTCAATACAGCGGATGCCATCTCTGTGATTTTTGAGCTGGTTAAATTCGCCAATACCAATGCGGGTGCAGACCATAGCAAGGGATTCTTGGTAAAGCTCAAGGAAGAGATTGTACTGCTTGCCGATATCTGCGGTCTGATTGTGGAGAAGCAGGCAGAGATTCTGGAGGCCGATATCGAGGCACTGATTGCAGAGCGTCAGGCAGCCAGAAAAGAAAAGAATTTTGCCAGAGCAGATGAAATCCGTGATGAATTGTTGGCAAAAGGCATTATTCTGGAGGATACGCGTGAGGGTGTAAAATGGAAGAGAGCATAATGCAGGAAGGTGGCAACGCTACAGGTACTTTGCGTCCTAAGACCAGTCTGTTGGAGGATATTAAGACATGCTTTGCATGTGAGGAGAAGGATGTGCGGACTTACTCTCCGCTTGCACTTGCCTATATAGGAGACGCTATCTATGATTTGATTATCCGTAGCGTGGTTGTAGAGCGGGCAAACCGTTCGGCGAATGATCTGCACAGGATGGCAGTTCGCTATGTGAAAGCAGAGACGCAGGCGAAGCTGGCAATGGCTCTTTTGGAACACTTGACGGAGGATGAGGCAACGGTGTATAAGCGGGGAAGAAATGCAAAATCCTACACCATCGCCAAGAATGCGTCCAGAGGAGATTATCGGAAGGCTACAGGCTTGGAAGCATTGTTCGGTTATCTGTATTTGACCGATCAGATGGATAGACTGTTGTATCTGGTGAAATCCGGTATTGAGTGGATTGATATGACTTTGTGACTTTCACATGCTTCGGGAAACACTATAAGGACATAAGAGGGACGAAGAGAGATGAATAAACAGACGCAAAACGTCAAGGAACAGGGAAAAGAGTATATCAGGGAATTTACTATAGAAGGACGCAATGCGGTGATTGAGGCGTACCGCGCGGGAAAGCCCATCGACAAAATCTTTATCTTGGACGGTTGTCAGGATGGTCCGGTGATGACCATTAAGCGTGAGGCGAAAAAGCATGATACCCTTATCAAGTATGTGACCAGGGAGCGACTGGATCAGTTGTCCGAGACAGGCAAGCATCAGGGTGTCATTGCCTTTGCCGCAGCGTATGAATATGCAGAGGTGGAGGATATGCTGGCAGCGGCGAAAGAAAAGGGGGAGCCTCCCTTTCTGATTCTGTTGGACAATATTGAGGATCCGCATAATCTGGGGGCGATCATCCGTACTGCCAATCTGGCAGGAGCTCATGGGGTGATTATTCCTAAGAATCGGGCTGTGGGATTGACTGCTACGGTGGCGCGTACCTCTGCAGGAGCGCTCAATTTTACGCCGGTGGCGAGGGTGACAAATCTGGCGAAGACGATTGAAGAATTGAAAAAGCAGGGCTTGTGGTTTGTCTGCGCAGATATGGGAGGAACCACCATGTATCAGTTGAACTTGAAGGGTCCTATCGGATTGGTGATCGGAAATGAAGGAGAAGGTGTGGGACGCCTGGTAAAAGAGAAATGCGATTATATTGCATCCATCCCCATGAAGGGAGATATTGATTCCCTGAATGCTTCTGTGGCAGCAGGTGTACTGGCTTACGAAATCGTGAGACAGCGAGCTGAATAAACGAAGAGGTATTGTCAAAACAGGTATTGCTCAAATAGGCATCGAAAAGGAGTTGAAATGTACACGGATTATCATCAGATGACAGATGAAGAATTGATTGACAGATTGCGGGGAGGAGAAGCTCCCGTTATGGATTATATCTGTGATAAATATAAAAATCTGGTGAGAAGTAAGGCAAAATCCATGTTTATCCTGGGGGCAGACGGTGAAGACCTGATTCAGGAGGGAATGATCGGGCTGTTCAAGGCGGTTCGGGATTATGATAGCGGAAGAGATGCCAGCTTTCTCACATTTGCTGATCTGTGCGTCAGCAGACAGATGTACACGGCTGTACAGGCTGCAAAGCGTCAAAAACATATGCCCTTGAACACCTATGTGTCTATTTACAGCAATTTTGCAGAACAGGAGAATGGAGAGGTGCGTAATCTCTTGGAAGAGATTACGGACAATGCTTCTTCTGATCCTGAGACATTATTTTTGGATAAGGAGCGTGTGGCTTACCTGGAGAGTGCGATTGATTCAGAGCTTAGTGCTTTTGAAAAGCAGGTGTTGGATTTGTACATGACCGGCATGAGCTATTCCCAGATCGCAAAGGTGTTGGGAAGAGATGAGAAGTCCACAGACAATGCACTTCAGCGATTGAAGGGCAAAATCAAAAAAATGTTGTAATTTTATAAAAAATTTATAGTTCCTTTCTTGACAGACAAGGAAAGCGCGCCTTATAATCAACAAGGTATCACCGACCGACCGTTCGGTCGATTGACTGATTACAACGACTGTTGACTAAAGGAGTGCTTTTTTATGATATCCAAATTCAGTGTGAAGAAACCTTATACGGTGCTAGTGGGCGTGGTGCTTGCGATTGTGCTCGGTATTGTGTCTTTTACCAAGATGACGGCGGATTTGCTGCCCAATATCAGCCTGCCGTATGTGATTGTAATGACGACTTATCCCGGAGCCAGTCCGGAGACTGTGGAGATGGTGGTAACGAGCCCGGTGGAGGCAGGGATGGCTACGGTCAGCAATATAGAATCTATCAGTTCCGTATCCAGTGAGAATTATTCTCTGGTCATACTGGAATTTGCTCAATCGGCAGATATGAATGCAGTTTCCCTGGAGATTCGGGAAAGCTTGGATCAAATCAAAGCCTACTGGGATGATTCGGTAGGGAATCCCATTATTATGAAATTGAATCCCGATATGCTACCAATCATGATTGCAGCAGTGGGAATGGACGGCATGGACAATGCGCAGATCAGCACCTATGTGCAGGAAGCGGTGGTGCCGGAGATAGAGAGTCTGGAAGGTGTTGCAAGCGTCAGTACCACGGGACTTTTGGAGGAGAGCGTCAATGTCATCATTCGTCAGGATAAGATCGATGAGATTAACGAGAAGATTTTTGCCGCCATTGATGATAAGATGGCGGAAGCAGAGGAGGAGCTGGCGGACGGACGCAAAGCCATTGAAGATGGGAAGAAGGAGCTGGCGGACGGCAGACGGGAGCTGAACAACGGACGCAGCGAGATGTCAAATGGCGAGAAGGAATTGTCAGACGGCAAAAAGGAACTGGACAGCAAGCGTGATGAAGCCAACACCACACTGGCTAATACCAAGAAGGATTTGTTGACCGCCAAGACGGATTTGGAAGCAACCAAGATGAATATGGTTACCAATCTTGAGACGGCAAAAGGACTGAATCAAGCCTTGAAAGCTGTGGACGCAGTGGAGAATCCCTTTGCGGGGGCAGCTTCGGCTTATCGGGAGGCATACATGCAACTGGCAGGGAGTGTATCCTCCGGAGATGCAGCAGGTGCAGAGGCAGCCAGAGCGCAGATTAACACATTAAAGAAAAGCATTACCGAAAACAATATGCTGCAACAGGCGGCAGCAGGTAATGAGACTGCAACCGCCGCATTGAACAATCTAAAAGCATTAGATTGGGCGGATGTGAGTAATCCCGGAACCTTTCAGATCGTCTATGGTTCCCTGAGTGCACTGACTCCCATGTATCAGGCGGCAGTGGAGGCGCAGACAGCAGATCTGCGTTCGGCGCTTGTAGCAATCACTAATGGTATGGGATATGAGGCTTACGAGAAATTAGCTACAGAAACCATAGCTACATTGGATGAAAAGCTTGCCTTGGTAAATGCAGGTCTGGTAGAGGTGGAAAAGGGGCAGTTGACAGCAGCGATTGAGTTTGCCAATGCCAATTCCCAGATTACCTTAGGTGAGTATCAAATGGAGTTGGCGAAAGCCCAGATGGATACCGCGGCAGAGCAACTGGATAGCGGACTGGATCAGTTAAAGGATGCTGAACAACAGCTAAAAGAAGGCGAAGAACAACTGGCAGATGCAAAAGAGACTGCCTATGAGCGTGCGGATATGACAGGAATTCTTACGGTGGAAACCGTAAAGGGACTGCTTGCCGCCCAGAATTTTACCATGCCTGCGGGATATGTGACAGAAGAGGGCATTGATTATCTGGTGCGAGTGGGTGACAGACCGGATAGTGTGGAGGCATTGTCTGCGTTGCCGCTGATGGATATGCACATGGAGGGTGTGCCGGTCATAACCCTTGGGGATGTGGCAGATGTATTTTATACGGACAATTCCGACTCTATCTATACCAATGTCAATGGAAGTGCCGGTATTATGCTGACGATACAGAAGCAGACCGGTTATTCTACAGGTGAGGTGTCTGACCGCCTGGCAGAGCGTTTTGAACGTTTGATGAACAATGATGAGAGATTGAGTATTCTGACACTGATGGATCAGGGAATCTATATTGATCTGGTCATGGATTCTATTCTCAGCAATATTTTATTTGGTGCAGCATTGGCAATTTTGATTCTATTGCTGTTTTTGAAGGATGTGCGTCCTACCATTATCATAGCATTCTCTATTCCAATCAGTCTGGTGACTGCGATTGTGTGTATGTATTTTAGTGGTGTGACGCTGAATATCATCTCCCTTTCGGGATTGGCACTTGGAATCGGTATGTTAGTGGATAACTCCATTGTGGTAATTGAAAACATTTATCGTCTCCGCGGGGAGGGGCAATCCATGAAAGAGGCGGCAATCGCCGGCACCAAGGAAGTGGCAGGGGCTATCATGGCATCCACGCTGACAACCATCTGCGTGTTTCTGCCGATTGTGTTTACAGAAGGTATCACAAGACAGCTCTTTGTGGATATGGGCTTGACCATCGCTTATTCCCTGCTTGCCAGTCTGGTGGTTGCATTGACTGTCGTGCCGGCAATGTCCTCCAAGGTTCTGGTGCGTGCCAAGGAACAGAAGGAAAGTAAGATTTTTGATAAACTGAGTGGTTGGTATGAAAAACTGTTGGCTGTCGCTTTACGGAGGAAGCCGGTGGTATTTACCATTGTGCTGGTGCTGCTTGCTTTAAGCGTGGTGGCGGCATTGAGCAATGGTACAGCTTTCATGGGAGATATGGATTCTACGCAGTTGACAGTCAGCGTGCGGTTAGATGACAATGCGACCTTACAGGAGACCGGAGCGCTTACAGATAAGGTAGTGGAAGCCATCATGGAAATTCCGGATGTGCAGGATGTAGGTGCCATGACCGGCTCAAGCTCCCTGCTTGGATTTGGTGGAAATAGTAGTACGAATACGGCAGATATCTATGTGGTGACCAAGGAAGAGAGAGCTGTCAGCAATGAGGAGCTCGCCGATATGATTCTGGAGAGGACCGCAGAGCTGGAGGCAGAGATTACAGTGGACACCTCCAGTATGGATATGAGCGCCCTTGGTGGAAGCGGAATTGTCATTCAGGTCAGAGGACGGGATCTGGACACCTTGCGTGCCATCGCCACAGATGTAGCAAAGGTGGTAGAGAGTGTGGAAGGTACGGCACAGGTGCAGGATGGTCTGGGCGAATCCAGTGAGGAATTGCGCGTAGTCATTGACCGGGATGAGGCTGTGGAGTATGGACTCACGGTAGCACAGGTATTTGCCCAAATATCATCCAAACTGGCGGAGGCAAGCTCTGCTACCACATTGGTAACCGCCGAAAAAGATTATAGTGTATATGTTATGAGCGGGAATGATATCGAACTGACCAGAGCATTGCTCCGGGAGATTGAGATTACCGGAACAGGGGAAGAGGGCGAAAGTGTGAAGCTTCCTTTGTCGGATATCGCAACCTTTGAAAGTGCCATGTCGTTGGATGCCATCAATCGCGCAGATCAGACCAGATATGTGTCTGTGACAGCGTCCATCGCAGACGGATACAATGTGGGTCTGGTGTCCAACGCTGTAGAACGCAAACTGGCGGGATATGAAATGCCGGAGGGGTATCGTCTGGTGTACTCAGGTGAGAATGAGACCATCAATGATGCCCTGGAGCAGCTTGTGCTGATGCTTGTGTTGGCTTTGGTGTTCATGTACCTGATTATGGTGGCGCAGTTCCAGTCGCTACTGTCACCGTTTATCATCATGTTTACCATACCGCTTGCGTTTACCGGTGGGTTTATGGGACTATTTATCAGTGGCAGTGAGATTAGTGTCATCGCCATGATCGGATTTGTTATGCTGTCCGGTATTATTGTAAACAATGGTATTGTATTGATTGACTATATGAATCAGCTAAGAGAGAACGGCGTGCCCAAACGCGAGGCAATATTGAATGCCGGACGTACCAGATTGCGTCCTGTGTTGATGACTGCATTGACCACCATATTGGGTCTGTCCACCATGGTATTCAGCAATGCCATGGGCGCGGAGATGGCGAAGCCTATGGCTGTCGTAACCATTGGCGGTTTGTTCTATGGTACGCTTTTGACACTGGTGGTTATCCCCTGTGTATATGATATATTTACCAAAAAGGATCAAAGCGATACAATTTCAGAGCCTATCGGAGACCTGACAGAGGATAATGAATAGATAGGATTCATGGAAAGGCATGGGTTAAATATGGGAAAAATAACTGGGCTGGAACGCCCGCAGGATGTACCTGCCAAGGTGATGCTCTTGTATGAGGCGGTGGCACATTTGATTGCAGAGGATGTAGATATGAACAGTATCAGTGTGGCTACGATTACAGAAAAGGCGGGTATTGGTAAAGGAACGGCGTACGAATATTTTGATTCCAAGGATGATATATTGGTCTGCGCCATCATATTCTATGTGCAGCAGCTCTACGAGAAGGTAGAGGGACTTCTGACATCGGAGGTCACCTTCGCCGGACGTATGAAGCTGTTGTTGGATGAAATGGAGAAAGGGCAAGGATGTGACCGATGCTGCAGTGGGACACGCTATGTGCACATTATAACTGACCGCTCCGGCATCAGTCGTCTGGTGGCACAGAAGATGCAGGAGGAGCCATTGCGTGACTATCTGCCCGATGCGGTCTGTGAGCGTATCCTGCGAGAGGGTATCGCACGAGGAGAGGTACGGGAGGATTTGCCTATGGAATATATGATTTGTACCCTGTTTTCCAAATTCATGGCATACCTGATGTGCGTCAACAGTGTGGGTTCACTGAAAATGTACCCCGAAAAGGTGCGTCCTTATCTCTACCGGAGTATCTTAAAGGAACTGTGTGTGAGGGAAGGAGAAGAGCTGTAAAAAAAGTAAAAAGTGAAAAAAGGTGAAAAAACTTTATTTTTATGTTGACAAACAGAGAGGGATTTGTTAATATGATTAACGGTGATTGCAACAGAGGCAGTCACGGAATGCTGCTGTGGCTCAGTCGGTAGAGCGTCACATTGGTAATGTGGAGGTCACGGGTCCGATTCCCGTCAGCAGCTCGACTGAAAAGAACTCGAAGTGCTTGGTAGTGAAGTGCTTCGGGTTTTTTGTGTTTAAAAAATATTAAAAAAATTCCCATATTCCTATTGACATAGTGGGGAATGAGTGATAATATACATTCATCAGAACAAAACCAAAACATTTAAGGAGGTAGATTCAATGAGTAAATTAATGTGTTGTATCCGAATGCAAAGCTCCCGGGCTATAGAAATGGCGGGATGTGAATGTATGTGTTGTATCGCTTCCTTATCAGATTTTGAGATATAGAATCGAATGCCATATGCCAGGGAGATAAATTTAGAAGGAACTAAGTAACCCAATCGAACAATTAAATTTGAGAAAGAAAAGAGGATAAAAAAATGAGCAATTATAAATTTGAGACACTTCAGTTACATGTAGGACAGGAGCAGCCGGACCCCGCATCTGATGCGCGTGCAGTGCCTATTTATCAGACTACATCTTATGTATTCCGCAATTCTGCACATGCAGCAGCAAGATTTGGACTGGCTGATGCCGGCAACATCTATGGAAGACTTACCAACTCTACACAGGATGTGTTTGAGAAGAGAATTGCAGCACTTGAGGGTGGTGTCGCAGCTTTGGCAGTGGCATCCGGTGCAGCAGCGATTACATATGCCATTGAGGCATTGGCTGGTGACGGAGACAATATCGTAGCGCAGAAGACAATTTACGGTGGAACTTACAATTTGTTGGCTCACACCCTTCCTAGATATGGTGTCAGCACCACATTTGTGGATGCACATAATCTTGAGGAGTTGGAGGCAGCTATTCAGGATAATACGAAAGCAGTATTCCTTGAGACTTTGGGTAACCCCAACAGTGATATTCCTGATATTGATGCGATTGCAGAGATTGCACATAAGCATGGATTGCCGCTGGTGATTGATAATACCTTTGGCACACCGTTCTTGATCAGACCGATTGAGCATGGCGCAGATATCGTTGTACATTCTGCAACCAAGTTTATCGGCGGTCATGGAACGACCCTGGGCGGTGTCATCGTTGATTCTGGAAAGTTTGACTGGAAGGCAAGCGGTAAATATGCACCTATTGCAGATGCGAATCCTAGCTATCACGGTGTATCTTTTGTAGATGCAGCAGGTCCTGCAGCATATGTGACCTATATCAGAGCTATTTTGTTGCGTGATACCGGAGCAGCTATTTCTCCGTTCAATGCGTTCCTGTTATTGCAGGGAACTGAGACGCTCTCTTTAAGACTGGAGCGCCACGCAGAGAATACCAAGAAGGTGGTTGAGTATTTAAGTAAGCATCCGTTGGTTGAGCATGTAAATCATCCTTCTCTGCCCGATCATCCTGATCACGCATTGTATGAGAAGTATTTCCCCAACGGTGGAGCGAGTATCTTTACTTTTGAAGTAAAGGGTGGACAGGAAGAGGCTCATAAGTTCATTGATAACCTGCAGATATTCTCTCTGTTGGCGAATGTGGCAGATGTAAAGAGTCTGGTGATTCATCCTGCGACCACTACACATTCTCAGTTGAGTGCAGAGGAACTGGAAGATCAGGGAATCAAGCCCAACACCATTCGTCTCTCCATGGGTACGGAGCATATTGATGATATTATCGCCGATTTGGAGAATGGTTTTGCAGCATTGAAATAAATCTATAAAACACAGGTTGATGAAAGGAGTACGGGAAGTAATTTCCGCACTCCTTTTTAAGAAAGACAGATTGTTTTGGTGACTGACATTAGACGATTTGCAGGGAGGAAGAGAGCGTCATGCAACAGATAGTATGCTTCGGAGACTCAAACACATGGGGATTGATTCCCGACGGTCATCATGAGCGTTTCTCCTGGGGGGAGCGGTGGACGAGTATCCTACAGGAAAGATTGGGGAATGAAGAGTTTCATGTGATTGAAGAGGGACTTTGCGGCAGGACAACGGTCTTTCATGATGAGTTCCGCAGAGGTAGATGTGGAGTGAAAGCGCTTCCTATGATACTGGAATCCCATTATCCCATTCACATAATTGTATTGATGCTTGGAACCAATGATTGCAAGACACTGTTTCACGCATCTGCGGAGATTATTGGAAAAGGTATTGAGAAGCTTTTGGAGGTCATCCGTGTATATGCCAAGGATAGTAAGGTGCTTTTGATTTCGCCTATTCATTTGGGAGAGAGGGTATTTGAGGAGGGCTTCGATCCGGAATTCGACAGGCGGTCGGTGGAGGAATCCAGGAGACTGAAAAAAGTCTACGAAAAAATTGCGTCGCAGTATGGAATTGATTTTCTGGCAGCGTCGGATTATGCGGTGCCTAGCGAGATTGATATGGAACATCTGAACAAAGAGGGACATGAAAGAATAGCCAAGGCAATCTATGAGAAAATCCAAAATATGTAATGATTGGTTGAGAAGCTATCCATGAAAAACGTTGGGATATAAAAGGCGGTGTACGCCTTTTATGTCCCAACGTTTTGTCTGTAGAAGCTTGTCTATATAAATGTTAATTTTCGTAAATCGGCTCAAAATCGCTGGCATCGTGACCGCACAACGGACAGGAGAAATCAGCGGGAAGCTCACTGCCTTCATAGACGTAGCCGCAGATTTTGCATCGCCAGCCTACTATTTTTTTGTCTTCCGCCTTCGTTTCAGGCTGTGGTTTCACCTTTGTCTGATAATCTGCATAAGTGAGAGGTGCATTTTCACTGAGCAATTTTGCATCTACTACCTCTGCGATGAATAGCGTATGACTGCCAAGCTCCTGACTATCTACTACCTTGCAACTGATGACCGCGCATGCCTGCCAGCCCATGTAAGGAATGCCGTTGACATCTGTTGGAAGTGTCATATCCTTTAACTTGTCCACATCGCGACCGGATTGAAAACCGAAGTGCTTGATGGTAAAAAAATTGACGGTTTCATCCAGAATGCTCAGCGCAAACACACCGCTTTCTTTAATCAGATCACAGGTATAGTTTGTATTGATGACTGAGATTGCCACCCGAGTGGGGCTGTTGGCTACCTGCATACAGGTGTTGGTGATACAGCCGTTTGCTTTATCACCTGACTTGGTGGATAGCATGAATACCCCATAGCTTAAATTGTATAATGCCTTTTTGTCCATAAGATACCTCCGTGATGAATTTAATAGGCTTGATAAGAGCTTTTTACTTTATTCTGCTTTATTATACCGTATATTAAAATAATTGTATATAGAATTATTAGCCTGGAAGTACTTTCAAAATGTCATGTGGATAAAACGTATTAAGTACCAATTAATGGACAACAAATATATTATTCTTAAGTCGCTTCAAGAAAGTAAAAGAAACGGAGGCAGGATGATGGGCGACAAGAGGAAGATACAGAAAAGAATTTTACAGGCAGCATTCTTATTATTTTGGGTGATAGTTGCATCACTTTGCATTGTGGTGACGGTGTTCAGCAGGGAAGCGCTATCCCGAAGCGAAGAGGAGGCATACTACCAGACTTTGGAAAAGGAGATGGAGCGTCAGGTGCGGGAGTATTTGAATGAGCAGGGATTTCAGAATAGTGGAGTGATGCTGACGCGGGTGATGGAGGCAGATGGCAGTCGGGAATATACTCTGACAGTACATCATAGCAGAATTGAGAACCTGAATCAAGAGGCTCAGGATGCGCTGGGAGCTGAGCTGGAGCATTTTTTCTTTAAGGGGGAGAATTGTTCGCTCAACCAACGATTCAGGTAATTTTAGAAAATAGGACAAGAATAACATGACATTTCCTCAATTTCGGGTTATACTCAATAAAGACAATAGTACCGAAAGGAGTCATGGGAAATGGCATTTATTCCAAAACCGCACGAGATATACAAACATTTTAAGGGAAATTTATACCAGATTGTAACCATTGCAGAGCATTCTGAAACGGGAGAATGTCTCGTAATCTATCAGGCTTTGTATGGCGACTATAAGACCTATGCGAGACCATTATCCATGTTCACAGACAGGGTCGACAGAGACAAATATCCTGATGTGGCACAGGAGTTCCGTTTTGAATTGCAGGGAGCAGACAGTGAGCGTCAGAAAGCGGATTCGGACAGTGTGCCGGCGTTCATTACACCGGATGCGGAGATTTTGCCTGAACACAAGGATGTTCCTGTAGAACCCGAAGACGACGAGCTGCAGTTAGATCCTTTTGTGCTGGAATTTTTGGATGCAGATAGTTATGAGCAGCGGTTGAATATTCTGGCAGGTTTGCATCATCGTATCACAGATGATATGATCACTACCATGGCGATTGCCTGTGATGTGGAGGTGCCGGAGGGCAGCACTCAGGAGCGATATGACTCCCTTCGAAGCTGTCTGGTGACATTGGAACGATATGAGTGTAATCGTCTGCGTGGATGAGCTGCGTATGCAGATGTCGTACTTCCCCTTAAATTTGGCTTGCAGCTTCGGCGGAGAAATGGAGGGTGTATGGCATATTCATTGGACGACAAGATGGTAATCGGGGTTTCTTCCAGGGCATTGTTTGATATGTCGGTGGAGAATGAGATTTTTGAAAAACAGGGCGTGGAGGCATACTGCAGGTATCAGGTCGAGCATGAGAATGACATTTTAAGACCGGGACCGGGATTTGCGCTGATCAAGGCGTTGCTTAGGTTGAATGAATGTATTCCCGACCGGGATTTGGTGGAAGTCATCGTGATGTCCCGTAACAGTCCGGACACTTCCCTGAGGGTATTCAATGCCATTGATTATTATGGGCTGCATATTACCCGGGCGGTGCTGGCGAGCGGAGCTGCTCTGGCACCCTATCTGGAGGCGTTTCACACGGATTTATTTTTATCCGCCTATGAGGATGATGTTCAGTGTGCCGTGGACAGTGGAATTGCAGCAGGTATTATCTGTACGGAGAATGTTCCTAATGCCGCGTTTAGTGTGGATCCGGTCAGGATTGCTTTTGACGGAGATGCTGTGCTGTTCACGGATGAGTCGGAGCATATCTTCCAGAAGGAAGGACTGGTCGCCTTTGAGGAAAATGAGCGCAGAATGGCAGACAGTCCATTGGAGGAAGGACCCTTTGCCTATTTTCTCAAAAAACTATCAGATATACAGAGACTTTTGGGAGTGGAAAACTGCCCTATCAGAACAGCACTTGTCACTTCCAGAAGTGCGCCGGCGCACGAGCGGGTGATTCGCACGCTGCGCGCATGGAATGTGCGGGTGGATGAGGCGTTCTTCCTTGGGGGAATTCCTAAGCGGGATGTGCTGAAGGCGTTTGGGGCACAGATATTTTTTGATGATCAGCTTGTGCATACTGTCAATGCGGCGCAGTCTGTACCGGCGGCGAGAGTGCCTTATCGTAAGACGAAAAGGAGTGTATATATAGATGCAATACCAACATATCGTACAGGCTGATTTCCTGGAACGCCCCAATCGTTTTATTGCCCATGTGGAGTTGGATGGCAGACGGGAAACTGTACATGTGAAGAACACCGGGAGATGCAAGGAATTATTGCTGCCGGGCGCAACTGTATATCTAGAGAAAAGCGATAACCCGGCTCGTGCTACCGCCTATGACCTGGTAGCAGTGAGAAAGGGCGGGCGCATGATCAATATAGATTCTCAGGCAACCAATAAGGCGGTGGGAGAGTGGCTTCAGGAAGGAGGACTTTTCCACGGCTTGTTGTCTGTGCGTCCTGAGACAAAATACGGCAATTCCAGATTTGATTTTTATGTGGAGACGGAGACAGAAAAGGTGTTTCTAGAGGTTAAGGGTGTGACCTTGGAGGAAAATGGCGTAGTGCGTTTTCCGGACGCTCCTTCAGAACGGGCGGTGAAGCATGTGGAGGAGCTGATTGCGGCAAAGCATGCCGGATATCGAGCGTTGCTTTTGTTTGTGATTCAAATGCAGGACGTTCGTTGCTTTATGCCTCATGTGCAGATGCAGGCTGCTTTCGGAGAGGCTCTGTGCAGAGCAAGAGCGGAAGGGGTGGAAATCCTTGCATATGATTGCGTGGTAACGGAGGACAGTATGACTATTCATGCCCCGGTGCCCGTTTATCTGACGGAGGAAGAGCACCTTAAAGAAAACTTAAGATTAGGAGACTTAAAATCCATTTCCAAACCGTTGCTTGCGTGGTATGATAACAACAAAAGGGTTTTGCCCTGGCGAGAAGAACCTACACCTTATCGGGTATGGGTGTCGGAGATTATGCTACAACAGACCAGAGTGGAGGCGGTGAAGCCTTATTTTGAACGGTTCATGAACAGCTTGCCTGATATTGAGACTCTGGCAAATGCACCGGAGGAGGAATTGCTCAAGCTTTGGGAGGGGTTAGGATACTATAACAGGGTACGAAATCTCAAGAAGGCGGCAATACAAATTATGGAACAGTATGACGGCAGGATGCCGGAGGAATTTGAGGAACTGCTACGTCTGAAGGGGATTGGAACCTACACTGCCGGGGCGATTTCATCTATTGCCTATGGAAAGGTCAATCCTGCTGTAGATGGGAATGTGCTGCGAGTTCTTTCCCGCATTCGAAAGGATACCAGATTGATTTCTGAGGCGAAGGTGAAGACTGCCATAGAGCAGGAAGTGCGAGCGGTTATCCCGCAGGACAGACCGGGAGCGTTTAATCAGGCAATGATGGAGCTGGGAGCCTGTGTGTGTGTGCCGGGTGGAGCACCCAAATGTGCGGAGTGTCCATTGGAAGCGATTTGTATGGCTCATGATGAGGGAGTGGAACTGGATTATCCAAGGAAGGCATCCTCAAAGCCCCGAACCATTGAA
>JAFVDW010000077.1 GCA_017478245.1 Lachnospiraceae bacterium
CATACCCTCCCAGGATGGGAATAAACTGTACCGCAAGGTAAGCCAATGTACCGCAACACACTGCAAAAATCATATATCCCGCCAAAGGCTTCACAAGCCCCAGCATCTGATATAACGTACCCACTTTACTTCTCTTTTTCATACAAACCCTCCCTTACGGCTCCTCACCCCCTGCAGGCATACCGCTGCAGGCAGCACAAATCATCCTCTTCCGAACTGCTCTAGCTCCTGCTGCGTTCTCCAAAGTGTGGCATAGACACCGTCTTTTTTCAACAACTCCTCATGCCTGCCCTGCTCCATGATACTGCCGTTTTCCATGACATAGATACAATCTGCATCCGCCACATTGGCAAGCCTGTGTGAAATCATGAGAATCGTTTTGCGCTCCGCTAATCTGTGAATCTGCTGCAAAATTGCCTCTTCACTTTCCACATCAATATTGCTGGTGGCCTCGTCAAAGAGGTACACTGCCGCGTCATGGAGAATTGCTCTTGCCAGTGCCAGCCGCTGCTTCTGTCCACCGGACAGATTCCCGGCATTCTCCAGTAATTCCGTATCCAAGCCCTGCTCTGTCTGCAAAAAGCCCGCCAACTGGCAATCCTCTAAGACCTTCCACAAGGCTTCATCAGAGGCATCCGGATTTCCAAGCAACAGATTGTCCCGCACCGTTCCTTTGAAAAATACACTGTTATGACTGATATAGACGACAGTCTTCATCAGGCTCTCTTCCCTGACCTGTCCAAGCTCCCTGCCACCGATGGTAACGCTCCCGCTCCCCGCGGTCTCTCTGCCCATCAGCAGAGAAGCGATGGTAGACTTACCGCATCCGCTCTCGCCCACGATGCCAATAAAACTTTTTCTGGGAATCCGCAGGCTCACACCATGCAAGATTTCCCGCTCTCCGTCATAGGAAAAGCGCACATCCTGCAACACAATCTCAAGCTTCTCACTATCCAACATCTCCTGCTTTGCCTTTGGCTCCTCCAACGCCAGAAATTTAAAAATTTTATCGCTGGCTGCCATACCATTCATCGCCACATGAAAATAGCTGCCCAGCCTGCGCATGGGCAGGAAAAACTCCGCCGACAATAGAATCATAAAAATACAATTTGCCAGCTCCAACCGTCCCTGTACAAAGGCTCTGGTCGCCAGCAGAATCCCCAGCCCCGCGCCGCCGTAGGCGAACAGATCCATAATGATGATGGAATTAAGCTGCATAGTCAGCACCTTCATGGTCACCTGGCGAAAATGCTCAGACTCCTCATTCATCTGTTCATTTTTGAAAGCATCCACCTGATAAATCTTTAGCGTCGTCATCCCCTGCAAATTCTCCAAAAAGGTACTGCCAAGCTGCGCATACTGTCCCCAGTATTTGGAAAGCAGCTTTTTGGCGATTTTCTGCACCATCATAATCGCTCCGGGAATCAGGGGTACACAGACAAGCAGCACCGCAGCCGTACCCCAGCTTCCGCCAAAGCCAAACAGGAAAAACAATGTGACGGGTGCCAGAAAGGCATAGAAAAATTGCGGCACATACTGTCCAAAATAGCTCTCCAACTGATCCACGCCCTCCACGGATTCCTGCACCAGCTCCGCCGTAGAAACCTGCTCCCTGTAGGATAGCCCTAGCTTTAACAGCTTCCCATAGATCATTTCCCGCATTTTCTTCTTCACGGTCTTGGACGCAAGATAGCTCATCCGTATGGCATAGCGGGTTGTAAAAAAGCGGATCAGGATGGTTCCCATGATTATAGCAATGGGAACCGCCAGATCAGACGGTCCCCAATTTCTCTCATAAATCTGCGCAATGAACCGTGCTATGGTGATAATCATCACCGCGTTCAAAAAAAGCTCCAGCCATTGCAGCACAATGTTCCCAATGATATATTTTTTGCTCTCAGGACATACTTCCATTAACCTCTTATCAAACATTGCTTTTCTCCGTATCGATGTTTTTATCTTTGCTTAAGTATACTATAATGCTTCCTTTCCTTTTACGCAAGTATCTTGCCGAATCGTCCTCACACCAAATACAAAGCACTCCAATTCCAAACACCTATTTCTCCAACACCGCAATCTTGTTGGACATATTACGGATAAACGGAATCTTACCCAACACCTTATAGATGGGATACATCTCCTGCATGGTTTCCACCAGACTTCTGTCCTCCACAAATGCAAAGCCCGGCACGAGACTTACCAGCTCCCGCCCTGACCTTGCACCCCAGGTAAAGGAAGCCTTGCTGGCTTTGATGGATTTCTCCACATCCTTGCCCACAAACATGGGGGAAAGAATCTCAAAAAATACTGTCACGTTGGAAAAATGTCTTTCTATGATTGAGAGAATCTGTCTGACATCTGCTTCCTTCAGATACATACTAAGACCTTCTACCACCACCAACGTTGACTCTCTCCCTGTATCCACCTGCTGTGCCCATGCCTCATCCATTGCAGAGATTCCAAGCATCTGCACTCTGCCCTTCTCCTCCAGGAACTTGCTTCTGACAGCAATGGTCTCCGGCAGATCGATGTTGTACCATGCGAGCATCCCATTATCCACGCGATAAAATCGCGTGTCCATGCCACAGGCAATATTGATTACCGCAGCGTGCGGATTCGCTGCAACGAACTGTGCTACCATGCGATCCAACAGAATTGTTCTGGCAATGACACCGCTACTCATCACGGCGTCCTTTCCGGCATTGGTGAAATCATAATCCAACATTTGCACAATTTCTATTGCCTTTTCATCATAAATCTTATGCTCCGGTTTAGACGACTCCTGCGCTCTTGCGTATAATGTCTGCAGCATCGTCTCAGGCACACCGGTAATATCAATTCTTTCCATATATTTCCCATCCTACTACTCTACATTCTTAAGCGCTTCATCCATCGGGATCCGCTTGATTCTTCTATAGTCGATGAAAAGTATCACCAGATAGGCGGCGAATACCAGCACGATCATGCCCACATAGCTCATGGGACCGATATACACCGGCAGCC
The DNA here is from genome assembly GCA_017478245.1 of Lachnospiraceae bacterium. GTDB lineage: Bacteria > Bacillota > Clostridia > Lachnospirales > Lachnospiraceae > Acetatifactor. The sequence continues at coordinate 3,004 of JAFVDW010000077.1, forward strand.
ATCCGTCCAGATCCTTCATCACCTGCATCCAGATCACCTCAAGCCCCTTTATTCCCAAGAAAGCTCCCACTACAGCCGAGAACAATACCACCCATGTGGTCGACATCAGATAGAGAGAGGCAATCTCCCCATTCTCATAGCCCAGAATCTTCACCATGGAAATCGCATTTTCGTTGCGCTCAATAATCACCTTTGTCAACAAATAAATCAGTATCACAGCGAAAATCAGGCAAGCCACCTTGAAATAATTCATATAACCGCCCATAGAGTGATCCAGTTGGCGAGATACCCTTGTGATATCCTCCTCTGTCACCGTAGTAGCAATATATTTCTCGGGGATATCCGTAAGCTCTTCATTGGACAGATATCCGTTGTAGGAGTCTGCCGGACGGTCAAACACACGATTGAACATATTAAGCGGCATAAAGATGGCCACACCACCCATATAATCATAAACTCCAGCCACTGTGAAATCATATTCCTCGCCGGTATACTTTTCGGAAAATACAAGCCTGTCTCCTCTTTTCAATCCGAACTTATCTGCATAGGCACTGGAGATCATCACTTCACCCTCTGCCGGTTCCATCTCCAGTCGGACATAATTGCTTCCGCTCTCCAGCCCATAGACCGACACAGACTCTCCAACCCGAATACCCGTAGTAGTAAGCAACGTCGTCATACTGTATTTTTCCGCATCAGACACTGCTGTGACAATCTCCTTGCCATCCTAATCCTCCGTCTGCTTTAACACATACTGATACTTGGCAAACATCTGCTCCACCGCGTTCTCCTGATAATGCTTCAGGGTAGATGGCAGACCAAAGGCAAAGCCCAACAGCAGCATGACGAAAAACATACCAAAGAACAGCACCACATAGTTGGGCATATTCTGTATCATTACCCGCATGCGAAAGCGACTTAAAAATTTCACCTTGGGCAGCCGCATGGCTTTCTTTCGCTTTGAGGTCTTCAAATCATGGCGCAGAAATTGTAGCGGCGTATGCATCAGTTGTCTGCGGATGACAAAATAATTGATTACTAGCATCAACACCACGGGCACGATGGTTGTCTTAACAAAAGCTTCATAGTACCAGACCGTTTCATAAGTCGGCAGACTATAGCTGTTGTAATACATTGCGACCACCACATTTTTAAAATAAGTATATCCCAGAATATTTCCTACGACCGCAGCCGCCAAGGTCACCAACACCGGCATCGCCATATAGTGCGCGGTGAGTTCTCCCTTGGTATATCCGGATGCCCGCAGTGTACCGATCACAGATGCCTCCTTGGTGATGGTACTGTTGACTGTGATGGCAAAGATAAAAGCGAGCACCGCCACCAGTATATAAAGCAGCGCTCCTCCCATGGTCTTGTCGGAGCCCATGTCCTCCGGCGCAAACTGGATTGCCTGGTTTGCATAACGAGGAACGTAATCCTCCAGATCATTCTCTGCCTTCATGGTCTGGGTGACCAATGCAGCCATAAAGAAGTCCGACGCTTCCTTCTCCTTCCGCTCATCCGCCGGTTCCTTTACATAATTCCATGCGTAGCAATAATGAGTTCTTGCCGCGATTCGCTCGAAGCCTTCTTCTGTCACCCACGCCACATTAAAGGTCAGCGCGTCAAACATGATATCCGTATTGTGTTCATACAGAGTACTATAATTGACCAGTGCCACAAGACCGCTGATGGTATACTCTTTTCCTCCCACACGGATCACATCTCCCACTGTCAGCTTACTGTTGTCCGCATGCATACGGTCGATGACAATCTCATTTTCATCAGCAGGCAAAGCCCCTTCCATCAGGCAGGCAAGATTGCTGTCGTCTCTCATGGTAAACAGACGGATCTTGCCGTCCGAATCGCCGTCCAGATCATTGTCCTCTGTGGTATCCTTGTAGAAATTCTCAAAGAGTGCCACCTCCACCGGAACAAATGCTGCGTCCTGTTTTTTCTGGGCGGCAGTCTTTTTCTCCTCCTGCTCGTCAAACTTTTTGTTTATTTCATTCCGAGCCTCTTCATAAGCTGTCTTGCGTGCCTCCTCAAGCACTTCTTCCAGCTTCGCATTCACCTGCTGGTCCAACTCCTCCTGAAGCTGTGCCTCGGCTTCCTTCTGTACCTCTTCCTCTAATTTCTCATCGATCTCTCTGTAAGCCTCCTCGATATAATAGGCACGAAGATCTATCTTTTCTCCGGAAGCAATCGCTGCAAGCAGCTCCTCATCTGCCTGATCTGCCAGTTCGAAATGTCCATCCTCCAACTTATACCTGGTCTTCCCCTCTTCAAAGGAGGTCAGCATACTGTGGTTTGCCACATACATTCCCGCCACGAAACCAATGGTCAGTGTGAGAAATAAGAAAATCACTAAATATTTGCGCCACTCTCCCACAAGCTCCTTGGGAATACGCTTCAGGAGGGGATTCCCGACTCGTCTTCCGGCACTTAACTGATTTTTATTTTGATCGCTCATATTGCGTTTTCCTTTCTTTTCAATCTCTTTACCAATCAAGCTCCATTGCTGAAATCTTCTCGGAATTAATGTCGTTATGTCTCACCATGCCGTCACGCAGCTTCACTACATGATCTGCCATGTGACGGATCTCCTGATTGTGGGTCACCATGATAATGGTATTACCGTACTTGGCATTGACATCTTCAATGAGCTTTAAGATTTCCTTGGACGTGTTGTAATCCAGCGCGCCTGTAGGCTCATCACAGAGCAGAATATCCGGATTCTTCACGATGGCGCGTCCGATGGATACACGTTGCTGCTGTCCGCCGGACAACTGGTTGGGCAGCTTGTGACGATGCTCATACAAGCCCAGCGTATGTAACAGATCATCGATATCCAATGGATTGTCTGACAGATACGCCCCCACCTCAATATTTTCCTTCACGTTTAAATTTGGAATCAGATTATACATCTGAAATACATATCCCAGATGCTTCCTGCGATACTGGGTCAGCCCCTTCTCTCCCATATCCTTGAGCTTATCTCCGTTAATAGATATGTAGCCATCATCCGGGCTGTCGATACCGCCGATGATGTTAAGCAGTGTCGATTTACCGGAACCGGATGGTCCTAAGAGCACACAGAACTCTCCCTTTGCCACGGTAAAATTCATGCCCCGCAGCACCTCCTGTCTGGTGTCTCCGCTGCCGAACCCCTTCTTTAAATCTACGATCTCTAAAAATTTCCTTTCTTCCTCTGACATAATGCCCTCCTCCATTTATATCTCCTGGGTAGTGTAATTGTTTAGCCATTGATTTGCCAATAAAACCGGCATGGTTAGTTACTTCTAACAAAAGTATCATAACACTACATTCATTGCTTTTCAAGGATACAAATGCCGAAATTTAGGATGATTAGTAGAATGTTATTAGATAAATTAGTGTACTATCCCTACATCAGGGAGGTGTTGCATATGATACCGAGGTCTGGATTCCCATCAAAGAGAAATAAAGGTATTACCAAAACAAAGCAGTTCCTTTGACCCACTGTCCACAGGTCAAAGGAACTGCTTTTTACTATCTGAACTTTTTCCTTACTTCTGCCCCGCCAGCTTCCAGGACACCGCCTGCTTCCTCTCGCTGACAAAGCTCCGATAGATGCCTTCCTGCTGCATCAGCTCCTCATGCTTCCCCTGCTGCACGATCTGTCCCTTATCAATGACAAAAATCTGATCTGCATGCCGGACGGTCTTAAGCCTGTGAGCAATCATCAGCACGGTCTTCTCCTGTGTCAGAGAACGGATTGCCTCCATCAGCTCCTTCTCATTCTCCGGGTCCACATTGGCTGTCGCCTCATCCAGAATGATGATGGGTGCATCCTTCATAATCGCACGGGCGATGGAGATACGCTGCTTCTCTCCTCCCGACAGACTCTCTCCGCCCTCTCCGATGATGGTATCATATCCGTCGGGAAGCGCACGGATAAACTCGTCACAGCATGCCTTCTTCGCAGCCTCTATGACCTTCTCCATGGGCGCGTCGGGCTGTCCGAAACGGATGTTGTTGGCAATGGTATCGTGGAACAGATATACATTCTGAAATACAAAGCTGTAATTCTCCATCAGCGAGTCCATACTGTATTCCCTCACATCCAATCCATCCAGCAACACCTCACCTTTTTCCACATCCCAGAACCTGGCAATCAAGTGACAGATGGTGGTCTTACCACCGCCGGAAGGACCTACGAAAGCAGCCGACGTTTTCTCAGGAATCTGTAGACTCACATTGTCCACAATCTTACGCTTGTCATACGCAAAGTCCACCTTGCGCATGGTGATGTCACAGTGCGTCGGCACAATATCCTTCCCCTCGATATCCATCTCCTCCGTGGCAAGAATCCCATTTGCCTTATCCACTGACATGTCCACGGTACGCAACAGAGCAGAATAATTTCCTGCGGACTCCAACGCAGCGAATACAATAAAGGACGCAATCATCATCACAATACACTCCGGCACCGTCATACTGCCGTCAAAACAGAACTTCAAAGATAATGCGCACATTGCCACACCGGTCATTTTGATTAACCATGTCTGTATAGCTAAAATGGGAACAAATCCTAATTCCATATCCGTACAAACCTTAGATGCCTCATCAATGGCATCCTCCAGCTTTCGATTACTTTCTACGGTCATATTGTAGCTTTTCGCTTCGGCAATTCCCTGAATAAACTCCAACACCTGCTCCACCACGCCGGTGTCCGCCTTGAGCTTTCTGGGCGACATCGCTGCGGAACGCTTCTGCGTGATACGATTTGCCAGGAAAAACAACAGGATACCTACCGTGGCTACCACGCCGATCCTCCAATCAAAGAAATAGAGGAAAATAGTGATCAATACGGCTTCCAGTACTCCCTGCAAGGTCATCATCACCACTCTGGTGGCAACATCCGCCAGACTTTCCATAGTGTTAGTGGTGACACTGGTGATATATCCCAGCGAATTGTTATTAAAATAGCCCATGGGCAGATACTTTAAATGACTGGCAATCTCAATACGCTTATTGGCGCAGGTCGTGTATCCGGCTTCCGTCTGCAGCATTTTCCCCTTACCGGATACAGTAATCTGCAATAGGACTCCTGCCACCAGAATGCCAAATGCCATCCACACTGTCCTGCCGGTAAGCTTCCCTTCCACCATGCCGCGCACAATGAGATAAATCGCCGGAATCCGCAATGCCTGGCAGAATGCCTCAACAATTCCCAACACAATGGAAGCCTCAAATTTTTTCTTATTTACTTCGCCTGAAAAGGCAAAGAACTTTCTCAAAATATTAAGCATTTATCTCGCCTCCTTCCGCCTCATCCCTTGCTAAGACATGAGCCTCCCACATTTTCTGATACAAGCCCCCTTGCAGAAGCAGCTCCTCATGGGTACCCTGAGCATCCACTGCACCGTCCTTGATCACGAATATTCTGTCTCCATCCTTGATAGTGGACAGTCTGTGGGCAATGACGATTAAGGTCTTACCCTGCACCATCCGGGCAATGGAACGCTGAATCAGGGCTTCATTCTCCGGATCAGTGTAGGCTGTTGCCTCATCTAGAATCACAATCGGCGCATCCTTCAGCATCGCTCTCGCAATAGAGATTCTCTGTCTCTCACCGCAAGAGAGATGACCTCCCGCATCGCCTACAATGGTATCATAACCGTTTTCCAGATTCGTGATAAACTCATGGCAGCCGCATCTCTTAGCCGCTTCCTCCACCTCTGCATCACTTGCCCCCTTTTTGCCCATGCGGATATTCTCACGCACCGATACATTAAAGAGATAATTGTCCTGAGACACATAGGCAACCCGGTCGTTGTAATCTGTAAGGGCAATCTCCCGAATATCCACACCTCCCATCTGAATGCTCCCTCCGCTCACATCCCAAAGGGAGGCAATCAGTCTCGCAATGGTAGACTTACCCGAACCGGAAGGTCCCACCAGTGCATTCACGGTACCATCAGAAAAAGTCAGATTGATACCGTGCAGGATCTCCTTATCCTCATCGTATCCGAAATGTACATCCTGCAATACAATGGAATTGTCCTTTGGCTCTTTGACGGTCTGCGTTGGTCTTTCCATTTCCCGCATATCCAAAAGCGCTCCCACCTCATCAAAAATCGTATGTGCCTTTGTCCAGTCATCGTTGTAGGACATAATGGTGATAAGCGGTGTAATCAATCCGGATGCCAGTATGATCACCATGATAAAGTCCGCCGCTGTCACTAAGCCTCGCAGATACAGGAAGCCGCCAATCGGCAGCACGGAAAGCATGGTGGCAGGCGTGATAGTCATTGCCGCCGTAAAGTAGATAATAGAAGCACGCATCCAGTCAATATAACAGTACGCCCCTTCCTTTGCTGCCGTCTGAAACTTCTCATAGGAGCTCTCCGCCTTACCGAATGCCTTGATGACTTCGATTCCGTTGATATACTCCACCGCCGTGTCGTTCAATATCTTGGTCTTCTCCACGCATTTTGCCCACTGCGCCGCCTGATCCTTCATCATACCCGCCATGCAGATCATTCCCACCGGGAACGTGATCAGGGAAGCCAGAGCCAGCTTCCAATTTATGGTACACAAAAAGATAAACAACAAAATGGGTGCCATGATGTTAGCCGTTGCCTCCGGCAAGATATGTGCCAATGTAGTCTCCATAGAGTCTACCCGCTCCACAATGATATTCTTGAGTGACCCGGAAGAAATACGCTGCACATCTCCCAAGGGCACCTTGGTCAGCTTCGCACAGATTGCCTTTCTGACATTTCCCAGCACTGCAAAGGTAGCAACATGACTTCTTGCAGTGGACAGGGAGTGAAAGAGCACCCTAAACGTCCAGGATACCGCTATCCATACAAACTCCCACCTGTAGGCTGCGAATATGCGCTCCCCTGCAAGCAGCTTCTGCACAATCCTTCCCACAAAATAATAAGGCAGCATGCTACATACCACCCCACAGGCGGCAAATAAAATGCTTGCCGTGTACAGATGTCGCTTGGAACTGGCAAATTCCATAATCCAGTTTACAAGTGTTTTTTTCTTTGTATTTGTCTCATTCATATTTTTTTCCTTTCCAATATCTTTTTAGCTTCAATAAGGCTGTCTCCGATACTCCATCGGGGTCATCCCCATGCTTGCCTTGAACGCCGCTGCAAATTTCCCACCGCTTTCATACCCTACCAAAAAAGCAATGTCACCAATATTCATTTCCCGCTCCCGTTTCAGCAGCTCCGCCGCCCGCTCCATCCGATACTGCTTGAGATAGGCGTGAATCGGTTTGCCATAGACATTCCGAAAGCATTTCTTCAAAGCAGTCTGTGAGATATCAAAGCGTTCCGCCAGGGCTTCGATAGTGTAGTTCTCATTCAGATTCTCCGTAATCAGCTTTTGGATTGCATTTACCTTTTCAATCTGATCTCTGTAAAAATAAGTCTTCTCCGTTTCCATGTCCTCGATTTCCACCGCGCTTAAGTAGACCAGCAGCTCCAACACCTTTGCTCGAAAATAGCCCTGTCGCACCTTCTCCGGCACCTGATACAGATCCGTAAAAAGCCGCCTTAAATTCTCATCCTCCCTGATAAGGAACGGAAGATCATTTCCACAGAATTTATTCCGCAATGCTTTTAGCTCAACTGGTATGCCACTAACCTGTTCTCGCAGGCTTTTCTCCGCCAGAGCTCTCTCGAAGCCAATGGTGATTCCATGATAGTGATTGGTAGGAAAGCGCATGAGTCCCTTGTGATGCACTCTGGAATCCACACATACATTGCCGGGTTTTTTCACGCAGTACACGCCGCTTACACATTCCATCTGGATACTGCCCTCTCTGCAATAGTCTATAGCAAGCAAAGACTCCGCAGCCTGAAATTCCGACTCGCAATATTCCATATGAAAATCATTATACATCAGATAAACTCCCTCAAAGACCCGGTACAGAATCATATCCCCTTCGCCCGTCTCGTTCTCCATACGAATGATCACACATTCCTGTGTATCCGCAATCAGCCTGTGGGGACCAATGTCCGCCATCCGATGAATCATTCCCCATACATTTTTATCTTCTCTCATGCAGATACCTCACTCAATTCCATCACCTCATCGCAACAGATGCGGATAAATTCACTGTCATGTGTCACTGTAATGATGGTCCTGCCCTGCTCCTTCAATCGCTTCAAAAGCTCCGCCACCTCCAACATATGCTTTCTGTCTAATCCGCTGGTGGGCTCATCCAATAGCAGGATCGGACGTTTCGACGCAATCGCACAGGCAATGGCTACTCTCTGCTTCTGTCCTCCCGACAGGGACATGGGATGTCTGTCCGCATACTGAGCCAAATCCACTTCCTCCAGAATCACACGCGCCTTATCCTCGTCTTCCTCCGGCATACTGACTAACACCTCATCCAGAACAGATTCCGTGAATAACTGATGATTGGGATCCTGCATCACCATGAAAATCAGCTTCTGACATCTCCTGCCGCTATATGCCCGCCCCAAACCATTCTCCGCCGCGTCCTGTCCCGCGTTCTCTCCTTCAGCCAAATACAGCTTTCCTTTGTTCTTGCGAATCCCACTCAGACACTCCAAAAAAGTGGTCTTTCCTGTGCCGTTGGCTCCCACGATGGCAGTCACTTTGTATCTGGGAAGCCGCAGCTCTCTCACACGAAAGGTTGCACCGTGACGATAGGTGTAGGAGAAATCCCTGAGTACGATTTGGTCTGCCTGCTCCTTTACCGCTTTTGTGACAGCAGTGTTTTGCTCCAAGCGGTATCCTTCCGGTGTCACAAACATCATGGGAGAACTGCGCACCAAGGAACGAAGTCCATATTTTTGACAAGTCTCCTCCGTGAAATTCACCAGCTCCTCCTTATGCCAGTCTGCCCGCAGGCGCCCCTCCTCCAGATAGAGCACGCGATCCACAATATCCCATACATAACTAATCCTATGCTCTGCAATCAGAATGGTCTTGCCCAGTTCCTTCCATGCGGCAAGCATCTGCCGCAGGTTCTCTGTCCCTTCAAAATCCAGGTTTGCCGAAGGTTCATCCAACAAGATAATCTCCGGATGCAGCGTGGCAACCGAAGCGCATGCAATCCGTTGCTTTTCTCCGCCGGACAGTTCAAAAATACTGCGATTCATCAGCTTTTCCATATGAAAATCAGCCACCGTCTTTTCGAGCCGTTTCACAATCTCTTCCTCCGGTAACGCCAGATTCTCACAGCCAAATACCAGTTCACTGGTGGTATCCACATTGAAAAACTGCGCTCTGGGATTTTGAAATACCGTTCCAATCCTTCCAACCAGATCATAAATTTCCTGATTCGAGATTTCTCTTCCTTCGATCAGAACCCTGCCCTTTCGCTCTCCCGGATAAAATTCCGGTATCAATCCGTTCAACAAGCGCAAAAGCGTGGACTTCCCACAACCGGAAGCTCCTGCCAAAAGTACACATTCTCCTGTTTTTACTGTAAACGAAATATCCCGCAGACTTGGGGTCTCACTATTTGCCTCGTATGTAAAGTCCACATGTTCAAATTGAATCATCCTACACTCCCAAAATATCCTGCCATCCAATAGATGATCATCACCATCACCACTACCATCACGATATAATCTGCCACCCCAAATCCAATCTTACAGATATTGGTTCGTTTGCGGTTTTTACCCAACCCTCTTGTCAATGCCGAAGCGGACAACTCCTCACCAATCTTTGCCGAGCAGGAGATCATGGGCACCACGCGGTATTCCAACATTTCCGATGCCTTTCCCCCGCCCAGACCGATGCCGCGCATCTTCATCGCTGCACGAATGGAGGTGCCCTCCTCCCGCACGGTAGGGAAAAACCGGAACATCACACACATGGGGATTGTCAACTCATCAGGCACATGCATCCGCTCCATTGCCGCCTTGAACTCACTGACCTTCGTAGTTCGTATCACATACACCCCCATTAGGTACGCCGGAAGAAAACGTGTAATCAGCGTGATTGCCATCAACAACAGAAAAGAAAGTGTACCGTTGGAACTTTGGAATACAAAATATTTCAACATCTCCGTCACCGTCAATACCAGCATACCCACAATGCAGGCACTATAACACTTCGCCGTAAGCAGCAGCAAAAATGGCAGCACCGTGAAAGCCAGTCTAAACACCACCAACCGCTCACCACCCGCCGTGGCAAGCACAAGTGTTGCCTCCACAAACACCAACAGTAATTTTGTCCGTGGGTCAAGAAAACTTTTCTGAAGCTCCATTTATACAATACCTGCTTTCTTGAAATGTTTCTTTAACAAAAACCTGCCCAACAGTCCACCTAGGATGCCACAGAGAAAAGTTGCGAGCACCAATACGATCATCATCCAATTGGGAGTGAGACGCATCACTGCATCCGCATACTCCTGTCCATAGCTTTCCCTCTGGGCAAAATACTGCTCTCTCTGCAAAAACAACGGCAGATAGTTCCCCACTGCCCAAAGAGGGAACACACCTGCTGTCAGAATTGCTTTGGACATACTCTGATAGGAACCGCTGCGATACACAAGCTCTGCAATGATTCCTGTGATGACAGACACGATAACTGGCATATAGGTCATACCGGTCACAAACACCAAAACACCCATGATCACACTCATGATGAAAATCATACCGGGCTTCTTCACCTTCGTCAAAAACAGCATAAAGGGAATGCCTCCAAAAAATGCGACCATGGATGACAATAACATGAGGAAAATGGGAATCAATCCTGTCATGGCAAACGCCATCACAATCACAAAATAGATTGCCGAATAAATACCTACATTAATCAAATCACGTCCATTTAGTTTGCTATTATTTCCTTGACTGTTCATAATCTCCAGTCTCCTTTCTGATAATTGTGTTAAAAAGCCTTTGCTGATAAGCTATATTTTAGTTAGTAAGAGCTAACCAAACCACACTATATCATGAGACCGCACTTTTTGAATAGTCCATTTGGGTTTGTTTGTTCCATTTGGTTTTTCTTTTTTAACTGTTTTCTCCCAAAGCTATTTTCAACAGCTTTCTCTTTATCAAAAACAATAGCTTGGAAAAGAACCAAATAACTACCACCGCTATCAAGCCACACAACAAATCTCTCATCTGCTCCACCTCTCTCCTGTTTTCAGAATTCCTTTATCCTTTAACGGCAATATCATTACATTTAATATGTTTTTCGCAAGTTAGTTACAACTAACACGTTATCCTATTTTTTTCTTTTCGTCAAGTCTTATATCCACAAAATTTATAGTAACTGGTTTCTATTCACGGTCAATGAAAATATATAAAGCTTGGTCGTGCATGGATTTTTAATGAGTTGCACATACTAAACATATTGAATTTGAAGGAGGTGTTTCTATGGAGCAAAATCTCAGATCTTCTCTTCCCAAAGCTGCCATGGATGAAATCCCGACCCCCAAGGACGACGCAGTCTCCATTACAGGACTGGTAAAGGAAAAAGGACGTGTGGCGGGATATCAATTATCCGATGATCGGATCGTGAATCGGGAAGAGGGCGTAGCTCTCGCTAAAGCAGGAGAAATCAAGGGAGTAGGCGTAGCCCATAAGAAGGATACGGAATATTTAAAATCCATCCCTGATGATACGGAAGACAACAACCTGTCTTCTCTCCCCACTGTCAAGATAGATGCTTTCTGACAAAAACGGGATATGGTTCAACGAACCATATCCCGTTTAGAAATACTTGCACTTTTTCCTCACGCAGTCACACGATTCCACTTTCCTGAATGATAAAACCACACGGAAAGTCCGGTCGCCAGCGTCCACCCCACCGGCCATGCGCACCATATTCCCGTAGCACCGAGCGCTGTCCTTGAAAGAACAATCGCCAACACCACACGCAAGGTCAGATCTGTAAAGGTGGCTATCATGAATTTTCCCATCATACTGGCTCCTCGCAGGATTCCATCTGCCACCAGCTTCGCCGATATCACAAAATAAAAGGGTGACAGGATGCGCAAAAACATTTCTCCTGTGTACATGGTCTCTGCCGAAGGTGCGTTCATGAACAGATATAAAAACCACTTCCCCCAAAAAAAGTAAGCCACGAAAAGAGGCAGGGACAACGTCCACACCATCTTTAATCCCGCCCGGAATCCCTCTTTGATACGCTTCAATTTCTGTGCTCCCATATTCTGTGCTGTATAATTGGAGATTCCATTGCCCAGAGTAGTGAAGGATGTAATGACCAGGTTATTCAGCTTCACTGCGGCAGAGTACCCTGCCATCACATTGGGACCAAAACCATTGATTACACCTTGAATAATGATATTTCCCACCGATATAAAGCTCTGCTGTAGGATACTTGGGATCGCCACCACCGCAATCTTCTTCAAAATTGGAAAAGAGAATTTGTCATAGGCACCTTCCGTTCCAATTCCTGATAGTCTGCGAAGGACCACCACCATCGCCAGCACGCAGCTTACTCCCTGACAGAGAAAGGTCGCCCATGCCACCCCCGCTACGCCCATCCGAAAGCCTGTGACAAACCAGATATCCATGGCAATATTGATGGTGGAGGATGCCGCCAGGAACAAAAAGGGCGTCTTGGAATCTCCTAACGCCGAAAAGATTCCGGTGGCAATGTTATAGAAAAATACAAAGGGCAGCCCCCACACATAAATATCCAGATACAATTTGGAATCCGCAAAGACAATGTCCGGTGTGCGAATCAGCCGCAGCAGCCCATCACACCCCAATATGCCAAACAACATCAGTATCCCACACAACACTCCACTGGAGATAAGCGCCGTTGAAACTGCAGTCTTCATTTCCTCATACTGCTTTGCTCCAAACAACGTAGAAACGATTACAGAACAGCCTATATTACAGCCAAAAGCAAAGGCGATGAAAATCAATGTAATCTCATAACTGTTCCCCACTGCCGCCAGCGCATTCTCTCCTACAAATTTACCTGCCACCAGACTATCGGCAATATTGTATAGCTGCTGGAAAATAATACTTCCAAACAGAGGTATACAAAATCTCCACAGCACACTCTCCGGTTTTCCTACGGTCAAATCCTTGTTCATAGTCTCAGTCTCCTCTCATTCTATCACTTATGCCCTTTGTCTCCCGCTCCCAAAATCTCCATCAGAGTGGTCTTCATCACATTCACATCAATGGGCTTTGCAATATGTCCATTCATTCCCACGTCATGTGCCTTTTTGACGTCCTCCGAAAAAGCGTTGGCGGTCATGGCAATAATCGGAATCCCTGCAAGCTTCTCATCCTCCAGACTGCGGATTGCCTTTGCTGCTTCATAACCATCCATCACGGGCATCTGAATATCCATCAAAATACCGTCATAGTATCCCGGCTCCGAACCAGACACCTTGTCCAAAGCCACCTGACCGTTCTCGGCAGTTTCTACTGCAAACCCCAGACCTGTAAGAATCATCATGGCAATCTCCCGGTTAATCTCCATATCCTCTACCAAAAGAAGCCGCATGGTCGTAAAATCCACTGTCCGGCTTTGCACATTGCCCTCTTTTTCAACCGCCTCTTCTACCTCTTCCATGCCTTCCTGTAAAGCAAGTCGTAGTTGTATCACAAATTCTGTTCCACGGTCAGGTGCTGTGTTGACATGAATGGTTCCTCCCATCAGATCAATAATACTTTTGGTGATAGCCATACCCAATCCTGTACCCTGTATTCTGCTGACTGTAGATGTCCTCTCTCGTTCAAATGCTTCAAATACCTTTGCAGCAAATTCCGGTGTCATTCCGATACCGCTGTCCGCCACCCGCAGCTCATATCTGCCATAGCCTTCCTCATCCTCTTCAATCTGCCATGCTGTGACGGAGACAGTGCCGCCTTCCGGTGTAAATTTGTAAGCATTGCTTAACAGGTTCAATAACACGCGGTTCAAACGGTTTTTATCACAATAGACACGACTGTTCCTGATCTGGCTGCAGTCTACGGTAAAGTAAATATCTTTTTCCTCCATCTGTGTGGAAAACATATCCTTCACTTCAGCCAATGTTTTTTTCAGCTCCATGGCAATGGGCTCCAAATCCATTTTCCCGCTTTCAATGCGGCTCATCTCCAGCACATCATTGATTAATGCCAACAAATGATGACTGGAGGTCTTGATTTTACCCAAATACTCTCTAAGCTCCGTCTCTCCGTTCCCATCACGCTCCGCAAGGTTGATGTAACCGATAATGGCATTCATTGGTGTGCGGATGTCATGAGACATGTTGGAGAGAAACACTGTCTTTGCCTTGCTGCTCTCCTCCGCTTTCGCCTTTTCGACCTCCATCTCCTTCTCTCTTCGGGACATGGTCGTATAAACGCTGAACATGATAGCCAACGCCGCCACAATCAATCCCATCTGAATGATACTGTTTCGTGTCAGAAGGCTGCTTGCCACGTCCATCTGGTCAGCAAGATACTGCTCTGTGTCCACGACCGCCCGCGGTTCTTCGGCAGGATTGCGCTCCTCATAATAGGCACTGATATTGCTTACCACCGTCTGGGTCATATCATTGGTTGCCTGCCTCACCCACAATAAGGACGTAAAGAAAATGAGAAACAGCAACCCAATCCATAC
>JAFVDW010000011.1 GCA_017478245.1 Lachnospiraceae bacterium
CTAAGAGGTCTGTATACCATATCGATAGATTTGTTTAAAAGCGCCCACTTGGGAGCCTTGTTAAGGTTACCCTTTTTTACCATCGATAGAAAAAAAGAATTTTTTGTTAATTCAGGGTTGACTTTTCATAGTTGGTCTCCTCCCAATCCTTATTGTAGCCTTTTCCTCTCTTAGCGTCAAGCCATAATATGTCTTTTACAAATCGATATTTCGTTCACTCGGATAATACAACCATGACAATCCAGAATCCTGCTGTAATATATGGTAAAAACGGTTTTGCCACCTTCAGCCTGCCGGTTCTGCTGATATTCCCACACGCGCCCTGCACCAATGCCAATAGTCCAAATGCCACCGCCATGTGCATGGGATAAACGATCATATCCATTCCTCTTATCCACTCAGCAAGCGCACATGTTACAAAGGCATGGCAGTCCGCTCTGCCATACATCCTTGCAAAAAAGTATTCCTGCAACAGCACAAACACTACCAGTCCCAAGATACTCTCCCTTATGGGCAATCCCTTTTTATGATATCCAAGTATCCTCAACAAGACCATGCCCATCTCTGCGCTCCATGCCGGCCACCAAATGAATTGATACACACTGCAAATAGTGCAATCCGTGATACATGCCAGTATCAAACACCCTGCCACAATGTCAAACAGTACATTGTCCAACCAGTTATCTGCCAGACATGCCACCAGACAACCGTTTGCCACTGTCGTCAACGTCAAAACCGCACCTGTCTTTCGGGAAACTGGGAAGTTCCATTCAGTATCTCTGCAAGAGATCATCCTCAACCCAAGCATCAGTATCCCGCCTATTAAAAAACCATTGAAATATAGCATCATCTAAGTCTCGTCCGCAGATCATCCAGAATACTGCCCTCTCCTTCAACCAGAGAAAATTCCGGATATTCCGTCAGCACCTTTTCTCCCTTGTAGGCGCGCACGATAATTGTATATTTCTGCTGCTCCAACACCATGAGGGGCACCATAAACTGTATTTGCTCTTCATGCTCCGCTGTCACTGAATCCTGATAATCAAATATCCAGTTAATCCCCTGCGCTCCCTTCGCAATTTCCGCCGGGAACTCCACCTCCACCCGGTCCGCATACCCCCAGGTCTGTATCGTCAGCATTCCACTCTCTCCACGTCGAAATTGTGGCGTATGCGGCTCCAGAATCCGTTTCACCTGCGCCTGCAAACGAAATCCTCCTGTTCCATATTCCTTGCTTGTCTCATTCCCCACATTATCCACAGCATAGATGCGCACCGTAAAATCTCCGGCATATACAAGCTCATCTGCATCTATAACAAAAGAAACGCTTCCCCTCTCATCTCCCTCATAGGAAGCCGTACATGCGTTGTCAAAATTTACGATTTCCACGCGCACTTCTTTGACACCGCTCAAATCATCAAAAGCGGTAATGGTAACCGGTAGACGTGTTTGTCCCCCCACAAGCTTCTCCAGGCGCTCCAACGCTTCCGCTCCGGCAATCACCGGGGAAGTGCCATCTCCCATCAACACCAGCTCATTTTGTTTGTCAGCCTGTCGCTTGGAATAAACAACTTCGTCTCCTTCTTTTGCCCCTACGCGCGGCATTACGCAAATCTTCTTTCCGCCGTCCTTGGGGGGTAATAGAAACTGCTGACGAACCGACAGTTCCCGGTTATGATTGCTGCGTTCCAGACGTGTATACGCATATCGAATCAAGGGAGTATCCCCTTCGGAGGAATAGGGTAACTCCTCGGCGGTTTTCACAATGGTACTTTGCTGCACCGCATCATTGGCAGCAAAAATAATGCTTCGAGCTGTTTTTTCCTCCTGCTCCGTCTCAAAAATTGCGTAGTTAGGCTGATATTTTTCTGTTGCTGTACCGTCCATATAACCTGAAAACCCAAGTGTAAAAGGCGTTTTCCCATCACTTCTCACATAGTATAGAGCAAGACTATTATCAAAATAAACATTCTCGCCCGGCAAAAGTTCCATCGGCTTGGTAAAAAGCGGCCAGTGAAGCGAATTTTCTTCCAGAGAATCCAACATAATATGACTGGTTTCACCCACATTTCCTGCCACATCCACTGCTGCCACATGCAGAGACCAAACCTCCTCCTTCAACAAAACCACCACTTTCGGTTCATCCAGAAAACCACCGTGTTGTCCTGCCTCTCCTGCCGTGACGACCGTATCCGGCTCCTTGTCCAGTACAAAATAATATCCTTTGATTCCTGACACCAACGTATTAACGGTCACATTCGAAGTACACAGAAGCTGCTCGGAGCCCTGCAGATAAGACTCCGCCTTATGATAATAGTCTGTACCGCTATCCTTTGGCTCCTCCCATGTAATTGCCACCTGCGCATTTCCCAAAGGACGCTGTTTTATACTGTCATCCCCAATGGCATCCGGTTTTTCCATATCCTTTGCCCCTACTCCCAAAAGCGAAAGCTCCTCCAGATAGCCAATATTTTCTCCCTGTATACGAAATGCTCCATCTATTGTTTTACAACCGCTTTGGGAGGAAAAAGTATAGGCATACCGGTTATTTACATAATTACTTCCACCATAAGCGATTCGTGAAGTCACAACCTGCCCCTCATGATAACCACAGATGAGTGTCTTGGTCTGACCGCCTGATAAATAAATAGAATCCACTCCGATATTCAGCCATCCCCCGGTATGTCCCATATTCGTTAGGAATTGTAACCTTGTACTTGTAGCAGGTATGGATGCCTTGACCCAGATCTCATAACCTGCCGTTTGGGAATTGTGTACGTTGGTAAGTCTGTGCACTGTGGCTCCATTCCAGGCTCCCCCCTCTGCCTTCCCATTCCAGAGCACTTTACCGTTTTGATCCACAATTTTGGCATAGGTTTCCGTCTCCCGCAGACGGTCGCTGTCGGTGGCCTCAGCACCGTAGCATACAAAATGTATCAAAATTTGTGTATTGTGCCTGACTGCAATGTTATTAATCGTCATCCCCAGTGTGGCCTTATCATCCTTGGAGTGGGCTTTCACCTTCCAACAATAGCCACTCATGCTTTCTCCCCGGTAAGATGTCCAATTCGTATACTCCGCCATGTCATAGGCATATGTGGTTGTCTCTCCATGACGTTGTCCAACAACTGCTGTCACCACCAGCCCTCCATCAGCGACACATGCCTCATAAGAATCATCCTCTCTTCTGTAGCACCCTGTGGGATATTCCCCCTCTTCATGATTATGGACTGTGTAAACACCCTGATTGCCTCCGATATATCCTCCACCACCGCCTGCTTTTCCACCTGCTCCCTGAGCAGCTTTATCACTGCGCAAACTGGCAGAAGAACCGCCCGCTCCACCGTTACCTGCCGGCGAAGCACCGCCTCCGCCTCCGGCAATCAAAAGAACTCCCTTGCAATCTGTAGATACAATGGTTCTTCCTCCTCCAACGCCATAGGGATTGCCTCTCCCGCCACCGCCAAATCCATTTTGTCCTCCAACGGTGTAGGAAATGATCTCTCCCTTGTTTAGCCACACCTTGGCGGAGACTCTTCCTCCCAGTCCACCAGTGGTATGGATTGCTTTTCCGTTCACGCTGCCATGATAGTCTCCGCCCTGTGCACCGCTTACAGTCAAGGTATAAAAACCGGATTCCGGAACCGTATATTTACGCCCGGCACCACTGTAAGCATACAGTTCATTCACCTCCTTAGCCTTCCCCACATCCTCCGCGCTGTGTATACCATACCAGTTTTCTCCGTCTCTGCTCTGATATAGCTTATACACCTTGCCCATTCCATCCATCTGACTCCAATCAAGATCCACAGCCCCTTTTCCTTCATTCACTTTATAGTTATTCCGTGCTCTCAACTGAAGATTGACCCATTGCGCATGTAATGTTATGTCCTGTATGGGCATAAACGTATCTCCTGCCCCTCCCGCCGGCTTCGTATAAGCTTCATCATAATACCAACCACCAAAGGACCAGCCCGCTCGAACCGGTTCAGGAAGTGTGATGGCATCCCAGTCATATTCCGCACGCAAAATATCCTGATTTCCATCCTGTCCCAGGAACACATAGATTCCATCATAAAAAGCGCCTTGAAACGGAGCTATCATGCTCCATTCTGCAAACTTTCCGCAAGCCGTCACCGCCTCCAACATACTTCCTCCATGGGTATCAAAATGTACCGTATTTCCTTTCGGGGCTGACAATTTCTCCACATCCGGCCGATAGGTTGTCAAATATGCCTGCTCAATAATTATCTCTCCCCATTTACCATCATACATTCCCCCATTGGGGTCAAGTACAAGCTTACCGGTTGCCGGTCTCCACTGGGCATATAGCCGCACGCAACCTCGCTCCTCTAATTTCCAATCCCATTCCGAAAGGTTGTAAATTTCAGCCCCATCTCCATACATTCTTCCTGTTCCATCCGGTCGGGTATTCCATCCCACAAACTGCATTCCTAATCGCGTATACGCATTTTGGCTTAAATGCGTAACCGGCGTCACTTCTCGTCCTTCATAACGAGTGGCATTGTTGTACATATGATAGCTTGCCGTCATGTAGCCGCCATAAATGCCTCCGAGCACATTGGGATCATATTCTACTTTGTATTGATTGCAGGAAATTCCCTTGCAGACATGTCTTTCATAGGTTCTTGCCTGCTCCAGATTGTGACAAAACGGGCATAAATAATAATAGTGCATTGCCTCTCCCACATCCAGTGACGCGATGGAGGCTGCTGCCTGATCGCTCATGTAAAACAACATATCTGAAAGCTTCTCCCCACAGTCTGCGCAATATGCCACCCAACCTGAGTAATGGTATTTCTGACAGGCTTGCCTGCCAAAGCGCACTCCATACCAACTATTCTCCTGCGGATAACTATTATGGATACACTGTCCTTTTGCGTGTTCGCAAACCCATTTCCCAATGGGAATAGTGCCACTCCGACTCATGCTATAATAATGCTCCCCCTTTTTAAGGTTTCGAAGCGTGGACGAGGCTCCTGTGCGCACAGTCGTACCATAAGTATAATGCTCATAATGCGTATCCCCTGCATTTGTAGTCCATGCCTCACCGGTGGAGCTAAAGGTCACATAAGGGCTATCGTATACACTCCCCGCCTGTACTCTTAACAGACCTGCCACAAACATCCCCAGAAAAATGAACACAGCTTTTCCAAAGTGCCTGTACCAAAATGAATATCTCCTCATATTTACCCCTTTTCTCTATCTAGCGCTGCAGGTGACATCGGGTACAATATTCCAAAACCACCGTATCTATCCTGTGGTCTTCCTCATTCCACACCTCCGCCCATCCTGTAGTCCAGTCATGTTCGTCCGGCTCTGTATGTGCATCCACATAGCTGATGCCACAGCCCGAACATGTATATGTAATCCTAGTATGCTCCACGCAGTTTCCATGCTGCGATTCCACTGCCACATAGTCATGGGGCAGAACCGGCTGTGTATGCGTTCCCGTGCCATCCTCTTCTCCACATTTTGCACAACGAAAGGTATAGGAACCCTCCATCGTGCAGGTAGCGGCATTCGGCCAGGACACTTTCTGAAAATCGTGTTCACACGGCACCGCCCCGTCTGTCTCTACATCCTCCATAGACTCCTGCTCCGGCTCCTTGGGCTGTTCCTCCGCTCCGGTCGTGTCTCCTTCTGCTTCCTCCGCTCCGGTCATGTCGCCTTCTGCTTCCTCTGTCCCGGTCATGTCTCCCTCTGCTTCCTTTACCCCCTTATCCCCTTGGTGTACTTCCGGCACCAGGGGTACCGGTTCCTCTTGCGGTTCCTCTTGCAGTTCCTTTTCCCCCGTGACCGCCTCGTACATCACATTTCCCTCCGGTTTCCGTGAAGGCTCCTCGCCTCTATCCTCCGCAAGCTTCTCTTTGAGAAGCTCCTGTCTCACAAGCACTCTTTCCTTCACCTCCTGCGTCGCAGCGATTCCGTGCGCCAAAGTATCTATTACCGTCTCTTGTCCGAACCATTCGCCATCTTCCCGTTTTGCACATCCGCAAAACAAGACGACAGTCAGTAGCATCACCATACAACATCCCTTTTTCATAGCCTTGAACACCTTCCTTTTCACAGTTTTACGCATTCTTTGCACCATTTTGCGCATCCTATTCACAGACCTTGACCACCCGCAGCGTTCCATTCGCCAGGGCAGTATAAAATTGCTCTACGTCTTTTTTCTCCAGATAAATATTGATACGTTGTGCCGGAGAGCTATGATCCTCATTGGCAATTCCTCCACCGACGCTGTCAAATACCTGTTGTACAAAAATATTCTGCCAGACAAGCTTTGTCTCTCCGTCCTCTGTGACAGCATAAATATGAATTCGATCACCTGTCCGCAGAACGCCTCCTACCATCTGGTACAAATCTTCCGCTTTGCAGCCTGCAACAACTGGCTCCTGCATATCCCCCACAATCTCATTCATCCGCTCAAACATTCCCTCAGTAAGCAGCACGCCTTCCTCAATGACCGTCACAGCAACCATGTCCTCCACCTGCTCCATACTGATGAGCGCGGTCGCCGGAATGCACTCCTTATCCAATTCCTTCACTGCAAAATATTCCGTCATGTTCTCCTTCGTCAAAAGCTGCCCCTTGGGAATCTCCTGTGCTGCCACCAGAATTGTTCCTCTTTCATATTCTGTAAGCATACGCTTTTCAATCTGTAACATCGCCACAAACAATGCCACCGATGCAATCAATGCAGCCACAATGCTTCCCATCCGAAGCTTTTCCTTATCTACTGACACCAGTATTTTTTTGCCATGTTCTCTTCTCATGAGCTCTTTCTCCACTTCTTATTCAATCTATTGCTTGCTTCTCTATCGCCAGAATATCCACCAGCTTTCCCTTATGCGCCTGCACACAGATTCCAAACATCCCCTTCACCGGAAAGGATATCTCACTGTATACAGATGTATTCTCGATGACCTGTCCATTGGGTGCTCTGACAGCTCCCAGCTTTCCCTTGATTGTTCTCGTATTTCCATCCTCCGACATCTGCCACACCGTCACATCCCCCGCCTCTACATTGTAGATTGTGTAATTCACAACAGACACATGCCCTGCGATGACGCCGCTTTCTTGGCACTTTCCATTTGCATTCAGGCAAAGATTCCCTTCCACTGCCCGCAAATATCGTTGATAAGCCTGATGCGTATCCGCGATCCGGATTGTATGGGATATCCCATACTCCTCCGGATCAATCACTGCGGATGCCAGATTGGAAGCAGCCAATGCGTCCTCTATGTAAGCTCCTGCGGTGGTATACAGAGATATGTCCAGTTGCATACACAGAAGGATTATCAGGAGCAACAGGAAATACATTCCTGTCACCCATTCCGCCCTTCCCCCATCCTTCTGCATTGCCCTTGCAAAAATTTTGTCATTAATTTTTTGCTGTAGAAACTCTACGCTCTTCAAATTCATATTGCTCCTTCAATTTGCCTTTAATGCACAGTGTAATGGGTGCACCATAGGTGGCAGCGCAAACGGTACTCCCTGTCAGATCTACTCCCGTCACCCCCACATCTGCCAATTCCTGCTGCAGCTTACTCTCATCTTCCCTGGTCAGATAGCCCACGGTCTCCATGCGCAGGATATATTTTCTGGCAATCTGACTCACTGCGGACTTTTGCTGAATCAAAGCCACACTGCCCATATAAGCCATCATCACCACAGTCATAGCCAGTATACAAATCCCCGCGGCAAGCAGCTCCGATACTGTTCCCCTCTGTTTTCTCATAATATTCCAACCATAGCTGCACCGGTAAGAATCTTCTGTGCCTCACTGGTCATGGAACTCACAATGGACTTGATAAAGGTCGCCATGCTGTCCTTCATCACGACACACAAAAGCAGTGCAATAATACACAGTCCCACCGTCACCAGAATGCCGTCGATTCCTTCTTCTTTTTTCATTCCTCTTAGACAAATATTTCTCCATATTTTCTTCATATCATTTTCCTTTCCTATACATATTTCATTCTCCATTCAGCAAACGCTGCTCTGCGCCTGTCCTATTCAGTTGTTTAAAAAGTGACTGCCGCCGCATACATATGCGTCACGCAGGCATATAGAACGATTCCCATAACCGCTCCCAGTACACCCAGTTGATAAAAAGTAATGCTGCGATCTAATGATGCCTTCCTGCGCTCCATGACAGCACTCTCCATATCCTTGATTTGTTCTGCAATGTCGCTCAAAAGCTCTACCGCCTGACCGGACTCAAGCGCCTGTAAAATTGTGATACACAAAGAATCAATATAACGATTGTCAAACTTTGTCTGAAACCGTTCCAACGCATCGTAAATATCTGCCTTCATCACAATATCTCCTGCCAAATCCAAAAGTGCTTGCTTGAGACGCACCTCCTGTACACTGCCATAACACTCTGCTAGTGCGTCCGTTACATAGACGCCCGCGCGAATCTGCAGCTCCAGTGCATGATAAACCAGCTTAATTTCAGGCAAGAGCTTCAGATTATCCTGTTTGTTCAGATACACCAACAAAAGCTCCGGCAACTGGAAAAGGACTACCGCTGCAAGCAAGCCATACCATACCGAAAAAATACACAATCCTGTAAATCCCATGATTGCCAAAACCAGTCTTAAGGTAAGATAGCTTGTAGGCTGTATCCATTTCCCAAAGTGATACGCAGCACCATTTTGCAGCAGCCAATCGGATTTTCGCTTGTACCATCTGCTGTTTTCGCTTTTTTCCTTGAGCAGTCCGCGCAGCTCCGCATACGCCCCCAAAATTACCCGTTCCGGATACTCCCTTGATACCAATAGTAAAAGCACAAACAGAATTCCCGCCGCCATCACCGGAATGGTATGCAATATTGATAAAACCAACTCTTCTGACATTTTCTCCTCCCTTTTTAATGATGAATACAATAAATCTGCCTGATAAAAAGGGAAAAAATCACTGCCAACACACACAGCGCTATTTTACCGGGTAGGCTGTGGAGGAGAATATGCCACACCGAAACCTCTATCAGCCCATCCACCGTGAGAAAAATAAAAAACGATAATCCTAGCAGCAACAGCATATTGATGACTGCTTCTCTGAGCAGTCCCTTGCGCTCTGTCCCACTCCGCAGATACTCCCGCATGGTACGTCTGCTGTTTTGTACCAATATTGTGAAATCTGCCGAATAGCGAATGCTGATTTCCATATTGCGCACCAACTCTTTGAATTTGGGATGTTCCACCTTCTCCGCCATTGCCAATAGTGCCATAGCGGTATCTCCTGTAGTCTGCGCCTCATAATAGCACTCATCCAACACCCCTTTTAAGGGTTCCTCAACATATCTACTGACTTGTCTGAATATACCGGTGATCTCTCCGGCTGTGATACTGTAGTTGCCAAGAAAGTCAAGAAATTTCATGAGATTGTCAGTCACAGAACGCATGGCTCTCATTTTCCCCCACAGCACTATTGCCATCTGTGCCAACAGCAAACTTAAACTCCCCCAAACACAAGCCTGCAGATGTCCTATCGCCAACGATAGTAACACAATTACCGACGCTGCAATGATGTTCCCCGCAATCCAGTTTTCCACAGTGAGTCCTGGGAAACGTCGCTTTAACCCACTGTAATACAACTGCCTGTCCAGGCGAAACCATATGGAGTGTTCCTGTTGCAGCGATTGCAGAAGCTGCCGGTTTTCTATCAGTCGTTTTCTGGCTGACGCGTCCATATACTGTCTTGTCTGCCGCAGTAGCTCCACACACGACTGCAACACCCTAATCTTGCAAAACAGCATTCCCAAACCGCAGCAAAGTCCTATCAATATCAGCATCCTCATCCACAAAAATCCATCACATAATCTGCTCATAATTCAAGCTTTTCCTTTCTGCATTCCAACCGGTGCAGGCAAAAATCTGCTTCACCTTATAATGCTCCATAAAAATCAGGGTTTGAAAGCAGTCCATCATCTTCATCAGCTCATCTCTGGAATAGCGGCTTTCATACATGGCATAATCCACCAGCTTGTCCGGTGCCCGGTCTGCCGATGGAGCGTGTATGGTTGCAGCACAAAGCTGTCCTGTATACGCCGCATTCAGCAGATACAATGCCTCCGCCCCCTTCACCTCGCCAATGATAAAGAAATCCACATCCATTGTCAGTCCGGCGATGCTGATATGCTGTAAATCATAGCTGACCTGACTTTCTGTTGTGCCTGGCAGCGAGTGCAAAAACATCATATCCGGATGAAATCGGGTAGTGAGTTCATCTGCCTGTTGGGTGATGAGAATCGCCATATCATCCGGCAGCGTCTCCTTTAACGCATTCAACAGTGTTGTTTTGCCGGAGGAATTCCCTCCGCAGATTAGTGTGGAGCCCTGCCGGAACCGCTGAATCAGAAGCTCTGCTGTCTCGCGATTCAACATTTCTTTTTCAATCAGCTCCCCCATCATGGGAAATCTCCTGGGCACCTTGCGAATGCAAAGATATGGCTCGTTATAGGTGTTTACCAGGGGCATGGACAAAGTAAAACGCAGGATGAAATCCGGATGACTCTCCGTGTCCGTAAATCGTTGAATTGCATTGAGATTGGATATATTGACCTGATTCTTGGTGGCAACATAATCAATAAACTGTCGGTACTCCTTCTCGGAGCCAAAGGCAATTCCCGCATCCATTCGCTTTCCCTCCCGCTTCACACGGATATTGTCATAGCCTACCACGCGGATATCCGACACACCAGCATCGTCAATTAAGGGCGATAATCTGGAGTACCCAAAAATATACTGTTCAAAAGCATTCATCACAGCCTCTGCCAACTTGGGCGGCAGTCCAAAATATGTGTTCACATGGGCTTGTGCCTCTTTGAGGAACTCCGTCCGCCCAAGTGAGCCTTTTTTCATTTGCATCAGAGTCGCCTGCTTATGCGTGAGATATTCGTTTACCAATTCCTGTAGCTTCTCTTCCACGCAGACAGACGTTGCTTTATTATTATTCTCTGTAATAATATCCCTCCTTTTTGTTTTGATTGCTCTGAAAATCTTGGCTGAATCAGCCTGAATAAAATAATTGGATAAAATAAAAAAGATTAATTAGTCTTGCGTCGACTGATGACTAAGTGATTATCAATTTACCGCAGTTCCTTTCATTTGTCAAGCCCTAATTCAAATTTTTAGTAACAGTTTTTAGACTCAATTTGGCTTGTACTTTTCTGTGGAACATGCTATATTTTATTTATCGAATGAAAAAGGGGGCGTAAAATTATGTTCATGATATTAGCCGGCGGTTTGGTAATTATATTGATTGCAGTTGTAGTTGCAGTTGTTTCCAGCGTAGTGTCTGCGGTTGCAGCAGATCAGTCCGATTTAGACGCGTAAACAATAGATAATTCAAGCCCTATAGCAGTTCACACATAGCAGCCCAAAAACGCAAAATCAGGGAAGCCTGTCGCTTCCCTGTTCTTGATTTCCGGTTCTATTTCCAATTCCATTTCCGATTACCATTGTACACTCGACCTTAGATGCTATAATCGAGATTTTCCAAACGTTTCTTTCTACTGGTCACCAGATCAGCAATCGTGACATTGTCCACTACTTGATTGATGGCATCATAGAGATTCTTCCACACCTCCAGGGTCTCACAAGTGTCACTTCGGTCACACTCGTCCGCATTGCCATCCAAACAAGCCACAGGAGCCAAGGAACCCTCCGTCAGTCTAAGAATCATACCCACTGTATAATCCTCCGGGTCTCTGGTCAGACGATAGCCGCCCTGTGCCCCACGGATACTTCTCACATAGCCCGCTTTGTTCAACACTGCGATAATCTGCTCAAGATATTTCTCTGAAATGCCCTGCCTGCTTGCGATTTCCTTTACCTTGATACACTCACCTGAATTGTGCAGTGCCAGGTCAAACATGACCCGCACCGCATATCTTCCTTTTGTTGATATCTTCATAGGTACACTCCCTCACCCATCTCACTCTTAGTTTTCTGTAAACATCGGTGTTGACAAATATCTGTCGCCTGAATCGGGAAGCAATACGACAATCGTCTTGCCCGCATTCTCAGGACGCTTTGCCAGCTCTGTTGCTGCATACAACGCTGCACCGGATGTGATACCCACCAGAATGCCTTCCTTGTGCGCAACCAGACGCCCTGTGGAAAATGCCTGCTCAGTGGAGATTGTGATAATCTCATCATACACCTGTGTATTCAGAATAGAAGGTACAAAACCTGCACCGATTCCCTGCAATTTATGAGGTCCGGGCTGTCCACCGGACAACACCGGAGAATCCTTGGGTTCCACAGCCACAACCTTGATTGCCGGATTTTTAGCCTTCAGATAAGTTCCTACACCTGTGATTGTACCACCGGTACCGATACCGGCTACAAAAATATCAACCTTTCCATCCGTATCATCCCAAATCTCAGGTCCGGTGGTTGCCGCGTGCGCTGCGGGGTTTGCAGGATTGTCAAACTGCTGTAAAATCACTGCACCGGGAATACTCCGCTCCAATTCCTCTGCCTTGGCAATGGCACCCTTCATACCCTTGGAGCCTTCTGTCAGTACCAATTCTGCTCCGTATGCCTTCAACAGATTTCTTCTCTCAACACTCATCGTCTCCGGCAGTGTAAGAATCGTGCGATATCCCTTGGCTGCCGCTACACTTGCAAGTCCAATTCCGGTGTTACCGGAGGTGGGCTCGATGATGGTAGAGCCTTCCTTCAGAATCCCTTTTTTTTCAGCGTCCTCTACCATGGACAGTGCAATTCTATCCTTCACACTACCAGCCGGATTAAAATACTCCAGCTTTGCCAAAAGCTTTACATTCTCAATTCCCTGACTTTTTGCGAAATTATCCACCTGTAATAAGGGTGTACGTCCGATTAATTCTGTTGATTTGCTATAAATCTTTCCCATATTGATTTCCTTTCTGAATCTCTTATGACTCTAAACTTTTCAAATACTGATTTCCTCTTTTTCGTTTCCTACTATTGTAGTAGGATTGTTATGAATTAATATTACATCCTGTTTTCCCTATTGTCAAGTAGGAATTATTGAAAATTTGACAAACCTGAGAACACTGCCTTATACTAGACATAACTTATTATATCTAAAACTATGGAGACACCTATGAAAACTTTTGCTGTTCCAAATATATATCGAGATATACAAAAAAACATATCCGGTACTGTAACTCCCTTCCAGATAAAGGTTCCCGGCTCTAAGAGCATCACCAACCGCGCATTACTTTTGGCAACGCTGGCAAAGGGTAAAACAGTTCTTAAAGACGTACTGTTCAGTGATGATTCCAGACACTTTCTCAAATGTATCCAGGAATTAGGCTTTGAGACCGAGGTGGACGAGGAGCATCACTGTATCACTGTGACAGGATATGGCGGTAGGGTTCCTCGCACCGAGGCTCATCCATATGTGGGAAGCGCCGGGACTGCGGCTCGCTTTTTGACAGCCTATTTGGGGATTTCCCACGGCACCTACCATATGGATGCCTCTGAACAAATGCGAAAACGTCCAATGGCTCCCCTGCTTGCTTCTCTTGAAGAATTGGGATGCGAAATTATTTATCCGGATGGTTCTGATACAAATGCGGGTCATTTCCCCTTTACACTGCGCAGCCACGGATTCGGAAAACATGATATCACTATCAATATTGACCACAGCAGCCAGTTCTTAAGTGCGCTCCTCATCGCGTCCTGCCTTGATGAGGAAGCTTTTACAATCCATGTAGAGGGCTCACACGGCATGGCATATATCGATATGACTCGCAGTATGATGGAGCAATTTGGCGTAAAGGTGGAACAGCCCGCTCCTTCCATGTTCCGCACAGGAGCCGGTCAAGCCTATCACGCTTTGGACTACCGCGTTGAACCGGATGCTTCTGCGGCTTGTTATTTTTATGCCATGTCACCCTTATTACACATTCCAGTCATGGTGGAGCATATTCATTTTGACTCGCTACAGGGAGATGTCCAATTTCTACATATTCTAGAGCAAATGGGCTGTCGTGCAACAGAGAGTGCGGACGGAATTTGGCTTGCGCCGCCTAAAGATGAGAATTTTCACGGTATCACGGTGGACATGTCTGCCTGCTCCGACCAGGCGATTACCCTGGCTGCAATCGCCCCCTTTGCAGACTCTCCCACCACCATCACCGGCATAGGTCATATCCGTTTTCAGGAGAGCAACCGTATTTCTGCCATCGTTACGGAATTGACCAAAATGGGCATCCGCTGTCAGGAGACAGCAAACAGTATCACCATTTATCCCGGCGCCCCCAAACCGTCCTGTGTGGACACTTATGAGGACCACCGTATGGCGATGGGGTTTGCCCTGACAGGGCTTCGAAGTGATGGCATCATCATCAATAATCCCGAATGCTGCCGGAAGACTTTTGAAAATTATTTTACGGTGCTTTCAGAGTGCATTGACACTATACACCGTTTTTGAATTGTGCTATAATTTGGATGATACAAAATGATTATTCAGTAAATAAGAACGGAGATAAAATATGAGTAAGAAAAAAGTAGTTGTTTCACTGGGACATGAAGCGCTTGGATACACCACGGAAGAACAGTGGGATGCCGTGAAGGTGACCGCCAAGGCATTAGCTGATTTAATCGAGGCGGATTACCAGTTGACTATCACCCACAGCAATGGACCTCAGGTCAGCATGATCCACAAGGCTATGACCGAGCTGCGCCGCGTCTATATCGATTACACACCTGCCCCCATGTGTGTCTGTTCCGCTATGAGCCAGGGCTATGTGGGCTACGATATCCAAAATGCTTTGCGTGCAGAGCTATTGTACCGCGGAATCTCCAAGCCTGTCAGCACCATTTTGACACAGGTTACGGTAGATCCCTATGACGAAGCTTTTTATGAACCCACTAAGGTCATTGGGCGATTTATGTCTAAGGACGATGCCGAGACCGAGACCAAGAAAGGCAATTATGTGAAAGAATATCCGGGCAAGGGATTTCGGCGCGTGGTCGCAGCCCCCAAGCCAATCGATATCGTGGAGATTGAGGCTATCCGCACCCTGGCAAATGCCGATCAGGTGGTTATCGCCTGTGGTGGCGGCGGTATTCCCGTGATTGAACAACAGCATGCTCTAAAGGGCGCATCCGCTGTCATCGAAAAGGATGCCATTGCCGGTAAATTGGCTGCAGACTTACACACAGACGAACTTATTATCCTCACCAGCGTAGATTGCGTATACCGTAACTTCGGAACAGAGAACCAGGAGCCGCTTGAATCAATGACTTTGTCAGAAGCTCAGGCAGCCATTGCCGACAATCAATTTGAAGCAGGTACCATGCTGCCCAAGATTGAAGCGGCTATAGCTTACCTGGAAAAAATTCCTAATGGAATCGTAAGGATTACCTCTATGAAATGTGTGAAAGATGCCTTGAATGGTAAAGCCGGAACCGTGATTGCCCGATAATCACCGAAAACCATAGGATGATTTCGTTACACTTCTACCTTTTCACTGATTTCAAACAAAATAACCCGTCCTCCCTAAGATCTATTTCTTATCTTAGGAAGGACGGTTTTTAATTATTCTTTATTACGCCTGAATCAGCTTACTCCTGCGTATTTGCCTGAACGAGCTTCATCATCATGGATGCGCACTCAGCGCGTGTTGCATTTCCAACAGGGTCTAATCTCATTTCAGACTTAGCAGCTCCTGCTGCACCCTTACCACTCATGATTCCCTGAGATACTGCCCAGCTCAATGCTTCTCTAGCATATGCGCTAACCTTTGCAGAATCGGAGAAATCATCAATAGTTCCATCGGTAAAAGTGGTATCATAGCCCATCTTTTTTGCATACTTGTAAAGCATCAATGCCATATCCTGACGGGTAATCTTCTTGCCGACACCAAAGGTTCCATTACCTGTACCATTTGCAATGTCATTTTCGTTTGCCCATTTAACAGCATTTTCATACCATTCTCCTGCCTTCACATCAGGGAAATCCTTTGCACTACCCTCTAAATCGGGAGAGCCTGCGGAATTGTACAGTGTCTGTACGAACTCTTCACGGGTAATATTTCCGGTAGGACGGAAGTTAGCGCCCTTACCTGCCATAATACCATTGTCATATACAAACTGTACGGCATCTACCCACCACTGACCTTCTTTGATATCATCAAAGATTTCAATAACGGATTTCTTGCCAGCTTCCTTCTCTTCCAGAGCCTCCTTAGCATCATTCAGAGCCTTCAGCGCTTTATCTACATCTTCCTGCGTTGCATTCTCGTCTGCCAGAACTTTCTCTGCTGCTGCCAGTGCTTCCTCAAATGCTGCTACGGATTCCTCGGTGTAGTTACTGGTATCCAGTTCCTTGTTCTCGTCGATTGCTGCCTTCAGGTCATCGGTCTTGACCGGCTCTTCCGGCTCTTCCTTCTCTACCAGTGCTGCAACTGCAGCTTCCAGTTTATCCAAAGCATCCTGAATCTCTTTCTCGGTCGCCTCTTCGTTTTCCAGAACAGCTTTTGCTTCCTGCAAAGCTGTTTCCAAAGCAGCTACGGTTTCTTCCGTATAAGCATCTGTGTCAATTGCTTCTGCATCAGCAACCTCTGCCTCCAATGCGGCTGTAATATCTTCGTCGATCGGAACCCATGTGTCGCCTTGACCGCCTTCACCGCCGCCTTCTTCTACCAATGAAATATCTGCATTCTTGAATACGAAGGTTGCATTAGATGCTTCACTGTTACCAAGACCAAATACAGTGTGTACCGTCTTCAAAGAAACATCTGCTGTAAAGGTAGTCTCATAGTGAACATAACCTTCTCCATCAGCCTCATATGCATTATAGGTAATCGTGGTCGGTCCGTTGTTGTATACATGCCAGCTTCCGCTGTTCTCCTGAATAATATACTGTGCTGTATTATTGGAGGTTCCGGACATCTTAAAGTCAACGCTGAACTTGTACTTATTGCCTGCAACCAGAGAATAATCCGGGCTGCTTACAATCTGAGGATTGTACCATGCGCCACCAGAGGTTGCTCCGGTAACAGTATGTACATCACCATCATTTGACAAAGTACCGCCATCATATACTGCCCATGTGGAATCACTGTTCAAAGGATTCGGATCTACTTCCTCACCCTGTGATTCACCAATAAGTACTACATTATCAACCTGTACGGAAGCGCCGTCATCAAATGTCAGCACAAGTGCTGCATCCTTAACCTCCTCTTCCAAATCAAATTTCCAGGTCAGACTCTTCACTTTGTCTGCAGCCTTGTATGCAATCTTTGCACCGGTTGCCAGACGCTTCGGAGTACCGTCTGCAGCAGTTGTATAGATTGCAGCAGTTACATCCGTATCTGCCCCACTATACATATCCAGTCTCAAGGTATAGCTATCTGCTTTCGCATCAAATCCATTCTGATAGATTCCGGGTACAGTGCCTGCTTCCGCGGAAATCTGTGCACGGCGCTCATAATACTTCACACCGTCTGCAATGTTCTCATAGTTGGTCTTGGAAGCCACATCTACTACCTTTACATCATCCTCAGTAAGTGCTTCTGTGGTGTAACGAGGTACGGAAAGGGTTGTTCCCTCCATAGCCTTCCAGTAACCGATATGCTTGCTTCCCTGATCAAATGTACTGTTGTAAAGCACATTACCATTTGCAAGTGCAGTTCTCACTGCGGACTCACTATCCAACTCTGAGGGATCGATGATCTCCACCTTCACGTTGCTGATATACACATTACCGGTTCCCTTTGCACCAAGGTTGAACTCGATACGGCAATCATTGAAATCTTCAACCTGATTGAACTTGTACTCAACAGGAGTAGCAGTATCTTTCAGTACAAAGCTCTGAATTCCGTAGGTAGACCATCCGGACCACTCTTTGGAATCACAGTTTACAGTTTTACCGACCATATCGCCATCTGCATAGGCATCGAAGGATACCTTGTAGGAATAGCCAGCCTTTGCATCATAATGTCCGATCAACTGAACGGAGTAATCCTGAGAACCGGCAGTGGTAATCGCTACCTTTGCCCATTCTGTATTATTCGCATCCTTTACGATGGTTGCGCTGCCTGCACCACCCTCGTTCTCGGATACATACCATTTGGTCTTGTCAGAATCTCTATCAACATTCGGTGTTGCAATCACGCCATCAGCGATCTCAGCAATCTGATTCTTGCCTGCATAATCAGCCCAGTCTTCCTTTGCACTTCCATCTGCGCCACGCTCTGCATAGTCTGCATAACCATCGGTCTTCTGATATACACGAACGTAGTCAACATACATGTTGATATCTTCCTGGAAAGCAGCCTTGTTGTTGGCACCGCCAAAACGTCCGCTGTCTACAGCCAGGTTCAGCAGCATGTAGAACGGCTGATCAAAAGGAGCGTCGAAGGAAAGGCTGTCGGATGCTCCAGAGAATCCGCTCTTCCAGTTGCTCATGGTGTAAATCTTTACGCCATCATAGTACCATGAAATCTCACCGGGCGCCCAATCTACTGCATAGGTATGGAAGTACTTAATATCGGAATCCAAATCCACATATCCGCTTCCCTTGTATACATGATCAGGTGCACCAAAGTGCAGCGTACCACATGCCTGATTATGAACATCGTTACCAAAGGAGCCTACGGTCTCCATAATATCAATTTCTCCGGATACAGGCCAGCCACCATAGATATTGGTGCTCTGAGGAAGCATCCAGAATGCGGGCCATGCGCCTTTTGTTTCGGGCAGAGAGATTCTCGCCTCTACATAACCATAAGTATTGTTGAACAGCTCTGCGTCCGGCTTCGTGGAACGAATACGGGCAGAGGTATAATTCTTGGCGCTCTCTGTCTCATATACATAAGGGCTCTCCTCATAGGATGCGGTAATTCTAAGCAGTCCGTCTGCCTTTCCGTCTCCGGTCAGGTCTTCGTTGACTGCAATGTTCTTCTTGTTACCGGTATATGCCTGCAGCTCTGCATTACCCCAACCGGTATTGCCGCAGTCAATCGTACCATCACCGAGCTGATATGCCCAGTTGTCCAGGTTCAGACCGGTATCTGCATCTACCTTTGCACTACCATAGTCGCCATCGAACTCATCATCAAAGATCAGCGTGTAACCTTCTTTTACCTTTCCGGGATCTTTGTAGTCGTACTTCTCATTGTTCTCTGTGTCAGAGAAATCGTACTCATCGCCCTTCTTTGCAGCGTCTGCACTCTGGGTAGTCTTAGCAACCAGAGTTGCATCCTTGAAGCTGAAGGTTGCGCCGCTTGCCTCGCTATCACCGAGACCAAATACGATATGTACATTGTCCTTATCTGCTGCTGCGGTAAACTCTTTTGTATAAGTAACATATCCATCATCATCTGCTTCTGCTGAATCGTAAGTAATCTCCTGAGGACCTTCACCAACAATTACTGTCCAGTCTCCATCGGAAGAACCGCTTCTCTGAATAATGTATTTCAGTTTATTATTGGAAGTACCTTCCAGTTTATACTTCACGCTGAAGATATAATCCACACCTTCCTCAACCTCAAAGAATTTACTCTGAATCTGAGGCTGATACCATTCACTGCCACTGGTAATGTCTGCCAAGGTATGCACACCATCTTCGGTGGTAAGAGCCAAGTCAGTACCTGCTCCATTGTCAGCAGTCCATGTATCCGTTGCGGATACAACATCAACCAGCACCTCATCTACTGCATTGGTATTGGTGGAATCCACGCAATAACCTGCATAAGCGATATCCTCTTCAATCTCATAGATTGAGAAATTCTGAATGGTAATTGTATGATCTCCTGCCTTATAAGCATCATCATTAACGATCATACCCAAAGCAGTAAATATTCTCACACCTTCCTTAGCTTCAGCCAGCTTACCGGTAAATACAGTCACGGTAGCGCGCTTATTTGCAGTAAGGTCATACTTATAATCATCTATAACTACTGCATAATCCTTATCAGGCTGATCTGCATGAAGCAGGGTCTTCTTATCAGCAGTGGAAGTGATATCATAGGTAATCACATAATTCTTGCCTGCTTCAAAAGTAAGTCCTGTCTGCTCAGCTCTGGTCTGATAACCTTCATAGCCTTCATAGCCTGTAACAGCTATCACTGTACTATTGTTCGGATAAGCTGTGATCTCTGCATTAGACCAGTCTACCCAATCCTCATGCTTACCCTCGAAGCTAGTTGCCAGATTCTCGCCAACAGTTGTATAAGAAGGAACAGCTCCGTCATTCTCTCCCTCTTTTTCAACAAGCGCTGTTTTTGCTGCGTTCAATGCGCTCAAAGCTTCGTTTACTTCATCCTGGGTAGCATCCTCTTTTTCAGCGACCGTCTTTGCTGCAGCAAGCTTCGCCTTATAATCAGCTACTGTTTCCTCTGTGTAGGCAGCCAGTGCTTCCTCTGTGAGGGCAGCATCAATGGCAGCATTCAAATCGGTCTTGCTGACCTCTTCGGTCTCTCCGCCACCTTCTTCTCCGCCTTCTTCACCAGCCTGTCCTTCACCTATAGTAAAGGTTGCGGTAGCAGCTTCACTGTCACCCTTTGCATTGGTGGCAATCAGCTTTACAGCATGAGTGCCTTCTGCATACTTATTGGTAAAGAACTGCTCGGACACCTGTGTAGCGGTTCCTACTTCCTCATCATCGATGTAGATTGTCCACTTCTCAGGCGCACTTCCGCTGTAAGCTCCCCATACGACACGAATCTTACCTTTGTTGGCATCATCAACATCATGGTAGCCTGCAACCAGACCAACGGGCTGATTGGGCACCGTCAGTTCTTCCTCACCCTCTCCGCCTTCTTCACCGGACTCTCCGCCGGGAATCTTTACTTCTGCAGAGATTGCCGCGGAATATTTCCCATCCTTCTCTCCCTGCAATTCTACGGTATAGGTCTTACCAGCCTCATATTCATGTTCTGCATCCACATAATCATGAGACACACAATTCTGCTCCGGATATACCTTGCTATACTCGGTAGTTGTATCCTTACCGGTAATTGTCACGGTATATGTGGTATAATCGGTATTATTACCCCATACCACATTGATTGCCTTAGAGCTTTCCACATAAGACGCCACCAGACCGAATACCGCAGAATATTCATCTCCTACGGGTGTCTGGGCTGCCTCTGCGGTAAGCGGTGTCAGGTTCACACTTGTGAACACCAGTGCCACTGCCAGCAGCCAAGCAAATCCTCTTTTGCAAGAACGTAACTTTTGCTTCATTCTTCATATCCCTCCATACTTATTTTGTTTTTGTGCAAGATGACGGATTGCACATAACTTGACAAGTTTTATTTTATCACTTTTTGATTAAATATGAAGTGTTATTTTTGAGAATTGGTGCAATTTTTTACAAAAATTTTTATAGCGTTATTCTCCTGTCACTTTTGCACAAATCTGGTTGTTTATATTTGTGACTTTTGCCCCGGATAATTACTCTACTCTATATGGCTAAATGACGTTCCGGGTCCAAATTCGAACGAATCGGCAGAAAATGTCCATTCCGCCTTATTGTGTGTTAAAATATTTTTACATAGATTCATTGTGAAGCGGAGGGAATATGCTAAGTCATTTTAGAAAGGGGTGAACACAGAATAAGTCAACCATTATTATTGATGCAATAAACTAATGAACAAAATGTGTTAGGAGGCAGAAAATGAGAAATTTAAAAGATAAGACAAAATTTATTATCAGTGTACTAACGACACTCATAATATTCTTGGAAGTACCTTTGTCAGTAGATGCCAGATATTTTAGCGATGTATCCGCTTATAGTCAGGAATACAAGGATGCCATGAGTTTTGTTGCGGATAATGGGTACATGAATGGAACCTATACAAATATGTTTTCTCCGGCAGGAACAATGACCAGAGCAATGTTTGTTACGGTATTGTACAATATGGCGGGAAGACCTGCTGTCACTAACACAATACCGTTTCCAGACGTAGCGAGCAGTGCATGGTATTATGATCCGGTTAGATGGGCTTACGGCGTAGGACTGGTGAGTGGCAGCGGAACAGGAAACTTCTCTCCTGATGCATCTATTGCAAAACAGGATGCAAGTCTAATCCTATACAAATATGCAGTTAATAAGGGATTGCTTGTAACCAAACAGGATAGTCTGGACGCTTATTCGGATAAGAACAGTGTTTCTTCGTATGCGTTGACGGCTGTAAAATGGGCAGTTGCAACGAGGATTTATCCAAATGGTGGAGCGACGGCTCTGACACCGGCTACATCTTTTACGCGTGCTGATATGGCATTGATGATTACGCGATTTGGAACGAATGTGGAATATATCGACTTTGGAAGGGATAATTATTCTTTTAATAACAGTAGCACTTATTTTACCAACACAAGCTACTTTATCTATGGATCGCATCTGGACTATCTGGCTAGCTGTATTTATGCCGCGTATGATAATCCGACAACGGCATACAATACGGTATATAGCATTAATGAATATAGGCAAGAGGAATGGCAGGGCTCTTGTTATGGCATGGCGCTTACAACCATTTTGGATAAGCTGGGAAAGATTGATTTGAACGGTAATTTTGCCTCAAATGCGCAGAGCATGTATAGTATACAGATGCAACGAGGAAGTATCACGGAAAGCGCAATTAATTATTACCACATTTCACAGCTTGCAACTGCTTTTAGAACAGGACGTGAAAATTATAGGGGTCATAGTTTATCCGATCGGATTGACCAGGCAATTACAGATCTCACAAATCATAAGGGCTTGGGGTTGTTTACTTACTTTTGGGATGAAGGAACTGAGTCTTACGGACATACGGTTGTCGTGTATGATATAACAAAGCTGGCAGATAATTATTATCAGCTTACGGCATATGACAATCGTTATGCGAATGCTCCGGTTGCGATATTGCTCAAGGCAGGAGATGTATCTAATTGTTTTTGCAAAGCAAAGCTTGGAAACGGAGAATTGGGAGAGGTGCGTTCTATTGAAGTACAGACGGACTTTGCAGCATATGATAATATTGATCTTGATGACGATCTGAATGTGGGCGGTAATCTTACACTGACACAAGCTTCGAATGAAACCTTATTTATTGAGTTGACCGGTGAGTTTGAGATTGAAAATAGCGAAGGACAACATTTGATATGGAGCGACTTCGAACTGCAAGGGGACATGGCGATTATGGACAGCACTTTTATTGTAGAAAGCCCTGACACACCACTGAAGCTCATGGTGGTGATGGATGAAAGTGAGAGTCTGACATTGACATCCCTTACAGAGGGAGCTGAATTAAATGCAAAAATAATGAACAGCAACGGAGTTGCTTCCATCAGTGGTGTGACAAGCGAAAAGGTTTATTTTGACAGCATGAATAATGTTTATCTGAATGGCGATGCAATTCAGTGAAAGGAGTAATTTTATGGTAAGAAAAAATGTTCTCGTAGGTTTGGTGACTGCGGCTATGCTGCTTGGCATGAATGGTCTGCATGTGAAAGCGGATTTTTACGAAGAAGTAAACGATGAAAAAAGTGCGACGTGGGATTGGGCGGAGAATGCCATCCGATGGGCACAGGCAGAGGGAATCAGTACAGGCAGCGGAGATGGTGTATGGAAATATTTCAACGCAGACAGCGCCATTAGCCGAGCGGAAGCAGTGACGATGCTGGATAAATTCATGGAGCTTGACACAGCAGCGTATGAGGCAGACAGCACGGTTTTTGATGATGTCAATGGCGCATGGTACACGGCGTATGTCAATGCGGCATATGACAATGGCTATGTGTCGGGAAAGGCATCAGGGCGTTTTGATCCCAACGGAAAGCTGACCCGCGCAGAGGCTGCCACCATATTGGTAAAAGCGTTGGGGTACGTTGAGCAGGGGGGGACAGCATCCTTTGAAGATATTGCAGATAAATGGTATACCGGATATGTGACAACGGCTTATACAAATCAACTGGTGAGCGGAAAGTCTGCAGCACGATTTGACCCGGAGTCAAATGTGACCAGAGCGGAATTCGTGACGATGCTGTATAATGCGAGAACCAAAGGCTATCAGGATGGAGAGTTTTTTGCGGTTTCAATCTCGTACCATGATGGACAGGACTTTACGCTGAAATCGAATGGTGAGGTTATATTTTCATTTACGGCTGATAGCGAGAACGGCGGAGGCACTGTGACGGGCGATGTTACAGTGAAGACATCGACGCCATCGGGGATAATGGTGTATCTGCCTCCTTGTACGGAGTTGGAAATGGATCCTGCCGATCTCTGGGATGGCTTGCGTTTCTATGCGCGAAACGGCGAGGTTGACGTGGCAAGCATAAGTAATTTCAATATAGAAAAAATCGTAATTGAATCGGATAAAAGCGTCGTTTTCTATTGCAAGGACAAGGAAAAGTTTTTCCTGCCGATGTTATATATGAGAAACCTGGACGGCTACACCATTACCAATGAGGAAGGGCTTGAGATGCGCTTTGAAAAGGGCAGCGATGCCCCCTCCGAACAGAATGGGTATCTTAGGAATGAGGATGGAACAGAGGTTTATATAAGGAACGAACCCAGCAAATATTATAAGATAACCCCAATCAATGATACCTCTTTCAAGATTACCGCAGAGTTTTACTTCCAGACAGCGAATTAATCAGAATATCTCTAAAGAAAATCGCTTAGGCCGTGCGGTCTAAGCGATTTTTCTTTGACCTTATTTCAAGAAGGTACTCAGCAAGCCTCTGCCCAACGCTGCTCCCACATTGCCGCCCAGCTTCTTGCCGAAGGTACCGCCCACGGTCTTACCGATGGTATTACCCACCTCTCTGCCGATGGTGCCTGCCGCGGTACTCGCCACACTGGTAGCAGCCTTCTTTGCCGCATTGGTCTTGGCTGCAGCCGCCTTTTCTGCTGCTTTCTTAGCCGCTTCCTCCTCTTTCAGACGCGCCTTTTCCGCTGCGGCTTCTTCTCTCTGACGTGCTTTCTCTGCTGCAGCTTCTTCCTTCTGGCGCGCCTTCTCAGCATCTGCCTCTTCCTTTAGGCGCTGTTTTTCTGCAGCCGCTTCCTCCGCCGCTCGCTGCTTCTCCTCAGCCACCTGCATTGCATGTCTGTTCAGGAATTCATATGCGGAGTCTCTGTCCACTGCCTCGGCATAGCGAATATATAGACTATTATTCTTGATCTCTCTCTCCCTCTGGGCATCATCCAATGCCCCCATCTGACTCTGGGGAGGCAGGATTGTACATCTTTGCACCACTGTAGGAATACCGCCCTCATCCAACACAGACACCAGTGCTTCGCCAATCCCAAGCTCCAACAAGGTGTTGTATGTATCAAAATCCGGATTTTCACGATAGGACTGTGCCGCTGCCCTCACCGCCTTCTGCTCTGCCGGCGTATAAGCGCGCAGTGCATGCTGCACTTTATTGCCCAACTGGGACAATACACCGTCGGGAATGTCGGAGGGTTTCTGTGTCACAAAATAGATACCCACACCCTTGGAGCGAATCAGCTTCACCACCTGTTCAATCTTGGACTTCAGAGATTTGGGTGCATCATCAAACAGCAGATGCGCCTCATCAAAGAAGAAAATCATGCGCGGCTTATCCAAATCCCCCGCCTCAGGAAGCGTCTCAAAAAGCTCGGACATCATCCACAGCAGGAACGTAGCATACATGGTAGGATTCTGAATCAGCTTACGGCAGTCAAGCACCTCTATCACGCCTTTTCCGGTGTTATCCGTACGAATCCAATCCTTGATATCCAATGCAGGCTCACCAAAGAACAGGTCTCCTCCCTCTGCCTCTAGCGCTACCAGGGAACGGGTGATAGCTGCCACGCTCTGCTTTGCAATATTGCCGTATTTCAAGGAATACTCCTCTGCGTTCTCCGCCACATACTGCAGCATGGAGCGCAAATCCTTGGTATCAATCAGAAGCAGATTCTCGTCATCTGCAACCTTGAATACAATGGTGAGCACATCCGTCTGTGTGTCATTCAGATTCATGATTCTGCCCAACAGAAGCGGTCCCATCTCAGAAATCGTAGTTCTAAGGGGCATTCCGTACTCCCCATACACGTCCCAAAAACAGGTGGGATAAGAGCGGAAATCAAAGCCGTCTGCCGCCAGTCCCAATCCATCAATTCTCTTCTGAAGGCTCTCACTGCTACTTCCGGCATTACACATCGCCGCCAAATCTCCCTTTACATCGGCAAAGAACACCGGCACTCCACAATCGCTGAAGGATTCTGCCAACACCTTCAGGGTAATTGTCTTACCGGTACCGGTGGCACCAGCAATCATCCCATGGCGGTTAGCCATCTTAGGATAAATATATACCTTTTCATCCCCTGATTTTCCTACATAAATCTTCCCATCCTGAAACATAAATAACCTCCTGTGTTTTATATTTTCTGCACTAAAACCTTCCGTATGTATATAGACACTCTTTTGTCAGCATTGCGCCGCTCACATTCCAAATTATACCTTACCCCATCACGAATTGCAATGCCGCCCCATCTCTTTTTCATGGATTCTTCTCGCCAGATACACAAATGGTGTATCTACCAGACTGGTAAAAATAAAAATCACATAGCTAGAGCAGAAAATAGAGAATAATGTATGTCCATCGTATGTTCCCCAGAAAGCAAATAATGTAAACAGCAGCGTATTAAGAATCTGACTGATCAATGTAGAGCCATTATTACGCAGCCACAGAAATCGTCTCCTGTCTCCAAATTTTCTTTCCGTCAGCTCCCACCACTTATGGTACAGCCATACATCAAAAAGCTGGCTGACGGCATACACCACCAAGGAGGAGAGTACCATGCGGGGCGTGTTGGCAAACACTGTCCTAAAGGCTCCCATCATGGTATCATTTTCACTGGGAGTATATATCAGCCAGCTCTGTGAAAGTATCAGGAAGAAAATCGAAGAAAAAATCCCTATGAATACCGCCTGATTCGCCGCTTTCTTCCCTTCACACTCCGACAAAATGTCCGTAATCAAGAACGTCACAGCAAACAATACATTTCCCAGGGTCTGCTCCATACCAAACGCATCAATCAGCAATAACGCCTCTATATTAGCAAGAATCGTCGCCACTGCACTCAGCCCGTACAGCCCGCTTTTCCCCCAAAATTTATATCCGATCAATGTCATTCCGAAAATAAAAACAACCGATGCCAATAACAATAATTCGTTCATCTCAATCACCAACTCCAAAATCCGTATTATTTACTAAAATATCCACCCGCCAATCATCGCGATACACCGGATACAGTTCTCGCATAAAGTCCCTGATGACTTGTCCATCCGGTACAAACGCCGTGGTATTCTCGCACATGATATTCAGGCAAATTCTTTCAAAATATTTTAATCCCAATTCAATATCCCGCCTCATGGTCTCCACGCTCTGCCCGGCAAGCCCAAACAGAAAATTGGCTTCCTCGAACTGTTCACTGATGATGTCAGGCTCTCTGTCAGGAATTCCTTTCTGCAAGACGCTCTCTCTAAAATCATAATCAAAGGTTTCCAGTCCAAGCTTCATCTTAAGCTCATAGCCTTCAAATTGCTTGCGCAGCGCCGGAATCTGTTTCCGATACAGGTAGTGAGACTCGAAATGAATCACTTGAATCCCTTTTTCTCCGGCAATCGTTCCAATCAACTCCAACGTTCTATCGTCCAGTTCAAACACAGAGCCGGAATTAATCACCTCCAGATTCCCATACACTCCTGTGACCCGCCCCAATACCTCCTGATTGATACGAAAATTTTCCTCCACATTCTTACTGCTGTCACTGTGATAATCACAGAAGGGGCATTTCTGATAAATGCACCCCATTCCTCTCAAAAGTACTATTTCTCTCTTGTTTTTTTCCTCAATCACACTGTATCTGTCCATAAACCTCTACCATCAATCCGCTTTCTAGCATCAACCATATGATTATATATTCACCTTCCTATTTGGTCAATTGTTAAAATATCATCCATAGGTATCATCTGACCTTCCGACAAAAAAATAAGCCGTTTATAGGGATCTATTTTTCGGACAAATCCCTCGGCTGTCACATAAGCACCACCCAATTTCACCTCATCCGGCACAAAATAACGGATGCTCACCTGCACCTTTTCCTCCATTCTAAGCTGTATTTGCCACAGTTTTTCGTCCAGAACCGCCTTTTCCTCCTCATCCAGTTCAATACGCTCCTCCGTCAACCGCGCCCTCTCCCGCATAGTAGCTCCCAATCCGGTGAGTGCCGCAAAGGGTGCAAATTGAGCTGCCCGATCCATCAACGGCATCTGCGGATGATGTTGAGACACCGGATGGGGCAGGTTAATGA
The DNA here is from genome assembly GCA_017478245.1 of Lachnospiraceae bacterium. Taxonomy (GTDB): domain Bacteria; phylum Bacillota; class Clostridia; order Lachnospirales; family Lachnospiraceae; genus Acetatifactor. The sequence continues at coordinate 28,315 of JAFVDW010000011.1, forward strand.
TATCATCATATCGATGCTCTTCGTTGGAATATGCGTTCATTTATAATCTCCTTTATATCGACGTTTGCGCTCCCCTTCTGCCGAACACGCTTATGCTTTGTGACCGCCAATTTGGCGATTGCGCTCCATAGCAGTAGCCCCTTCCTCCAGATTCATCCCCTTGAGAATCGCATTCTTTCCATATTTTTTCTTAATACTGAGCATTGCCTGCTGGACTTTGCGCTCTTTTTCCAATGCAGCTTCCTCTCTCGCCCGCTCTTTTTCCAATTCCTCGAAGTTCGTGAATAAATCTAATTGTTCGTAAGCGGCCTCCTGTGCTATACTGCTCTCCAAAACAACATGGTTTGCCACCACCGTGATACGCCTAATCAAAAGCTTCGGATTGACAACACGGTCGTAAAGCTCCATCACTGCGTCCACAATTAACTTTGTGGAGGATGTCCGCCGCCCCAGATTCGCAGTGCCGTGGGCATGCTTGGGAATCTTCCGTCCGTAGCGATCCGTCGTGATCTCACCTCCGTATTCCTTGCGGATATTGGGGTCGCTTAGATTCTCAATATCATATCGCAAGGTGAGTACCATCTGATCCGTAGTCAGTCCCTTATCCACCAGATCCAACACCAGCAAATCCGTCATCTCCCGAACCACCTACTTGGCTTTTTCAAAACTATATGGACACTGCAGCACCTGTCCCGAGCTTACACTGTTCGTCTCCGGACGATATGCTTTAATCTCTTCTATGGTGCAGGGCTCCCACCCCCAGGCATGATCAATGAGCAATTCCGCATTCACCCCAAAAAGCTTGTATAACAGCTCTTCATTATAGTAGTCTGTGGGGGTTCCTATAGAGCACCTCGCCACATCTCCCATGGTGAACAGACCGTTTTCCTCCAATTTTTTGCTATAGCCTCTGCCCACCCGCCAAAAGTCCGTGAGCGGTCTGTGGTTCCAGAGCAGGTGTCTGTAACTCATCTCATCAAGCTCCGCAATCCGCACGCCATCCTCGTCCGCCGGTATATGCTTCGCCACGATATCCATGGCAACCTTGCAGAGATAAAGATTCGTACCAATGCCCGCAGTAGCCGTTATTCCGGTGCTGTCAAGGACATCCTTGATCATTTTTTTCGCCAGATCATGGGGAGTAAGTCCATGTAGCTTCTCATATCTGGTAACATCCATAAACACTTCATCCACTGAATAGATATGGATGTCCTCCGGCGCTATATATTTTAGATAGATATTGTAAATATTGGCGCTGAATTCCATGTAACGTGCCATGCGCGGAGGCGCTATAATGTAGTCCAATGCCAGTTCCTCTCTCTCCTTCAGTTCACTGTCCAGATAAGAGGAGCCCTCAAACTGATGTTCCGGAGCACAGCTCTGTCTCCGGGCATTAATCCGCTTCACCGCCTGTACCACTTCAAACAATCTGGGTCGCCCCGGTATACCATATGACTTTAGCGACGGCGAGACCGCAAGACAGATCGTCTTTTCCGTACGACTGGCATCCGCCACCACCAGATTGGTATTCATCGGGTCCAGCTTCCTATCCACGCACTCAACGGAAGCGTAAAAGGATTTCAAATCTATTGCAATATATATTCGGCTGTCTCGCTCCACCTTTTACGCCTCCATCTCTTATATTATATACTAATTAACATACTACTTAAGATTACTTTTTCAGGAATTCCTCTGCCGCATCCAGGCTTGCATATCCATACCGACGCGCGCTATTTTCCATAATGGCAAAGGTAAGATTCCTGCCTGCCCTGGCATACTCCACTACATATTGTCCGTACAACTGCAGCATTTTATCGGAATAGGTACTGATTTCACCACGCAGATAGGTCTCATAGGAGGTATCCCATATTTCATCCTCTGCCGTCCGAATGGCTCTGGCATTGTCTGCAAGATGGGGATATTGGGATGCAAATTCTTCCATCCAATTCACCTGCATGGCAACAATCTGTTCAATCACCGTCTTTTTCTCCGGGGATATCTCCGGAAAATTCCCTTTAATCTCCTCGTAGCGTTCCGGTGTGGTACTCTCCATCATTCTACCATATTTCTCCGTGATAAGATTATGACCTTTGCGATATTCTCTGTCAAAATCATATAGATATTGCATCAGCATGGTTCGATTCCATGTGAGATACTGGCTCCTGCGCATGATGGAAAAGGTATTCCAATTATTTTGGCACTCTGCCCTGCCGCCTTCATTCTGGACTTTATCGAAAGCCTCAAACTCCAGTCTGGCAATTCGTTCCACCAATTCTTCATCATCCATCACCGCAAACCGTGATTTCTGCAACAATTCATCCACATGCTCGCCCAGGTATGTCTCACTGTCACTGATGAATGTGTTTTGATACAACTCTGTGGCAAGGTATTCCGCAATGCGCTCTAGCTGTTTCTCTACAATGGAAAACTGCACAATACCCACCATCATTCCCAGCGTCCATCCCGCATCGGACTCCTGCACACTTCGATACAGCCACTTGTCATGCGGCGGATAGCGCCCCTCTATATAATGCTGTATTTTCATGGCTTCCTTCAAAGCATCCGACAACATAATCAAAGCGGTAATATCATCCCCTCTTTTTTTCATGCGTGCATAATTGTATTGACCACACTGTGCAAACACCGCAACACTTTGCGCAAGCTTCAAATAGCGGATACTCTCAGGATATCCCCGAAGCAGCTTCTTGCGCATATCGCTGAAGATTCCCTCCGGATCTACAAATACCTCACCGTTGACCGCCGCCGCCAGAGAAGCATCCGAAATCTGCTGCCAGTTTATCTTCTCATAATCCGCCGTCTGCAAAAGCCTCTCGTAAAAAAAGTCTATGGTCATGACTCCTCTGCGACCTTGCCCCTGAGGGGTCACTTTTCTCTTATAACCTTTCCACTCTATCGGAAGTTCCTCGTATGCCTCCTCCAATTCTTTGCCAATCTCGGCATAGGTTTCCTTTGTTACCCAAATACAAAATCCGGGTCCCCAATCGTGATCTCTGGACAGTTCATCATCATATCCAAAGCAATCCGAGCCTTCTCCTACAAGTCCCACAGCAATCCGAGCCAGATACGCTCCAAATTTTTCTTCCAGCATAGGCTTGCCTACCGTTTCGTAATACTCCCGGCACAAAGCCATGCCGTTCACTTCTGTTCCATTCTTTTCACCCTCTGATTCCCGTACAGAATGCAGAGCCTTCTCACAGAGTTCAATATTATCCTGCAATCTGTAATATGCCTTATTCTTCCCCAAATTTTGCTCAATGATAACCATAGCGGACCGGAAATAGAAAATCGCCTCTTTATATGTCTCCATCCTATAATAATAGCTTCCCAAGGCAGAAAGTGCAGCACCGAAATGAGAATCCTCCACCTTGATTGTACGAAAAACTTCTATTGCCTTCTCCGCATCCTGTTTTGCCTCCTGCAGTTCACTAAGCTGCAAACGTGTTGCCGCAAGATTCGCGTAAGTCACCGCCACCTCATAACGGGCATTGCGCTCTTCCACAATCGGCAAGGCTTTGAGAAGACATTCTTTGGCACGTTCAAAATCACCCATCTCCTGATATAAAAGGCTTAAGTTATTTTCCAGACTTGCCAGAAGCAAATGATCCAAATCCGCAGTTTGCTCATAAATCTCCCGAACATGCAAATAATGCTCCAACGAGTCCTGTAATCTTCCGACAGCCCGATAGGCATTTGCCACATTGAGCAGAGTGGTCGCATAAGGAATCGTTCCCTGCAATCCCATTCTCTCCGCCTGCGCAACCGCCTGCGCCGCAATCTTACACACAGTATCTACCTGGTTCGTCTCCCGATAAAATCCTATTAATTCATTCAGAAGCTGTAACACTGCCCCATCATCCTGCTCTTCAACCGCCTGATGCAAGCTGTCTAGCATCAGCTTTTCTGCTTCCTCTGATTTATTCTCTTCAAATAGCCCATCCACTTTCCGAAAAATTTCATTCATATCCATCGCAGATACCTCCGCTCTATCTATTTTCTTTGATTCTAACACAAAAAACCTGTCCACAGACAGGTTTTTTGCTTATTCATATGCCATCCGGCATAAATATTTCATGAAAGTCTCTAAAAAGCAGGCTTTAATCGATCTGGAAGAAATTCAACATCTCATGCATTTCATCAGATACCTGACGCAGTTCATTCGCTGCAGTGTCGATTGCCTGGAAGATTCCATTCAACGTCTCCATGGAAGCATTTGTCTGCTCGGTTGCCGCCGCATTGCCCTCGGATATAGCGGACAAATCGGAGAATGTATTAATCAAGTTGTTCTTAGACTCGTTAACGGTCTGAATATGACTGGTAATGGTCTTAGAGCTCTCTGTAACCTTCTCAACCTCTGTTACCATCAAATCCATATCAGCTCTGGTAGCAATCAACTGCTCACTCTGTGCCTTCAGCTTGCTGTCAAGAGCGTTAGCCGTGGTAACCGTCTCCTCGGAACCGCTAATCAATCTGTCAACAATCTCATTAATATGAGAGGTTGCATCCTTGGACTGATCTGCCAGGGAACGAATCTCGTCTGCAACAACTGCAAATCCACGTCCTGCCTCACCTGCTCTTGCTGCCTCGATAGAAGCATTCAGAGACAGCAGGTTCGTCTGTGCAGAAATATCATCGATGAAGTTAGACATTTCAGCAATATCCTTAACGGAATTGTTGGTGGAAAGGATATGCTCCTCAATTCCCTTCATCTCTCTCATTACATCTTCGTTATGTCCAATCAGAACCTTCAATGCTGCAAGTGCATGCTGGCATGCCTGCATCATCTCTGCTGCATAGCCATCCAACTCATTGATATCGCCTGTGATACCTTCGATATCTGTACCGATTCTCAATGTATCCTCTGCGGAATCCTGCAAATTCTCTGCCTGAGTAACAGCACTCTGTGATACCTCATCCATAGCCAGAGATACCTGATCAGATGCCTCGGTCGCCTGTGAAGTAGAATCATGTACTTCACTACTTGCATGCTTCACTTCCTCGGACAGCTTCACAATCTCAGATACAACTCCATGGAGCTCATCATCCAGTTTCTTGGTACTCTCTGCGATGATTCCCAGTTCATCTCTTCTCTTAAGTGTCTTAGGATCAATGGTAATCTGCAGTTTACCATCAGACAACTGCTCAAGTGCCTGTACGATATCGTGCATAACCTTATTGGTCTTCTTGATAGAAATGATTCCAATGATGATGATCACTACAATAAATACTGCTGCAATAGCGATCATAACATTTCTATGGGTAGCGATCTCAGCGATAATACCGGTGGACTCTCTACCTGCAGACAACATACCAACAACCTGTCCATCAGAATTAATCATAGGTACATAATACATAAAGTAAACCTTGCCGCCCAAAGTAGCACGCTGAATATAAACCTCCTGACCTGTCAGGTAGCACTGCTTCGCCTGCTCGGATGCTTTACCCTCCAACATACGCGTTCCATTCTCATCTACCAATGTGGTAGCGGCACGGTTATCCATAAAGAAGATAGAGTAATCCAGACCTGTCAGCTCCTTCATCTCATCAATAACTGCATTGTTACCAGAGATTCTGGCTTCACCCTTCCAAACAACGCCTTCCTCATCCATCCAAAGGTCACCGGGCTTTCCAACATTCAACTCCGCTCTGTACTCCAAACATGCAACACGAACAACCTCTTCAATCATCTCATTGTAAATGTTGTTAATTTCACTGATACCATATACTGCCAATACCAGAGATACCAGTGTAACTGCGATAATGGTTATCGCAACCTGCTTCACGAGTAACTTTCCTTTTCGTTTCACTTTTGCAATCTCCTTTCATGAAGTATTTAAAACCTCTCCATTAAATTATATCACAATTTATAAATCCCTCAAGCTTTTTTTATGTTTTTTTCATGCAAATTTTATAAATTTTAGGCACAAATCCAAAATATTTTATGTATTATTTAGGTAGGCTTCTCTGCTATAATAAGTAATAACAAGCAATATAAACGAAGCAATACCACGAAAGGCAGGGTAAACACATGAATTTACTGATTGGCTATGACAAATGCAGCACCTGCAAAAAAGCAGAAAAGTGGCTGTCAGACAACCAAATTTCCTTCACCAAGCGTCCCATCAAGGAGGAACACCCAAGCGCGGAGGAACTGCGCGCCTGGCAAAAGGCATCCGGCATACCTTTGAAGAAGTTTTTTAACACCAGCGGAATGTTGTACCGGGAAATGAATCTGAAGGACAAAATCGGCGATATGAACGATGATGAAATATATGCTCTTTTGGCCACCGACGGCATGCTGGTAAAGCGCCCTATTCTTGTAGGCGAAGATTTTATTCTACTGGGCTTCAAGGAACCGGAATGGCAAAATGCCCTCAAGCGTTGAAAATTGAAATACACAAATTAAAATTGCAAGGAATCGAAAAAAAGAATGAGAAAACTACTTAACAGAATCCACAAACAATCAAACACATTACTTTTGTCATTATTGCTGTGCACTGCGCTCAGTCTGACCGCCTGCAAAGCTACAGCTCTCCCCCAGGACCCGGAAGAGAGTTCTCAGCCTCTCATAGGTCAAGGCTTCGTTCAAGAGCCCACACCAAGCACAGAGCAGCTTGCGTCAGACACCGCAGAATCCACCGCAGCCGAAGCTGATACCTCTACGGACATTGCCGCCACTGAAGCCGAAGCTGACAGCTCTACGGACATCGCCGCCACTGAAGCCGAAGCTGACAGCTCTACGGACATCGCCGCCGCATCTGAGACTGACAACTCTACGGATATCTCTACCACCGTAATGGGTGAGATGTACACCACTGCCAGAGTCAACGTGCGGACAGCCCCCTCCATTGACGCCCCGATCCATCAGGTGCTAAGTGCCCGCGAAGCGGTGCAGTTCACAGGAACACATGAAGAATGGACCACTGTTTTGATAGATGGAGCTGTCTACTATATTGCCAGCCGTTATCTTGCCAAAGAGCTCCCACCGGAGCCCCAACTGGCGACAGAAGGCTCTGACGAGCAGCCCATCCCCGTATCCACAACCACCGGCTCCGTAGATGCCGCTTCTTTCCTTGTGGTCATTGACGCTGGACATCAGGCAAAGGGAAATAACGAAAAAGAACCTATCGGTCCGGGTGCTACTGAAATGAAAGCCAAGGTGGCAGGCGGAACCCACGGAGACACAAGCGGTCTGGCAGAATATGAGCTGACCCTGCAACTGGCGCTAAAGCTCCAGACAGAGCTTACAGACCGCGGCTATCAGGTTCTCATGATCCGTACCACCAACGATGTCAACATCAGCAATGCAGAACGCGCGCAAACCGCCAATGATGCAGGTGCCAACGCATTCATCCGCATTCACGCCAATGGTTCGGAAAACACTTCTGCCAACGGCGCTATGACCATTTGCCAGACATCAGGTAACCCTTACAACGCTGCCTGGTATGCACAGAGTAAGGCTCTTTCCTCGGCTGTACTGGATGATCTGGTGGCAGCTACGGGATGTAAAAAAGAACGGGTGTGGGAGACAGATACCATGAGCGGCATCAACTGGTGTCAGGTGCCTGTTACCATCGTGGAGGTTGGTTATATGACGAATCCAACTGAAGATGCGCTGATGGCAACCGATGACTATCAAGCGAAAATCGTCACCGGTATTGCCAATGGCATCGAGCATTTCAGACAAGGACAATAACTTTTCTACACCAGAATTTTCTTTAAAATTTCATCCTCGCGCAGGAATTTTTTCGCAAGCTCGCGATATTTTTCCTCATGCAGATAAGTATGTCTGTAGGGCTTGATAGAAGGCGCCTTATCAATAGCCGCCTCAAAATCACTGCGCTTCATGCCAAGCGTTGCCACATAATCAAAGAAGCCTGTGTCCGTAAAAATGGTTCTCACTCTCACATAGCGATGATCCTGCACCAGACTCATCAGATATGTGGCAATTCCCACCTGAATACCATGAAGCTGCGGATTCTCCAGCATTTTGTCCAAGGCGTGGGAAATCAAGTGTTCACTGCCACTGGTAGGCGCACTGCCTCCTGCGATTTCATTGGCAATACCGCTCATAGCCAGAGAGTCCAACAATTCCTTCAGAAACAGATCATCGTGAATGGTCTCAAAGGGTGTCCGCACAAAGCTGTTCACCGCTTTTTTGGCAATCATCATAGAAAAATCATTCAATGTGGTATACCCCATCTTATCCTCGTATACCCAGTCATACAGAGACGTGATCTTCGCCACCATATCTCCGATTCCGGAATAGATGAATTTCTCCGGCGCACTCTTAATCACATCCGTGTCCACCACAATACCATATGCCAGTGCTGCAGGCACGGAATTTCTTCTGCCATCTATCAGAAGCGAAGCGCTGGAACTGGAAAATCCGTCGCTGGAGGACGATGTGGGGACGCTGATAAAGGGCATTTTCCTAAGATACGCAGCATACTTTGCCGCATCAATCACCTTACCGCCGCCGATACCAACGATTCCCTGCACCTTCGGGTCGATTCCAAACGCCAGATCAATCAAATCATCCATATCCACCGTATCAATCTCACAATATTCGAATACATTGACCCCTGCTTCCTTTAAGGATTTCATGACACGCTCACCGAACATATCAATCAGCCCATTGCCAAAATAAATCACAACATTATCAATATCGCCGGACTTGATGTACGCCCCAAGATAGTCCAACGTTCCTGCACCAATCTTCAAAATGCTGGGAATTGCGATTGTTTTTGCACTCATTTCTTAAACCTCTCATTCATCTTTTTATTTAGGTAATTGCGAAACTCCTATCATGGCTCCTTAGATTGTGCATATCGTACAATATAGGCATCCCAAGTAAGTTTCGCAATTACCTACTCCTTTTTAGTTTCTATGCTTTTCTCCATGAAATATTTGTAGGTAGCTCTCATCCCCGCCACCAGGTCTGTGTATTGTACACCCAGCTCTTTCACCGATGCGCCGCTGTAATGCTCAGACTCTTCCTGATAAAAAGGAAACGGCAAAGGGATGTCGCGCCCGGCGACCTCATCAACAGGCATCTCCACCCGTTCAAAGTCAACCTCCGTCGCTTTAGTCAGTATATCCGCAAAATCATCATAAGTCAACGTTTTGCTGTCACAAACATTATATGCCTTATCGTATGCCTTTTCATTACACAAACAGCGCAGGAGAACCCCTGACACGTCCTCCACATATACCAGTTGGAAGCTGCCCGTAGCTCCTGTGGGGTGTATGATCTGTCCCGCCTCCTTAATCCAGTGAAAATACATTCCCTCTCTGGGCGCGTAATTCCCCGGACCATAGATTACAGCAGGGCGGAGAATGGTCCACGCCGTCCCCGTCCTTGCACAACACTCCTTCAGTTCCTTCTCCAGTGTCACCTTTCCTGTGATATAAGCACCTGCTTCACCGCCAAAATCTCGGTCTTCATATGGAGCACACTCATCCAAAAGCATTCCCATCCCCCGTCGATACACATCCACGGTACTCACAAACAGATACTGCCGTAGCCTGCTCTTCATGTGTCGAAAAATAGAGGCAACATCACCTTTTTCATAGCCGCAAAAGTCTACCACCGCGTCCAAAGTCTGCCCTTCAAAATACCGCCGGGCAATGTCCTCCAATGCCTTTTCATCATGGCGGTCTGCCACCAGAGGCTGCACGCGCAGCTTCCGGTTTGCAGCAAGGATATCCCCTCCGGGCAACCATTCAGCCAGAGGATAAGTCCCTCGATTCAGGACATAGATACAGGTCTCATCGCCCTCGTCGCCGTCGGACGCAGCCAAAGCCTCTGCCTCCTCTCGCAACAGATTTTTCAGAAAGCATTTTCCCAGAAAATAAGTGCCCCCTATTATCAAAATATTTTTCATCTTATATTATACCTCAGCCAATTTCTTCTCAATGGCTTTAATCACAATCTTCAACGCCTTGATACGGGCATATTTCTTGTCATTGGATTCCAGCACATGCCAGGGTGCAAAAGCCGTGTTGGTCTTCTGCAGCATCTCATCGATTGCCTCCTCATAAGCGTCCCATTTCTCGCGATTGCGCCAATCCTCATCCGTAATCTTCCACTGCTTCTCCGGCGTGTTCTGGCGCTCGGTAAACCGGGCAAGCTGGGTATCCTTGTCAATCTGTACCCAGAATTTGATGACTACCGCATTCCAATCCACCAGTTCCTTCTCGAACTCATTCATTTCGTTATAGGCGCGCTGCCAATCATTCTCCGAGCAAAAGCCCTCTAGACGCTCCACCATCACTCGTCCGTACCAGGTGCGGTCAAAAATTGCAATATGTCCATCCTTAGGCAGTCTGTTCCAGAATCTCCAAAGATAATGTCTGGATTTTTCCGCCGGCTCCGGGCTCGCAATGGGATGCACCTCATAGCCTCTGGGGTCCAGTGCCGCTGCAATCCGCTTAATGTTACCGCCTTTTCCTGCCGCATCCCAACCCTCATAAGCAATAATCACAGGAATCTTCTTGTGATACAGTTCATTGTGCAACTCGCCCAATCTGCTCTGCAGCTTATCCAGTTCCTGCCTATACTCCTCGTCTGTCATGGATTTGTCTAACGGAATTTCGGACAGCTTCGGAATCGCCTTCATAGGAAACGCATTCTGCAAAAGCGGCGCGTGTCTTCCGCCATCAGCGTTCGCCAGTGCCGTGTCAATGCTGCGCACCAAAATTTCTGTCATTTGCAGTTCCGCCCATTTCTTGCTCTTGGAGTCAATAAAATACCAGGGTGCCACAAACTGATTCGTAGCCTCTATGTACTCATCATACACGTCCAAACACTTGTCATAATGCTTGTTCTGCCATTTATCCTTTTTGTTCACACGCCACCTGGTATTCTCATCCTCCTCCAAAGCCTCCAGACGTTTCTTCTGTTCCTTCTCTTCTATATGGAAAAAGAACTTCACCACCAAATAGCCGTTGTCATTGAGCTGTCTCTCGAAACGCTTAATACTGGTAAGATGCTCCTTATACTGCTTCTCGTCAATGTCGCCGTGAAGATATTGATTCGTCACCTCTCCCATCCAGCTTCCATCAAAGAAGGAAAACTTGCCCTCCGCAGGTATCCGCACAAAATAGCGGTACAAAAAGGGTCTGCGCAGCTCATCAGAGGTGGGTGCCGACAATGTCTCCACCCTGAAAAATCTGGGATCCAGATTCTTGATCACCCTGCCCAATACACTGCCTTTACCCGCAGCTCCCCAACCGTCCATGACTACCAGAACCGGCAGCTTCTTCTCCTTGATGAGTGTCTGCTTTGCGGAAAGCGCTGCTCTGGCTGCTTCCAGACGTCTCGCCAATTCCTCATCACTTGGTCTTTCTTCCTTCGCCCATTCTTTTAACATAACCCCAACCTCCTTCACTCTTGTTTCTATGCGTATCCTGTCATTCCCTGTTTTCACCATTTTACCCCAAATTCTCGCTCTGTACAATACATCCTGCGGAAAATAATGGTACTCAAATCTTTTATTTTATGATATAGTGTATATTGTATAATTAATTTTATAAGGAGGTTTTCGTAATGAAAGCAACAAAGAAGTACATTGCCGAGTTCATCGGTACATTCATCCTTGTGTTCATGGGATGCGGTACAGCAATGCTGGTAGGCTGTGATGCAGTAAATGGGGGTGGCTATGTCCTGACTGCTTTCGCATTCGGTCTTGCTATCGTAGCTATGGCTTACGGCGTTGGCAACATCTCCGGAGGACATGTGAATCCGGCAGTTTCCCTGGCAGTTCTTATCAATGGCGGAATGACAATGGCTGATTTTATCGGTTATGTCATCGCTCAATGTCTGGGTGCCTTCGCAGGAAGCGGCGTACTGGCACTTATCTTCAAACTGGGGAACATACCTGATATGACCGGCGGATACGGCAGCAACGGTCTCGGCGGCGTAGGCGGCAGCGTGGCAGCAGGCATTATCGTAGAAATCGTTCTCACCTGCATCTTTATCGTAACGATTTTGGGTGTAACCAGCAAAAATCAGACCCACGGTTCCTTTGGCGGACTGATCATCGGTCTCACTCTGGTAGGCGTACATATCATCGGCATTGGTCTTACCGGAACAAGCGTAAACCCCGCAAGAAGCCTGGCACCTGCAGTCATTGCAGCAATCGGTGGCAATGCAGAGCCCATCAAATCCCTTTGGGTATTCATTGCAGCACCTCTTGTCGGTGCAGCAATCGGAGCTTATGTTTACAAATATCTTGAAAGCAACAAATAAATTCTAAAACATACCCCGGACACGCTCATAGGCTGTGTCCGGTTTTTTTATTTGCTTTCCTCCCTGAAACAGTATATAATCTACCATATATATATCACATAAAACGATTCGGGACTTACACAGGAAGGAGGCCCCATGTCACACATTCATCACAACCATACTTATTCTCGCTTTGCGAAACGTTTTAGCACAGCGGCTTTGTCGCTTATTACCAGTGTTCTTTTTACGGCATTTTCGCCCGCTACTTGTTTCATAAGTTTTGCAGAAGCAACTACCCTGACAGATTTGAATACAAACACTTCCACCGATACTGCACCTGCACCCAAGAGCGATTTTAGCGGTCAGGGTGCCGGATTTACTTCTGTATTATATAACAGCAGCAATGGTCTGCCCACCTCAGAGGCAAACGTCGTCCTCCAGACACACGATGGTTTTATTTGGATCGGCAGCTACAGCGGTCTGATCCGATATGACGGTACAGAATTCTACCGATACGATTCCTCTGTGGGAATATCCAGTGTGGTCAGCCTCTACGAGGATTCCAGACAGCGCCTCTGGATTGGCACCAACGACAACGGCGTGGCTGTGTTGGAGGATGGCACATTTCGGTTTTACAGCAAGGCAGACGGCTTGCGCTCCTCCTCTATACGATCTATCACGGAAGATAATGAGGGGAATATTTTGATTGCCACCACCTTTGGCATGGCTTATGTTGACACGACAGATACGCTTCATATTTTGAGTGACCCACAGATCGACCAGGAATATATCTGCGAGCTGCAGCGGGATAATGAGGGCACTATATACGGCGAAACGTTGGGGGGATCTTTTTTCTCTATCAGAAATAAACGGGTAGAATTATTCTACAACGGCAGCGCTTTGGGCATTGGTGTTGTCAGTTGTATCACACCGGACATTGAAAATCCCGGTTATGTATATCTGGGCACAGAACAGTCCGAGGTAATCTATGGAAACATGCGGGACGGTATGAAAGAATACAAGACCTACTCTGCTGCACCGCAGGTGAATATCAACCGTATCTTTCAAGACAAAAATATGCTATGGATCTGTGCTGATAACGGAATTGGGTATTTTTCCGATAACATGAGCTATGTAGAGTTACAGAATATTCCAATGAACAATTCTGTGGACAACATGATCATCGACTATGAAGGCGATCTATGGTTCGCCTCCTCCCGCCAGGGTGTCATGAAAACCGCCCCCAGCCTGTTTACAAATCTAAGTCTGATTGCCGGTCTGGACGATGTGGTAGTCAACACAACCTGCCAGCACGGAATCAATCTATATGTGGGCACAGACCGCGGACTTTATATCCTGAACTCCGCATATCGTCTGAAAAACACACCTTTGACCGAGCTGCTCTCCGGTATCCGCATTCGCTGTATTAAACAGGATCTGACGGGCAACCTGTGGATCTGTACCTACAGTGATCTCGGTTTGATCTGTTACCACAAAGACGGTACCTACGAAAGCTACACAGAGGCCACAGGACTCGTATCCAACCGCATCCGCACAGTGGAAATTCTACGCGACGGAAAAATAGCTGTATCCTGCAGCGGCGCCGTATATATCTTTCAGGATGGTGAAATCATCGAACATTACGACAGTACCAGCGGCATCAGTAACACGGAGATTTTAAGCATTGCCGAGGGAGAAAACGGAGTCCTGTATCTGGGCAGCGACGGCGATGGTCTGTACCGTGTGGACGGCAAACAGGTGTCCCGCTTCGGACTGGAGGACGGTCTGAATTCCGAGGTTATCCTGCGCATTAAAAAGGACGAAGAACGAGGGATATACTGGATCATCACCAGCAATTCTCTTGCCTATATGAAGGACGAGAAGATTACCACGATCAATCACTTCCCCTACTCCAACAACTTCGATATTTACTTTGATAATGCCGGCGGTGCATGGGTGTTAAGCAGCAATGGCATCTATGTGACCGGCGTAGATAACCTATTGGAAGACACGACTCCGGAATACACGCTCTATGACACCAAATGCGGACTGCCCTGTGTGGCAACCGCCAACTCCAGAAGCGCCATTGATGCGGATGGCAACCTGTTCATTGCAGGCACCACAGGAGTGAGTCTTGTCAATATCAATGATGCCACGGAACAGAGTGAAGAAATGAAGCTGACAGTGCCTTTTGTAGAGCTTGACGGTGAACTGGTAACTTTGCATGAAGGGGAAAAGGTGAACATCCCCGCCAACTGCAAGCGTCTTACCATTTATGGTTATGCGCTAACCTATTCCTTGAAAAATCCACGCATGATATACTATCTGGAAGGCTTTGATGATGAAGAGACCACCGTCTCCAAGCAGGATATGGAGCCCGCCACCTACACGAACTTAAAAGGCGGAACCTACACCTTCCATCTGGGCATTATCAACACCCTGACCGGCAAGGAGGAGAATTCCATCTCCGTGACGTTGGTAAAAGAAAAAGCCATTCACGAATATGTGAGTTTTTGGCTGGTGTTGGGTTTACTGATTGCAACGGCTGCAGCATTAAGCGCCTTGGCGATTGTACGCAAAAAGACCGCAGCTCTGATTGCCAAGAAAGAAGAGAACGAGATTTTCATAGACCAGATAATCCATGCTTTCGCAAAATGTATCGATGTGAAGGATACTTATACCAATGGTCACTCCTTCCGCGTGGCAAAATATTCCAGCATGCTTGCTGAGAAAATGGGCTACTCTGCGGAGGACGTGAAGGAAACCTACAACATTGCTCTCCTGCACGATATTGGGAAAATCAGTATCCCTGACAATATTCTGGGTAAACCGGGCAAGCTGACCGACGAGGAATATGCCGTCTTGAAGCAGCATCCACAGAAGGGTTACGAGATATTAAAGGACATCAAGATTATGCCTCAGCTCGCCATCGGTGCCGGCTACCACCATGAACGACTGGACGGAAAAGGATATCCCCGCGGCGTGACTGCCGAAGAGATTCCTTTGACCGCACAGATTATCGCTGTGGCAGATACCTTTGATGCCATGTACTCCACCAGACCCTACAGAAAACAAATGGCTATCGAAGATGTCATCGCAGAGCTGAGACGGGTAAGTGGCACACAGCTCAACGGTGACGTGGTAGAAGAACTGATTGCAATGATCGAAAACGGAGAGATTAACAAAGAGACACTATAATCATCTGATATGGACACGCCCAAGCATATGATTCAGCTCCAGCTCGTCCATATCTACATCCAGAATAGATACCTCTTGCTCCTCCTGGTTTTCCTTTGTCTGGAAAGTGCTTCCAACTCCCTGCACCATCACACAAGCAGCCAGAAACATGATATAAATATTATTCTGCTGTCCGGGAAGCACTTTTACAGATAGCTGTCTCAACGTCTTCCAGTGCATGATATCCTGACGCTGAGCGGTCATTTCAGCCACAGCCTCTCCCTCAAAATTCCGAAGCACCCACCCCACGTCCTGTTTGCAGCGCTTGGCAAGCTCCCCATCGATCTCCAGAGAATAATCCAATCCGGATACCTCATAATTCTTCGTTTTTTCACTTTTTCTTACAAGTGAGAAACCATCCTCTCCCTCCAGATGTACAATGAATTTATTCTCTGAAGCAGTCGAACGCTTTAGGAAGCCTGCTCCATTCTGTTCGCTATCCAATATCAGTATACGAGTTTGATCTGTTATATCCTCCCGCAGCATGTATAACAGGACACCATTGTCATCCTCCAATCTCCAACCTGCATCCCCTGAAAGCTGTTCTCCCGGAGCCGCATGAATGCGAAAGCTTTGCTGAGTGGTCATCTGCTGTGGCAGAGATTCCACTCCTTTATCCGGACCTCTGCCGGTACGCAGTTTCACAGTCTCCAAATGCTGCAGACTGCGTTCCTCTTTCTTTTTCTCGATTGCTTTCCACACCTTGAGCGCAATATACAGCATGACACCGGCTTGCAGCATATTTCCCACATTGCCGCCCACCTGCAAATCACCCTTCGCGATACTTAGAACCATCACAAACGCATTTTGCAATATAATTGCGACAAATAAAATCGTCATGACTCCCAATAATACATTCATAAAACCACCGGTGGACATGGTAAGGGCAACATTTTGCACCGACTGCCCTCTATCTTCCGCTACGGCGCGCAGACGCCAGGTGGCTCGTTTGACATAGATTACCACCGTATCCCCTTTTTCGAAAGGTACAACCTCCATCGTGTCTCCCGCAAAGGTATCCTCCTGTAATCTGCCTTTTGCGCCAATAACGCGGAATCTCAGATGGGTACCGCCACTCATTCCCGGTCTTTTGACGACCACGGTAGCACGATAAGCCACCGGCGGAAAACACAAATACAATCGGCAGAATCACGAAAATCAGACCTGCTATCAATCCTACTGCACCGGAGTACTCTGTTTTCTCAGATTGTAATGCTATTTTTTTCATCCTGCCTCACCCTCCCGAATACGATTATTCTCAGCTTATCATATTGCATGACATCTGACAAGAAACGCCCGGTTGCAAAATGGGTGTTTTCCAGTAACCGGTGGTTGCACTTATTCTCATTTATTTTTGCTCTTCCCCCTTGCCGTCAAATATAACCCGACAACCATAGTTACGATTGCCAGAAGCTGCACTGCCCGGTGAATCGGTGCCGACACAGATTCACGGATGCACAATGCCGCTACATTCATCAAAAGTCCCACGGAAAGCAGGGGCGATACACTTCGATTACGCATCTTCGATGCAATCCCCGTCTGCTGCTCCTCCAATTCTGCAATGGTATTGTTAAGCTGCAACACCGTATTCACCATCATGAGCAACATCAGCCCGATAAAAATAGCCGCCACATATCCAATCCAGACACCCGTCACACCTGCAAACAGTTCGAAAAAGAAGCACAGCAGCATCAGTATGGTAACAACCTTGAACATCTTACGAATCTTGAGATAATGCTCCATAGCAGACTGCGCATCCGTGTACAATTCAAACGCTCCATCCGCCGCCTTCTTGCGCAGGATAATCCAATAGCCCCAATTCTGCACGATCTCCACGCCCATCTCCTGCATGAAATTCCGATATTCATCCGACACACCACCGAATTTATCTCCGAAATCCACCTGATAAATATATTCACCGGGTTCACTCTTATCAAAATAATAAAGTCCGGCAAAAAAGCGTTTCATAGCCCATCCCCGGGCAGCCAGTTCATTCAACCATTCGGTCTCTGCATCCTTATCATAGTACAATCTGAATTTATACATTTTATTTTCCTCCTGTTTGACAATTCATTTTCTGTTATACATACAAGCATTTTTGCCTGCAATCTACATCTGCTCATCCATCAGCTTTGCATTTTCCAACAGTTCTCCCAGTCTGGTTCTCTCTGCTGCGAATACCTCTCTGCCCAACTCTGTAATCACATATTCCTTTTTCTTTCTGGACTCCGTATCCACGCTGTAAAGCGTTATCCATCCCTTCTTCTGCATAGTCTGAATGGCGCCGTACAACGTGCCCGCTCCCAACACCACACGTCCTTCTGTCAGCTCTTCCACCTCTTGTATAATTCCATAACCATGGTTCGGGCGGCGCAGCGCAAGCAGAATATAGTAGACCGCCTCGGTAAGCGGCATATCCTTTTCCGACATATTCTTTTCCTCTCTTTCCGTTTGAGCCTTTAGGCGTTTGCGACTTTCTTTAAGCTCAAAATCTATATTCTCTGATACATCAATATATCGCCATCTGATATATCATATCTATAATATATCAGATGGCGATATATTTGTCAACAGTCAAATAACCAACAACAGGGAGCATCTGAAAACACGGCAGAGCAGACCACCCCGACAATGCGGAAAATGTGCACGAGCAGGGAAATAATATCGGACAAGATTTGCCGTAGACCCACGAGGGATATCAAGAGCGGGAACTATTGACCGCTCCCTGCCTTTTGGAAAGTTATGGAAATTTTCAAAAATCATTGAAATTGGGCGTGCTTTGCCGTATCATGAATATGAGGAAGTGGGTGATAAAACAATGAATAAAGAGCAACAGCACCAAGAGGACTTACAGAGGCTAAGAGGCTTTCGTCTGATCGACGATGACTTTATGAACGCCTGCTTTGATGACAACATCGAGGGGACGGAGCTCATTCTGCGCATAATTCTTAATAAGCCTAATTTATCTGTCAAGAGCGTCAAGACGCAGAAGGTCATGAAGAACTTGTTGGGGCGTGATATATGGCTTGACATCGACGCAACGGACGGAGACAATGCAGAGCTTGATATAGAAATACAGCGAGCAGACAAAGGTGCTGATCCTAAAAGAGCGAGGTATCATTCGAGTATTCTTGACGCACATTTATTAAAACCGAATGATGATTTTAAGGATTTGCCCGAAACCTATGTGATTTTCATTACCGAAAATGATGTAATTGGTGATAACGAGCCGATATATATTATAGACAGACAAATCATCACTACAGGAAAGTCGTTTAACGATGGCGAGCATATCATCTATGTAAACGGAGCAGATAAGAATCGTGCAACGGAATTAGGAAAGTTAATGCATGACTTCTTTTGCACAAACCCTGATGATATGCATTTCAAACAGTTAGCAGACAGGGCAAGGTATTTCAAGGAAGATGAGAGAGGAGTGGCAACGATGTGCAAGGTTATGGAAGATATGAGAAACGAAACCGCAGAGCGGACAAAAATCCAATCCGCAATGAATTTGTTGAAGCTTGGGAAATTATCATTTGAGGAAATAGCCAATGCAATGGAATTATCGGTCGAGAAAGTAAAAGAATTGGCTATGCCAAAAACAGTTTAACAAATCCATCATGGGGAGTGTGGGATATGTAATGTCTCGCTCTCCCCTTTTTTCTATTCGGCTCAATCGAGCCAATTTCCCACAAATTCTTTTCAAATTGATGAATATTTCCTTGACAACTTGCTTCAGGGCAACCCCTATGTACATTTCCATGAACAATTATATACGTTTTGCAAATGCCTAATATGTTCTTTCATTCAAGCCAAACAACTACGATTTACTGATAGGACTTAATCTACAACCACGACACTGGTGATCACCGGCTGCTCGTCTGCCGGAATCGTTCCATTACCATCAATAGGTCTGGCATCCTTGGCAATCTGCTCTACAATCTCCATTCCTTCTGTCACATGACCGAAAGCGGCATACTGTCCGTCCAGATAGTCCGCATCTGCCACCATGATAAAGAACTGGGAGCTGGCACTATCAGGGTCCTGCGCTCTTGCCATAGAGATGACACCCTTTACATGTGAAATATGATTCTCCACACCGTTTGCCGCAAACTCACCCTTGATATTCTGTTCAGCGCCTCCCGTACCATTGCCGTTAGGGTCACCGCCCTGAATCATGAAGCCATCCATAATACGATGGAAAGTCAACCCATCATAAAATCCATCCTTCGCTAGCTTCACAAAATTAGCCACCGTGATCGGTGCCGTGTCGCCATCCAACTCCAACTTGATGGTTCCATAATTCTCCACGGTAATCTCCACATGATGCGCACCGCCAACCGCCGTCGTATCCGCACCTGCATCCCCATCTGTCACAGCCTCTTCCACTGCATCTGAGTCCGTAACGGAGCTCGTCGAATTAACGCTTTCCTGCTTACCGCAGGCTGCCATTCCCAACAATAGCACCATCATAACCGGTGCAAGCCATTTCATACTTTTCTTCATACTTTTTCACTCCTCATTTTTTATAGAAATCTCCAGGCGTTTGCGAAACTCTTTGACAAGTCACAAAACTATACGGAAGAACATCTAAAATAGTTCCGAAGCAGTGGCTAGTCACCATTTCAGATGTTATTTCGTACAGCTTCCGGCTATTACTTCACCAACACACTCCTAAGAGCTTCCGCATACAAAAAGCAGCCCTTCAGAGCTGCCTTTCGCTATATTTATATTATTCAATCACATCGAAGCTACCGCCAACGGCGATCTTGCCGGTCAGAAAATCTCTGCTTTCCTTCACTCTCTGAGCAAGTACGGTCGGATCAAAAAATACACTTCGCTCCTCCCTCTCATCGCTACTCTTGGCATTCGCGCCAATTTTAATCTCCGCTAACTGTACATTTGCTTCTGTAGTACCTGTAGTCGCATTCTCCCTCATCAACAGTGACTGATATACCTCTCTGCTACTGTTCGTCTGCTGTACAGCGCCCTGATAGAAATCCCGCACCGACCTCTGTAAAGCTGCAGGAAATGGAACTACCTCGGCATCCTGAATAGAATCGTTCCCGGCAGCCAAGCCCTGCTCAACAGCCAACTTTGCCTGCTCATCTGCAGAATAAGCTTCACTGTACGCCACTGCATGCTCTGTTCTTAAATTGTTTGCCCTTAACTCGCTGTAATTATCCACAGAACCCGGATAGGTCAGCACTGCTCCCATAATCATCTTAACATGCCCTCCGTTGCATTCTTACGATGATAAAGCTGATTACATCAGCTAGCCAACTCCATTGGCTTAAATTCGTAATAAAATATTCTACAGTTAGCAAGTTTATCACTCATCGTCTAGGAAGTCAATAGGAGTAAGCGCGAAAAGTTTCCCAAAAAGTTCACGAAACAGCATGTTTTTTCAGTGTTTTTATACAAAAACTCCCAAAGTTGCCTTTGGGAGTTTCCCTAAAGTACCATTTTCGGTATATTTTACTCAATTTAGAAAGCTGTTCCGTTCTCTCTAAATTCTCTAATCCTGTTCATCATTTCCTCCTGACTCATCACGCGCTCTAGCTTACAGGACTTGATCTTCATGCCGCCCTGTCCAAAGTAGAACTTCAGGAAGAAAGTAGTGTTAATCGCATCTACCGGCTCAATCACCTCTGTATGTACCTGAGTATCCTTGCCGGTCAGCGTAATTGTCTTCAACAGTTCATGCTCCTTGAATACAGACAGGGGAACCTGTGCCAGTTCGCTGATGCCTTCTACATAACACTCTATCGTTAGTCTGTAACGCCCGCCACCTGCATTCAACTGATACAAATTGGAGGCTCCTTTGGAGGTATCCATGGCTACAGCACTTTCTGCGCCATCCGGAGATACGATGTAGAACACCCCTTCTTCGTCACTCTCGGAGACCTCACGCATCTCTCCATCGCCATCCAATTCCTGATCCTTCATAGCATCCAGTTCCATATCAAGAGGCGTCTTCTCCCCCAACATAAACTGCAATGCCGGCAGCTTTAACAGTACACCACAGATGTTTTTCGCAGTCCGCTGCAACTCGCTACGGGTCACAGTACCATTCTCCACCCCTTCTTTAGAAGTGTCCTGCGCAGTAGGCAGACCCGCATCCGGCATAACCATGTACAGATCATTTTGTGCCCTCACCATCACGGCAGTATGCGCCACCTGACCCTTCTCGCCTTCTTCATTACCCTGCGCCCACCAGTCAGTCATGACCGCACCGCCAAAGCCCCACTCACCGCGCAGTACTGTAGTCAACAGGTCGTAATTGCTTGCAGCATGAATACCGTTGATACGATTATAGCTGGTCATAATCAGGAATGCGCCGCCCTCTTTGACCGCAATCTCATACCCTCTCAAATATATCTCTCTGAGCGCTCTCTCGGATACCACACAATCCACCACAGAACGCATAAACTCCTGATTGTTGCAGGCGAAATGCTTGATTGTACCGGTCACATTATATTTCTGCATACCCTTTAACTGCGCCGACGCCATCTTTCCGGTCACCAACGGATCTTCTGAAAAATATTCAAAATTCCTGCCATTCAAAGGATTGCGGTGAATATTCATGCCCGGTCCCAGCAAGGTATCAACATGATTCTTCCGCAGCTCCATGCCTTCATATTCATAAAGTGCTTCCGACAATTTCTCATTAAAAGAGCAAGCCAGACAAGTACCATTCGGCATAGCAAATGCCTTGGTTCCACAGTCCATACGAATTCCACTGGGTCCATCCGAACATCCTGCCTTGGGAATTCCGTACTTCTGCAAAGCTTTGTTCACACCACCGAAAGCACCGGCAATTCCCGGTGTCACGCCTGCCGGCGACATTCCCTCGCCACGCACCATTGTCATCAGCTCATCATCACTCAGTTGTGCTACAAACTGATCCATGGTCGCCATACTCGCTCTCACGTCTTCCAGTTTGAATCCCTTATCTCCAGTGTATTTTAATTCCGTAGGAAGGTTTGCCTTTCTCCGCTCCATAGGGTCAATGGTTCTGGTCGGCGCCTCCTCGAAGGTAATCTCATAATTTGTCCCCTCTGTCGCTGTCGGTTTCAACCGCTTGAAATTCATCACTGGAGCCATTACCTCCTGCAAGGTTTCGAACACCTCTAAGCCATCCTGCGTAAATTCAAATACTTCTTTCGCCTCTCTCACATCTCCACCGAGATAAAAACGATACGCCCCCTCTTCCAAAACATAGCTACTCTTATTCCCGGTGATTCCGCTGTCATCATAAGAAGCCAGTTCATATTTGGACACATGGAGTGTCAAAATTTCACTTTCTCCCGATGCCAGATTTTGCGTTTTATCAAAAGCACATAGCGCGCGTGCAGCTTTTCCCAACTTGCCCTGCGGTGCCTCTACATATACTAGCACAGCATCCTTTGCGTCCGCGTCACCGGTATTGGTGACCTGAATCTGCAGCGTCACCTCCTCCTTGGTCACCTCAGCAGACACAAGCGCTCTGTCAAACGTGGTGTAGGACAAACCAAAACCGAATGGAAACATTACTTTCTCTTTTGCGAAAGTCTCAAAATAGCGATACCCAACATAGATATCCTCTACATACACATTGCGCTCCGGATCACCATGATACGCAGTAGAAAAATAATCTTCTATATTGTAAGCAATGGTATCTGTCAAACGCCCCGAAGGAGCAATCGTCCCCTTCAACACATCCAGCACTCCGTTACCGCCTTCCTGACCGCCTTGCCATACATAGAGCACAGCGGAAGGATTCACTTCCTCCATCCACTTCATATCAATAATATTGCCCACATTCAAAAGCACTACGGTACGTTCAAAACGCCCACATACCTTTTTCAACATATCATACTCAATATCGGTGAGCAGGTAACTTCCTGCCTCCGCCTTGCTATCCTTATCCTCTCCTGCGGTACGTCCTACAATAATTACAGCCAAGTCAGATTCTGCAGCAGCCTCATCCACCAGCTCTTCTGTCAGTGGCATTTCCTCCTGAAACCAGGGCTCCTGTGCCCAGCCTTGTCCCACATCAAAAGGATGGTCAACAATCCACTCCTCATACGCCTTACGAACAGTCTCATTCAGTTCAATTTCTTCATCCGCCTCCAGCGCCTCATAAATGCCGGTCACATATCTGGTGTTCACTAAGCCTCCGGAACCAGTTCCGCTTTTATAATAATTGAACTGTGTCCGCCCAAACAGTGCTACTTTTTTGTTACCGACGAGAGGAAGTACCCCACCCTCATTTTTAATCAGTACGATGCCTTCCCCCACTGCCGCCCTTGCCAGTGCCGCATAGGTTTCAAGGTTAAATTTCTGCACGCCCATAATACGTCTCCTTTAATGATAATTTCAGTGTAAAATTCATTTCTTACATGGTAACACATTATGGGGAAATCCTCAATTTGTTTTTTGGTATCTTTAATCTCATTTTTTAGGTGATTATTTGCTGAATATAACTGCTCATTATCTCTAACTGAAGTAAAAAGTTAAATTCCTCTTTTTTCATATCTGGGTAGAATTACGTCACAAGTAGAATTTAATCTTTCACACAGCCAACATAAATGATAAGGTATTTATTGTCCTTCTGACAGCTCGCACCTCCGCAAAGGGCGTGACTTTTTTGTGATTAAGAGTACGCTTGAACTTGGTATTTCAATCCACACACCCGCAAGGGGTGTGACATAGCCATGCGCGAGCCAGGCTATAGCCCGACCCGAATCAGATCGAAAGCCCTAAAGATGCTGCAGGCGGATAAGGATTTCCAGAAATCCGTGGCAGAAAACACACTGGAACACAAGAAAAAAGTACAGGAGCTCCTAAAGCAGATTGAAATAGAGGCATTCTGGGCAACCAAAGAGGTTATGTCCGGAACAGCTAAAATGTCATAAGCAAACGACCTCTCCATCTGGGAGGAGGGAGCAAGAAGTTGACTGATGATTCATACCTGGCAAAATTGGCAGAAGCGATGACAAAGCACTTATAAAAGTATGCTCCGGCAGCTTTAGCGAAGAAAAGGTCTTAGAAGAGACTATCCACAATCTGGCACAGTCGGGATTGCGCTCCATTGATTTTGCATCCGGCTACTCTATGCAGTTGGATACGGCGGTGCGACTGGCACTCAGAACCGGAGCGCATCAGCTTGCTGCCAAGATTACAGACCAAAATATTATCAACACAGGAGAAAATCTGGTATATGTGTCAGAGCATTGGGGAGCGCGAAACGAGGGGATAGGACATGCAAATCATGAACAGTGGCAAGGGAAGGTATATTTTATCAAAGACGGTACCAATTACTCCAAAGAGGCAAAAAGGATTGGACAAGACAGAATCATGTCGTTATGGTATGCTACCGGATATAGTGTAGATGGAAGCAGGGAGAATGACCCTCTGGGGCTAAATGGCTACAACTGCCGGCATAATCATTATGTTTGGTTTGAGGGTGCATCCTCACTGCCGACCAAAAACCCGGAACCCAAACCGGTCACCATAGGAGAGAGAACTTACGACTATTACGCCATGACACAAAAGATGCGCGCCATGGAGCGTGCTGTGAGAGCCCTAAAAAAGGAAAAAGAGGCACTTAAGGCTCTCAATATGGATACCACTCAAATACAAGACAAAATCAAGCGCAAAACGAGCCAATACTATGATTTCTGCGAGAAGTGCAAGGTGAAAGATAAATCCGAGCGGCTACGATATGAATGTGGTACCTCTGAGCTGAAAAAGACAAAGGCGTGGAATGGGTTTGAAGCATCAGTAATACCTGAGAAAAACTTGAAAAAGAAGGAAAGAGAGGTTGCTTACAAAGATATAACGGAAAAGTGGATTTCAAATGCAACACCAAACAGTCATGAAGTAAAAGACCTACTGGAATACACTATCAACGGTGTTACATATAAGATTGATGGACATAATGTGGTCAGAACATGAAAAGCAAATCGCGGAAATGTTGGAAAGACAAGTTGGAGGAGAAATATATATGGTACCGCGAATCAACAATCCTGCCAATATCTCCACACCGGATTATTTTTTAATCAACACAGGTATGACCTAAAAACTCTCACGGATCAGGCTACAGAGAACACCATTTTCAACAGGGTAAAGAAAGCTAAGAGACAAACCAAACGATTTATCCTTGATCTCACAGAGTTCCCTTTAACCGACGAAGTAATCAATAGTCAAATTGATAGGATATTCTGGTCAAAAGACACAATGTTTGTGGAAGAACTTGTTCTCGTGCGAGAATATAAAATAGTCAAGGTATTTGCGAGAAAATAAAAAGAGGCTGACACGCCGTCACATCTCAAAAGAGAATTCACGAAAACAACGACCAACCTCTTTTATTAATTAAAGTATATCACAAATGTATAATTCTATACAAGGTTTTATTATAAATTTCTTACTTGCAAATAACATAATCCACTGTTATAATAGACGCGCGAAACATAAATAACGATTATAACAAAGAGGTGGTTATAATGCAGTCGTTTTGGGTGTCATGTCCCAAATGTGGTTATCCGCATTTTATCAAACGTTATACAAAAACGGAATTGAGAAATTTCCCGGCATATTGCAAGGGATGTAAAAAAGAAATTAATATAACATTAAAGAGCCGAGAGCCTAGTAAATCAGTACAACTGGTTTAGTTAGGCTCTTTTATGTTACTGCGAAACGAGTGTGGCGGCTCACCTGTTTTATATTACAAGGGTCGCAGATTCGACTCCTGCTTTCGCGATTTCCGAACTGCAGAAAAAGCAGTTAAAAATCATTGTAAAGGAGAGAATATCATATTTCAATCCACACACCCGCAAGGGGTGTGACGGGATTTGTCAAAAGGCATAATCCACATATCGGATTTCAATCCACACACCCGCAAGGGGTGTGACGCCGTCTTGAATTGCCCGTACCATGTCGGTGTTATTTCAATCCACACACCCGCAAGGGGTGTGAC